>DATKPS010000207.1:0-10038 GCA_035524015.1 Candidatus Sulfotelmatobacter sp.
AACGACGAGCTAGCGGGAGGGTCACATGGGACCACTGTACCATTGTGAGGCGAAGGCAACGGGCCTACCGTACTAGAAAGGTTGTACTTCAGAGCAATCGTTCGGCAGTACTCGACGGAGCGAAGGTTCGGCAGGATGAAAACAGACCCAAAGACCACCGCCGCTCGCGCCTTTGTTCGAAGCTTAAACATTTTGCTGAAGTTTGCACGCCTGTACGGGTTCGACCACACGCGGACGAACGAACAGTTACAGATTGCCTGGAGCGAATTGCGCACGGCGGTCCCGGAGGATGCAGACAGCGGGCTGTTGCTGGGCGCCACCGGGGCGCAATTGCTGCTGGATGGCGTGCCGCTGGAGGGATCGCCGGCGGAGAAACAATTTGCGCAGTTGCTGAGCGCCGCGGGACTGGCGAGTATCCAGTTTCAACCGAACATAACGCAGGAAGAACTGGCCAAATTGGTGCGCGCGTTTCCGACCGGCAAAGCCAAGCCTGCGGAACTGGCGCAACAATTGAAAGACGCGATTGCGGATGCACAAGGCATCCACGTGAATGAAGTTTGTTTTGTGGCCACCGATGCACGGCTGAAAGATGCCAGCGTGGCCGCGCAGCTAGCGGCGGCATCGCTGGGAGACGAACAAGATTCCTTCAAGAGAATGCTGAACGACCCGCAGAAGCTGCTGGAGTTAATTGCAGCGGCGGAAGGATCGAAATCGGGCGGCGGCGCGGGAACCGGGCTCGGGAGCGGTGGAACGGGAGAAGGATCTGGAGGGGAAGGAAGCGGTGGTCCGGGGAGTGGTGGCGGCGGATATGGAAGTGGCGCCGGTGAGGGAGCTGGCTTCGGCATAGGGGATGGGTCGGGAGTTGTTGGAGGCGTGGGAAGCGGGAGCGGGGTAGGCGCGGCCGGCTCTGGTTCTGGAGGTGGAACAGGAGCAGGCACAGGAAGCGGAGCCGGAGCAGGTAGCGGGACAGGAGCGGGTGTCGGGAGTGGAAGCGGCGGAGGACGTGGAGCCGGCATTGGCACGTTGATTGGGAGCGGGGCAGGCGGCGGCAGGGGAACAGGGACAGGAATTGGGAGCGGAGCCGGAGTAGGAACTGGGAGTGGAATAGGAACAGGGACTGGAAGCGGGAGTGGCGGAGTTGGGAGCGGCGGCGGAGGCACGGGACGCGGAGCAGGCAGCGGCACCGGCGCAGGTAGTGGAATGGGGACGGGAACCGGCATTGGGAGCGGAACCGGCAGCGGCGGTGGAACCGGATATGCATTTGGCGCGGGACGAGGATTTGGAAGCGGGTTGGGTGAACCGACGGATGAAGACATCTACGCGATCCTGCACGCGTTGACGACCTTCGGAAAAGTGGGAAGCGGAACGAATCCCGCGGGAGCCGCGGTGGAATTCCAGGGAGAAGTGGCGAAGTTGCCGATGCGCGCACAGGACGTGCTGCGCAATGCGCTGGCAGGAATCGCGGAACAAAGCAAGAACGCCAAGCTGGATCAGGGCATGCTGGTAAAGCTGGCAGAACACCTGTCCATCCGGTTTGCGCTGGAACAGTTTGAACGAGGGGATTTGAAAGTGAACGCGGTGCGGCAGATGCTGGACCGCATGAACCAAGAGATCGAAGCGCTGCGCAAGCTGTTGGGCCAGCATGAAGATCGCATGACCGAGGCAGGACTGCTGGTGGAATCACACCGCGAGATACTGGACCGGCAATTTTGGGCGAGCGTGCCGGAGGCGGCGAAAAGAGAGGTGCTGCTGTCGTCGGAAGCGTGGTGCATTCCGCCGAAGAACGTGCAGTCGTACGTGGCCGGGTTGATAGAGCAAGGCAATGTGGCCGAAGCGATCAGCATCTTGCAGAACTATGCGAGCTGCGCAGATAGCGAAGAGCCGGATGCGCGAAAACGAGCGGCTACCGGCCTTTCCGAGTTAGCGGAATTGTACGCGACGGCGGATCCGCGATTGCTGGTGCAGGCGCTGCGCCACGTGGGTGTGCGCTTGAGCGTGGAACAGGATCAAGACCTGCAAGCGCTGGTGAGCGCGGCGTTCGTGAGGTTGACCCAGGAAGCGGCCGCGAAACGGTGCTACCCCGCGATGGAGCAGGCGCTGAACCTGCTGGCAGGAGTGGAAACGCAGAGGCCGGGCATCGCGAGGACGTTGCGGGGCAAGATGGGAATTGAGGACCGCGTGCCGGAATTTGTGGATGAGGCATTGCGCGCGCGGCAACTATCCGCAGGATTGACGGGAGTGCTGAAACAGGTGCCGGGAATCGCGGTGGAGCAGCTGGCGCTGCGCTTCAATCGATGCCAATACCGGGACGACCTGGAGAATATTGCGAACCTGGCGCAGGACCTGGGCGAAGAAGCGCAGCAATATTTGCGGAGCACGGTGCGGGGCGGGCCCCATGCGGACGCGGTGGAAATGGTGGGACTGCTGGTGAGGCTGGATCCAACCGCGGCGGAAGTGTTTCTGCCCGCGCGCATCAAGGATTTTCCGCGAGCGGGACAAGACCGCATGGTGCGGCAGATTGCCTCCTGCGGCGCGCCGGAACGCTGCCGCATTTTGCTGAAGATTCTGGATCACGTGGACCCGCTGATTATGCCGCTGGTGGTGGATGAAGCGGGCATGACGGAAGACCGGGAAGCGCTGGGACGACTACTGACTTTGGCGGATGGAGATTTGCCGGCAGGCGCGGCGGCGTATTTGCGGGTGAAGGCGGTGGAAGGGTTGGGCAGAATCAAGGCCGCGGAATCGGTGAACGCGCTGGTGCGAATTCTGGAAGCGCGGAAGATTTTCGGTTGGATTAATCCGCAAGAATTGCGGATCGCGGCGCTGCAGGCCTTGGAGAAGCTGGATCCGGAGTGGGTGAAGGAGTACTTGCCGAAGAGCGGAATCGAGCAGGACGACATGAAGTTGGCGCCGCTGGAAGTGCCGCACAATTCAAAGTTCGTGCGGCACCGGAGGCACACGCGGGTGCGCTTGCAAAAATCGATTTCGGCGGTGAGCACCAACTTGAAGCAGAACTGCCACCTGGATATCAAGACGGCCAGCTTGAGCGGCGGGCTGGCGACCACAGATATGCACCTGGCGCCGGGAACGCAAGTGCAACTGAAGATGCAGCTGGGTTTACGTAATTTGCAGGCAACCGCACTGATGCGAGATTACCGGGCGCAAGATATGTCCTTCGAAATCGTGGACATCGGCTTGGAAGAGCGCACGAAGTTCCGCAAGTTATTGGTAGAAAACATGGTTAAGGGCACCCGAAACCGGGAGGCGGAACAAGAGCCGCGACAGAGCGCCGCCGCGCCGCCACGTATAACAAAGTAGTTACCCGTCGCTGGTACTACAACAAAGTACCTTTGTTGGATTTACCGCAAACAAGGCCGCACCGTAAGCTGGGTTGCTCGAGAAGAAACTGGTCCGGCGCACCGCCCAGGCGCACCAGAAATTCTTCATGAAGCGGCTGAAACTCTGTGAGCAACGCACGAACAATCCGCAGATTGGTCCTGTTGTGCGCACTGGCGTGCGCGCGGAATGCCGCGGGCGCAGACACAGCCCCAGTGAGTTTTCCCGATCATCCGCGATTCACAGTACAACGATTGTCAGACGAGTTTGGATTAGGAGCGGTAACGGTCACCGCGATCGGGCAAGACCGCACCGGTTTCTTGTGGATCGGGACGCAGACCGGGCTATACCGCTACGACGGCGCGCATGCACAGAAAATGACGGACGTGGAAGGATTGATCGGGCACTACGTACTGGACCTGCTGATTGCGCCGGATGGCACGCCATGGTTTGCGGGAAATCGCGGGATTGCCTACTACAAGGATGGAAAGTTTCAGAGCCTGGCGGTGGCCGGGCGGACGAAGGCGCTGGCCAGCAGTTCACAGATATTTGCGGTGGATAGCAAGGGAGTGGCGTATGCGTTGTTGTTCGGCCACGGGGTGTTGCGGGTAGATCCCCACGATCCTGGGAGAAACATGGTTTTGGGGGAAAGGGAAGCAATCAACGAGCCAGCGGTAGGAATTGTGCGCGGCGATGATGATTCAATCTGGTTCACGTATGGAACGCATCTGGCGCACGTAGAGGCCGGGTCGAATGAGGTGCAGATCGATTTGGAAATCGAGTTGCCCCACGAACGAGTGGTGGCGCTGCTTTGGGACCGGGCACACACACTGTGGTTGCGAACGGCGACCAAGCTCGAACGGCTGGATCCGGAAGAGCACAAAGTGACAGTGGAGCCAGTGGAGATTGGGCCGGAAGACGACACAGAAGGGAAACCGACGCTGGATCAGCGAGGGGAATTGCTGGTGCCGTCGTCGACGGGATTGTACTGGGAAAGGCCGAATGGGCAATGGGAAGTGGTGACGGACAAGCAGGGACTTTCAAGCAATGACATTCAATTCGCGATGGAAGACCGCGAAGGAACGCTGTGGGTGGGAGGATCGGGAACGGGACTGGACCGACTGCCGGGCATTCACGAATGGACCGGATGGACGACCGCGGAGGGATTGCCGGACAACACGACATGGGCGACGCAGCGAGATCGCAATGGACGATTGTGGGTGAGCACGGCGCGAGGAGTGGCGGTGTGGGACGAAAAGCGCCACGGGTGGGAGAAGGTGCCGTCGTTGGGCGATAGCCTGAGGGCGCAGGTACGGCAGTTGCAAGAGGCGGGAGACGGCGCGATTTGGGCGTTGACTGTGACGGGCGCGGTGGTGCGGATTGATCCGGAGAATTTCGCGACCACGGTACACGCGGGTTATCGAGGAAGGCCGTATCAGATGCTGCGGGCATCGCCTACAGGAGAAATCTGGGCGACGACACGGGATCACTTGGTGAAATTCGATGTGCGAAATCCCAGTGCGGAACCAGAAGATGTGTCGTTGCCGCTGGGCTCCGGGGCGGAGCTGTATTTCCTGGAATTTGCGCCGGACAACTCGTTGTGGATATCCGGGACGGCCGTTGTGTACCGATACGACGGAAAGAATTGGCTGACGCTGACGATGAAGGACGGGCTGCAGGGGCAGGCGATCACGAGCATCGCGGCGTTGAGTAAGAAAGAGGCGTGGGTCGCGTATAACGACGTGGTGGAAGTGACCAGGGTGTCGTTGGACGATAACGGGAGAGCGCACTTCGAGAATCATGCGTGGGATTGGTTGATTGTCGGGCATGACTCGCACGGGCGGGTGTGGTTTGACGGGCCGGATGGGCTGGCGATTCGCTCGCCAAACGGCCGGTTACAGGCGTTGAGCCACGCGGATGGATTGTTGTGGGATGACGTGAGTCCATGGACAGGTATGCGCGAGGAAAAGGATGGGAGCTACCTAATCGCGACCTCGCGAGGATTGGCGCGATACCGTCCGGAGGCGACGGAAGCGGGCGAGAAAGCGATCAATGTAGTGCTGACGAAAGTGGTATTGGGAGGTCAGGAGCGACAGGCGCAGGAAACGGCGAAAGTGAAGTCGCCGGACGGATCGCTGATGGTGCAATTTGCGCCGATGATTTTGGGCAATCTGGCCCCAGTTTCCTGTGTGTATCAACTGAGGGGATTGGAGACACAACCGACGGAGACGCAGCAAAGAGAAGTGCAGTACGGAGGATTGCCTCCGGGAGATTACCAATTTTGGGTGCAATGCCGGGAAGCAGGGGTGGCGCTGACGTCGAATGCGGCGACATTCCAGTTCAAGGTGTTGCCCAGTTTCTGGCAGACGTGGTGGGCACGTGTGGCGGGGACATTCTTGCTGCTGGGATGCTTCGCCGGGTATGTGTCGCTGCGAACGCGGGCGTTGAACCGGCGGCGCGTGGAATTGGAAAAGGCCGTGGCGGAACGCAATACGGAGTTGATGCAGAAAAACAAGGAGCTGGAAGAACGGTCGTTGACCGATCCGCTGACCGCCGCGCGAAACCGGAGATATTTCTACGAGACGATCTCGACGGACATTGCGCAGGCTACGCGGTCGCACCTGAAATCCCCGCGCGAGAATGAGACAGTGGCGAGCGGGGAGGGGCAGGAACTGATCTTCGTGCTGGTGGACATCGACCGATTCAAGAGGGTGAACGATGAGATGGGACACGCGGCGGGCGACCGCTTGCTGCAAGAAGTGGCCAAGCGCATCCAGTCGGTGATGCGCGGCACAGACGATTTGGTGCGCTGGGGCGGCGAAGAGTTTTTGCTGGTGTGCCGGACGACGGACCGGGAGAATGCGGCGCTGCTGAGTAACCGCGTGCTGCAGGCGATTCGCGATGTGCCGTTCAATGTGGGGAACGGCGTGGAGATTCATAAGACCTGCTCGATTGGATGGGCGCCGTTTCCGTGGTTGAAGGAAGATGTGGGGCTGCTGTCGATCGAAAACGTGATCGAACTGGCGGACAAGGCGCTGTACCTGGCGAAGCGGGAAGGGCGGAACCGCAGCTACGGAATGGTGCCTGCGGCGAACGTGTATAAGTCGGAGAAGACGGTGTCGATTGAAAGTTTGCGTGAGTGCCCACCGGATTTAGTGCAGATCGTTTAACGGCGGAAAATAGAAAATAGAAGATGGCGGGGTGGGGAAGGCGAGTCGACCGTCTACAGTCTGCAGTCATTAGTCGACAGCGATCAAAGAAACCCACGCACCCAAGTAGCGATAGAAAATAGAAATGGCGGGGTGTTGAGGCAAGACGCGAGGGTTGAGATCCTTCGTCGCATCCGCCTCCGCGCTGCGCGCTGCGGCAGATGGGCGCTCCTCAGGATGACAGGCTTGGTGTTGTGGTGGTGCGCGCGAGGTGTGTGGCACCGCTGACGCTACTGGGAAGCGTGACGGGGGATTAGGGTAAACTGCGGGCAGATGAAGACGAGACTTGCGGTGGTGCTGGTGTTGGGATTGGCTACGGCGTCGGCTCAGGCGCCAAATGGAAAGCAATCACAGATTGGATATTGCCCGAGAACTGCGGAGCTTGACGCGGCGCAGCAGCAGAAGTATTGGTTCGAAGGGATGGTGGGGAAAAAGCACGTGCGGATGTATTTGGATCGCGGGGGCGACGGCGTGGTTGGGGTGTACTACGACACCAGCGACTGGGTGCCGGTGTTTCTGGGAGGGAAGTGGATTTCGAGCGAGCCGGGCTCGGTGGAGATGAAGGCGTTGAACGGGCGTGATCGCACGGTGGGAACACTCAAAGGAAAAATAACCGCGAGCGGGTTGATGGGAAGTTGGACGGGATCAGGGACGGAAGGCGAGGAATTTCAGTTGAGGACGGAGACGCAGCCGAAGTGCGACGGAAGTGAAAAATGGAAGAACTTCAGCGAGGGGCACTGGCCAATCACGTTTTCGTATCCAGGGTCGTGGCACGTGAGTGTGAGCGGCGACAGCATTACACTGACGTGTCCGGATGCGTCGTTGATGGCCTACGACGGATGGGAGATCAACGTGCGGCAGGGTGGGGATGCGCAGAACGAAACCACGGACTTTGTGCAGTGCCAGGACCAATGGATTTATGGATACGACTGCAAGTGCGGCGCGAAGAAGGATGGTTGTCAGACCGCGGCAGTGACGGATCGCGGGGGAATGACGGAGCTGAAGGCGGATCAAATGGAATGGAGAATGTATTGCCGGGACGGAGGCGACGTGGGCAATGGTTCGGGGGAGCGGCGAATCCTTACATTTGGAGACGCATGGATTGTGGTGGAAGCCGAGGGCCCGCCAGCCGAGTTAGTGGGACGGCTGGTGGAGACGATGAAGCGGCGGAAGTGAGGAGACGGAATTACTCGGTACGCAGAGCGCTCATGGGATCAAGTTTTGCGGCGCGGCGCGCAGGAACATAGCAGGCGGCGAGGGCCGCAGCAAAAAGCAGCAGGGCCACAGCGGCGAAGGTCAACGGGTCAGTTGCGCCGATCCCGAACAGCATGTTGGCCATCAAGCGGGTCAAGACGAAGGCTCCGAGGAGGCCGGCGATCATGCCGAGAAGGGTGATGCGGAAGCCTTGGGCGACCACGAGTCGTAGAATGTCGATGGGCGCGGCGCCCAGCGCGGTGCGGACACCCATCTCGTGAGTGCGTTGCTCGACACTGTAGGACAACACGCTGTAGGTGCCGATGGTGGCAAGAACCAGCGCGAGCAAGGCAAAGAGTCCGAGGAGCAACATGCGAAAGCGCTGGGGAGCGACGGATTTGGCGATGATGGCGTCCATGGTGGTCAACTTGGAGACGGGTTGATCCTTGTCGACAGTTTCTACGGCGGCGCGGAGCGCGGTGGCGAGAGTTTCGGGATCGTAGGGCGTGCGTAGGACGAAACTCATGTCGAAGGACGGGTCCTGAAGATAAGGCGTGAAGGCTTCCGGCGCCGGCGCTTGCGTGAGATCGCTGCCAACGGTGTCGGAGACGACACCGACGACTTCCATCCAAGATTCGGGCGGAGGGCCAAAGCTGATGCGCTGGCCGAGCGGGTCGCGATCACCGAAGGCGATCTGCGCCAGGGAGTTGTTGAGGATGACAACGGCGGGGGCACTGGCGGCGTCGCCCTGGCGGAAAACACGGCCCTTGAGCAAGGGAATGCTCATGGTGCGGAAGTAATCCGAACTGACCGATGCCAGGGAGACAGGAGAATGAACGCGAAGGGGCTGGGCCCCCTGAAGGCGAAGCAATCCCGTGGCGCCGTTGGGGATGCTCACGGGGTAATGGCTGGTGAGCGCGGCATCGCTGACACCAGGCAGGGACTGGACACGCTGCAGGGCGTCTTGGAAGAACGCGGCATACAGCGAAGAATGACGGTCGGCAGTGACCGGCCGTTCGACGGTGGCGACGAGCACGTTGTGGGGATTAAAGCCGAGCTTCACCTCGCTGAGCAGCAGAAAGCTACGCGCCAAGAGCCCGGCACCGACCAAGAGAATCAGCGACAAGGCAATCTGACCTGCGGAGAGCAGAGCGCGTAAACGATGTGAGGAGGGCGCGGTGCCTTGCTGCGAGCCACCTACTTTCAGCGCTTCCTGAACGTAGGGCCGTGACGCGACGAAAGCCGGGAGAAAACCGAAGGAGAGGATGACCAGGACGGTGACGGCTGCGCAAAAGAACAATAAGAGTGGATCGAGATGAATGTCGGAGGGCAGATCCGCGGGGATGAGCTGTTGGAGGAGCTTTGTGGCCCAAAGCCCAAAGAGGAGCCCGAGCGCCGCGCCCGCGAAGGCCAGCAGGGAGGCTTCCGTCAGCATTTGGCGAATCAGCCGGAAACGGGAGGCCCCGAGGGCCGCGCGCACCGCCATTTCGCGGCCACGGACCACGCCGCGGGAAAGAAGAAGATTGGCGACGTTGGCGCAGGCGATGAGCAGGATGAAAGCGACCGCGCCGAGGAGAATCAGAAGCAGCGGGCGCACGTTTTGGACCAGGAGAGAATGCAGGGGGAGCAACTCGACGCGCGCGTTGGAGCGGAAGGGCGCAGCCTCTGGCGGATACTCGCGATCCATACGTTGGGTGATGAGCTGCAAGTCGGATTGCGCTTGGGCCATGGTGGTGCCGGGTTTGAGACGCGCGATGACCGTGAGGGCTCTCCAACGCGGAGATTGCGGAGAGAACACGTCGTCATCGAGAGCGAGGGGCGTCCAAAGATCGCCGGCGGGATAGCGCAAAGTTCCGGGGAGAACGCCGACGACGGTGTAGATGTCGTCGTCTAGATGAATGGTCTTTCCCGAGATTTGAGGATCGCTGGCAAAATGGCTGCGCCAGAGCGATTCGCTGAGAAGTAAAACGCGGCTCTTCGCTTGCTTACCTTCTTCAGGGAGGAAAGTGCGACCGACGATGGGATGGATACCAAGCATCGGGAAGAGGTTTGCGGTGACATTGGCAACATCGACGCGGGTGGGTTGGCCGGTGCCGATTAGATTGGCGCCGGACCCTAACGCAAACCCGCCAATCTGCTGGAAAACCTGATTGCGCTGGGCCCAGCCCATGAAATCGGGGCTGATTACGACGGTTGGTCCATGGGTGGAGGGGAAGTGCTCGGCAGCCCAGACCAAGTTGGAAGGATTTTTGTAGGGCAGGGGCCGGAGGAGAACGGTGTCCACGACGCTGAAGATGGC
>DATKPS010000208.1:0-3566 GCA_035524015.1 Candidatus Sulfotelmatobacter sp.
CCTGTTTACGACTTCTCACACAGACTCTTTAGCTCCGACATGACCGCTCTGCTCGCAATGGGCTTTAGCCCCTGAAGACTCTTCGCCCGACTTTTTCCGCAAGCTCTTCGGCGCTTTTGCCCGCCCTGCCCTCACAGTTTGCTGTCCGAAATCGGATAGATTGCTTCTGACATGCGCGGTAGTCTAAGGCCATGAACACGCAGCACAACAACTCGCTGCCCAGCGGTATTACCCCGCAAGCAGCGAAACGCTTCTGGCAGGCGACCCTGCATCGCGACGCGCGGGCCGACGGCTCGTTTTTCTTTGCCGTGCGATCCACCCATGTTTATTGCCGGCCATCTTGCCCGGCGCGGCGGCCGCTCCGGCGCAACACCCTGTTTTTCCGCACACCGCAGGAAGCCGAGCGACAGGGATTCCGCCCCTGCCAGCGGTGCCGGCCCAAGCAGCAGGATTCCGCCATCGCTTTGGTGCAGCGCGTGGCGGCCGCACTGGCCACGGCGGCGGAGGACTCGCCAAGGCTCAATGCTCTCGCTGCGGAAGTTGGTTCTTCACCGGCGCAAGTCCGACGCGCGTTCCGCAAGGCGACAGGGCTGTCACCCAAGGAATTTCAGCAGGCGTTTCGGCTCCACCGATTCAAACAAATGTTGCGAGACGGAAACAGCGTGACCGAAGCGTTGTATGCGTGCGGGTTTGGTTCATCGAGCCGCCTGTATGAAAAGGCCAATGCCCATTTGGGAATGACACCGGCAGCTTATCGAAAAGGAGGAGCGGGAATGGAAATCAAATACACGGTGGCCAACACAACGTTGGGAAAAGTGCTGGTCGGCGCCACGCAACGCGGCGTGTCCGCCGTTTATCTCGGCGAGAACGAAAGGGCACTCGTCGACGAACTGCGTAAGGAATACGCGAACGCGGAACTCGTCCGTGCCACCGACAACAATGACACCTGGCTGAAGGAAATTGTGCGCCGGGCGGAAGGAAATGCTCCCAGCGTCGATTTACCCCTGGATGTGCAGGCAACCGCATTTCAACGCCGCGTTTGGCAAGAGCTCCAGAAAATTCCTCGCGGTGCCACGCGTACGTATACGCAGGTCGCCAACTCTCTGGGAAAGCCGCGATCCGTGCGCGCTGTGGCGCGAGCGTGTGCTACCAATCCTGTCTCGATTGTGGTGCCCTGTCACCGGGTGATCCGCACCGACGGAAGTTTAGCCGGCTATCGCTGGGGCTTGTCCCGCAAGCAGAAGCTACTGGAACGCGAAGCGACTTCCGCGTAGGCGTCGTTACCCGCGCGGTTTTTCAACCTTGGTGCCTTTGGGCCAGTCGGGCTTGAATTTCCCGTCGCCCAGCTTCAAATTCTTCATCACTTTCGTGTAATGCGACATCACATAATCCCCCGAGCCGGCTTCGACGAATTTCTGCTGCACCGGCAGCCACGACGATTCGTCGACCCACAACTCGACCTTCGAGAATTGCTTCCGTTGCTCTTCCGATTTCGGCACCAGTTCCAGGGTCACCGCTTTCCGCCCGTCCAGATCTTCTTCCCCGGTCAAACTGATGGTGTAATTTTTCCTCAGACTTTCCACCCGCGTGCCAAAGCCCAGCGCCAAATATTGGTCCGCCAACGCTCGGTTCTTGCCCAGGTTGAACTCCTCCACTCGGTTGATCTTCGGCGTGTAGATATAAAGATTGTCCCCATTTCGCAAAATCGTCCGGGGATCCGGCGTCTGGAAATCGATGCGCATTTTTGCGTCTTTGCGCGCGAAAATTTCCCCGCTTTCCTTGGAGGTGTCCTGCACCACCGCGGTGTATTTGATGTAATCGATGCCTGCGGTAAGGGACTTAAAATCTTGCGCCGAGTGATCCATCATCGAAAGCACGTAATCGAGATTGACCTTGGCCGGCCCCTGAGGGCGACCGGTAGCGCACCACCCAGAAATTGCTAAACAGAACGCCACCAAGAAAAAACACCACCGGATTTTAGTCAAAAGGTACCCCTCGGGCTGAACTCGCAGCCGCGATCCCCAGCTGAAATCCTAGCATAACGTCGAGCACTCCAGCCCAGCATCACTGGCAGGAACCGTCGTTGACAAACTGGTCGGCAGTGGCCATAGACGCCAGCGCATGCCCGCATCCGAGAAGCTGTTGATTCAAAGGTTCCGTTTGCAACGAATTCGGATCGATGTATTGCAGCGCCTTGTTCATGTTCACATATTTATCGCTCAGCGCTTTCATGGTGTTGTATTCGTTCACCATGAACGGGTAAGCATTCCGGTCGGCATCTGTGCTGATGGCCACCGAAGCCAGATTCAAACCGTTCTGCGCTTGGTTCTGATAACTGTCCAGCCAGCCGGTCGCCAACGGAACACCACGCTCGATCGCCGTTCGCAGCGCCGCGTGCCATTCCCGTACCCGCGTCATTGCCTCGATCGCCGCCGTCAAGAACGCCTTCGAAAATCCTTGGGGCGCTTGCGTTGCCGGTGCGCCCGGTGTCCCTGCCGCAGGCAAGGTGAGCACAACCTGTGGCCCCTTAAAACTGATCGACCCATTGGTCAGCCGCGCCAGCCCTTCGATGTCCACATAATTGTGCCCATTCACTTGTACGACCTTCGCGGTTCCATTCTGCCCGTTGATGGCCAGGGATGTGGTGCTCTGCTGCGCGGCTACACTTAGCGCCAGAACCGCTACCAGGAAAATGAATAGAAATAGGAGACCTGTAGTCCCTCGCGTTTTCTGCGAGCTTGCATTCATCTGCATTACGCCGTCCTCTCCCAGGGCGCTCCGCACCGTCTTGGCGTCCACTGCCTCGGCATCAGCCGAGGTTGGCCTGGCTGGGACCTTCACTCGCAGATGATAGCAGAGCGGCAGCCGCTTGGGATGCTGTAGTGGGTAGATGAACCGCATCGCGATGCCGGTCGAACCACCACGGCCAAACCAACAAAACTACAGTACCCACTAAGCCGGAAACCGCAACTTCTCGGATGCTTGCCGGCGGGCCGCTGAAACGGTCTCCTATGTACAGCAGCAGTAACACGACCACGTAAGCCCAAAATCCGATGCGACCTATGCGATCCCGCGCCCGCGTGCTTCGCGCGTAAATCCAAACCCCTACGCCGAACAGTACCAGTTCGACCACAATCGTACCCGGAATCGAGTTCCACAGACCTAAACCGTGCTTCGCGCCATTCGGATAAAGAGGCATATCCGCCCGATGCGTCAGCCAATCCAGTACCCAATGGCTCACCGCGCCTAGCCAGATGGCCACTGCGCCAAACGCATCACGGCGATAGGCGCGATACACCAGTGCCAGCGCCGCGCCCCACAGGGCCATGAATAATAAACTATGCGAACAGGGATAGTCGTAGAGTTCCAGCGGACTGTAGCGCGTGCTCCCAATCTTGATGCGCGCGTGTTCCCACCCAATCAGCAGATACGCGGTCCACAACACATCGGCCCACACCGTCGCCAACATCAGCAGCCCCAGCGACACTCGCGGTGCCATCCGCTTCAGTCCGAACCCCACGCCAAAGTGCCCTATGAACATTGCTTACCCAATTTTTGTCCTTCAG
>DATKPS010000209.1:0-14798 GCA_035524015.1 Candidatus Sulfotelmatobacter sp.
CTTTAAAAACGAAGGGTGCGGCACCCGCAGACTTGTTACAACACATGTTGCCGAGATGGGGTCCAGCGTGCTGGACCCCTACGAAGAGGACGGCGCAAACGGAAGCGGCGGCCAGCGGCGTAACGCCGGCGCTACAGAAGGAGAAGGCGGCACAGACTGAAGTCTGTGCTACAGGCGCTCGGGGGATTCCCAGCGGCTGGAATGGGCGGAACGGAAGCAGGCTTCGATCACCGCCATGTTGCAGATGGCGTCCTCCAAAGAATTGGGAACTTCGGTGTTGTTGCGGATAGCGGCGGAGAAGAGGTCCGCTTGGATGGTGAATTGGTTGCAGAGAGGGAACTCTTCGAGGACCGCGCTGCGGCCGGCGTAGAGATCTTTGCAATCGTCGATGTAGATGCGACAGGGCTTGTCGATCGGGGCGTTGAAGGGAATCTCAACGTCGATGCGACCCGCGGTGCCGAAGAACTGCATCTTCTGGTAGTAGACCACTTGGGTGGAAACGGTGAACACGGATTGACCGGTGGGGAATTCGAGAATCGCTGAGGTCAGACGGTCGGTCTTGAAACCGGGGTCGCGCTCGATACAGGCGAAGACGCGCATGGGTTCCTCGCCAAAGACGAAGCGCGAGGTTTTGATGGGATAGCAACCGATGTCGAGGAGCGCGCCGCCGCCATAATGCTCGATATTGCGGGTGTTTTCCGGGTCCACGTTGAAATAGCTGAAATACCCGAGGGCGGAACGCAATTTGCCGATGCGGCCGTTGCGCGCGAGTTCGGCGGTGCGTAGCCATTGCGGATGGGTGCGCACCATGAAAGCTTCGCCGATTTTGACATGGTAATTGTCGCGAGCTTCGAGGAGGCGGCGGGCTTCCTTGACGTTGAGGCTGACGGGCTTTTCGACGAGCACGTGCTTGCCGCGGCTGGCCGCGCGGATGGACCATTCCACGTGCAGATGGTTGGGAAGGGGATTGTAGATGGCTTCAATTTCGTGATCGTCGAAGAGGTCTTCATAGGAACCGTAGACCTTAGGGATGGAGAACTTGGAGGCGAGGGCTTTCGCTTTGTAGAGGGAACGCGAAGCGATGCCAGTGACCTCGGCAAATTCGCAATTGAGCATGGCGGGAATGACGCGACGTTCGGCGATGGAAGCGGTGCTGAGAATGCCCCACTTTACTTTTTTGGTCATGGCGGACCCCGGGAGAGTATTGCAGAAATGGAATGGGAATCCCAGTGGTGGCGGTCACAACTTGGGATCGTGGGGGGCAGCGATGTAAAGCTGCTGTTACAGGGCTCGACGTGCGGCACGCGAAAGGGGACCAGGAGAAAATCCGCACCCTTGAAAAGCGAAGGGTGCGGCACCCACAGACTTGTTACCACACGGGTTGCCTTGATGGGGTCCAGCGTGCTGGACCCCTACGACGAGGGTGACACAGACGGAGTCAGAGAAAATCCGCACCCTTAAAAGCAAAGGGTGCGGCACCCGCAGACTTCTAGTCGACCCAGGAGAAGGAACGGGTGACGGCTTTTTTCCACTGGCGATAGTAGGTTTCGCGCTGGGATTCTTCCATGTGCGGTTCCCAGGTGTGCTCGGGTTTCCAGTTTTCGCGGAGATCGTGGAGATCGGAGTAGTAGCCAACCGCCAGGCCGGCGGCATAGGCCGCACCTAGCGCGGTGGTTTCCTTGATGGCCGGACGCAGCACAGGAATGTTCAGGATGTCGGCCTGGAATTGCATGAGGAAGTCGTTGACGACCATGCCGCCATCGGTGCGCAGGGAAAAAAGGTGAATCTGGGAATCCTGCTCCATAGCTTCCAGAACTTCCCGGGTTTGATAAGCAGTGGCTTCGAGGACGGCGCGAGCGAGATGGCCTTTGTTGGCGAAGCGGGTCAGTCCGGCGAGCACACCACGCGCGTCGCTGCGCCAGTAAGGGGCATAGAGACCGGAGAAAGCGGGGACAAAGTAGAGGCCGCCATTGTCGCGAACGGAGCGGGCGAGGTCTTCGATGTCCGAGCTTTTGGAGATGAGGCCGAGATTGTCGCGGAGCCACTGCACCAGGGCGCCGGTAATGGCGATGCTGCCCTCGAGGGCATAGACGGGCGCCGCGTTACCAAGCTTGTAGGCAACGGTGGTGAGCAGGCCGCAGGAGGAGGGAAAGGGGTGCGTTCCTGTGTTCATCAAAAGAAAGCAGCCGGTGCCATAGGTATTTTTTGCTTCGCCGGGCTCGAAGCAGGTTTGCCCGAATAAGGCGGCCTGCTGATCACCGAGAACCCCGGCGATTTTGACGCCGGCGATGGCGTCGAGCGTGGCTTGGCCGTAAATCTCGCTGCTGGAGACGATGCGCGGGAGGATGTTCGGGGGAATTTCGAAGGCCGCGAGAATCTCGGGGTCCCACTGGAGGGTGGAGAGGTTGAGGAGTTGGGTGCGGCTCGCGTTGGTTACGTCGGTAACATGGATTCCGCCGGCCACGCCACCGGTGAGTTGCCAGAGCAGGTAGGTGTCTACGGTGCCGCAAAGAAGGTCACCGGATTCGGCGAGTTTGCGGGCGTTGCGGACATTGTCGAGGATCCAGCGAATTTTCAAAGCGCTGAAATAGGTGGAGAGAGGCAGACCGGTTTTGGCACGGAAGCGATCGATGCCGCCGTGTTTGGCGAATTCGGCGACCAGGCCTTCGACGCGCGTGTCTTGCCAGACAATGGCGTTGCAAAGGGGGCGGCCGGTGTGTTTGTCCCACAGAATTACGGTCTCACGCTGGTTGGTGATGCCGATGGCGGCGAGATCGCTGGGCTGGAGAATTTCCTGGCGCATGGCTCTGCGAATGACGTCTTGAGTGCGGCGCCAGATTTCGTCGGGATCGTGTTCGACCCAACCAGGAGCGGGATAAATTTGCTCGTGTTCTTCCTGGGCGGAACAGACGATGCGTCCCGTGCGATCGAAAACGATAAAGCGGGTGCTGGTGGTGCCTTGGTCGAGCGCGGCGAGATAGGCAGGCATGCAGGCTCCTTAAAAGGCGAGAAATTTCACGAGCAGTCCGGCAAGAGCGCCACCGACGAGGGGGCCGAAGACCGGAATGTAGCTGTAGCCCCAATCGGAGGAGCCCTTGCCGGCGATGGGAAGAACGGCATGGGCGATACGCGGACCAAGATCGCGCGCCGGATTGATGGCGTAGCCGGTGGTGGCGCCGAGCGATAGGCCAATGCCCCAAACGAGGCTGGCAATGAGGAGGGGACCGAGACCGGCGGCAGGTCCGAAAGCTGTGACGTGTTTCGAAAAGATCGCACAGACCACGAAAACCAGGACGAAAGTGCCGATGACTTCACTTAGGAAGTTCGCGGGAGCGTTGCGGATGGCTGGGGAGGTGCTAAAAACGGCGAGCTTCAAGGTAGGTTCCGGAGTTTCCCGCCAATGAGGGAAATAGTGAAGCCAGACAAGCGCGGCGCCCGCAAACGCGCCGGAGAGTTGTGCCAGCAGGAAGGGAATTACGCGGGAGAAGTTACCCGAGCGGATGGCAAACCCCACGGTGACGGCGGGGTTGATGTGCGCTTCCGGACTGCCGCAGGCGATGGCGGTGAAGACCCCGCACATGACCGCGAAGGCCCAACCGGCGGTGATGACCAGCCAGCCGGCGTTTTCGGCTTTGGTTTTGCGCAGAAGAACCGCGGCGACGACCCCATCGCCGAGCAAAATCAGAACGAAAGTGCCCATGAATTCGCCGAACCAGGGAGGGAGCATAGGTTATTTTTATCACAAGAATCGAGCGTGTCCTTATTGTTGTGGGGCAGGTGGCCGAAGAGAGATCCCTCAGCCTCAGGCTGCAGAAGACTGCAGCCTGAGGGTCGGGATGACGGTTACTTAGTATTGGGTCGAGATGATGATTGGTTTGTTTTTAGGAATCGGTGATCTTGCGGACATGGGGCGCAGGAGTCCTGCGCCCCTACGGGACCTGTGCCACATGCAAAGGCGGCTGTGGGGGAGCCAATCACCGCGGGTAATTCGCACAGGCGTTGGAAAATTGGGGGTGTGCGGCAAACGGGGTACATAGTAAAATTAATGTATAACATTGAAGAAGCGTGGCACTCCGGCGGGCGAATAGGTGCGCCCAACACTCGTTGGACGCATGGGGACCTGATTTAATCTCGTTCGAAATGGATGTCAACTGGGCAGTCTCATTGAGGGTAGGCGGAAGCACTCTGTAAATAAGGGGAAGACATGAAAATTGCCGTATTGGGTGGAGATGGATATTGCGGGTGGGCGACAGCGCTGTATTTGTCGGCCAAGGGGCACAACGTCGCAATTGTGGATAACTTCATAAGGCGGCAATGGGACCATGAGCTGAGCGCGCAAACGCTGACGCCGATTCAGCCATTGAGCGACCGTTTGCGGACCTGGTCGCGGGTGACCGGGAAGACCATCGATCTGTACATCGGGGACATAACGGATTACGACTTTCTGTACTCGACGCTAAAGACGTTTGAGCCCGAAGCGATCGTGCACTTCGCGGAACAGCGTTCCGCGCCGTATTCGATGATCGATCGCAAACACGCGGTGTTTACGCAAGTGAACAACGTAGTGGGCACGCTGAACGTGGTGTTTGCGATGCGCGAGATTTTGCCGGATTGTCACCTGGTGAAGCTGGGGACAATGGGAGAGTACGGCACGCCGAACATCGACATCGAAGAGGGCTACATCACCATCGAGCATAACGGGCGCAAGGACGTTTTGCCGTTCCCCAAGCAGCCTGGATCGTTCTATCACCTGTCCAAGGTGCACGACAGCCACAACATCATGTTCACCTGCAAGATTTGGGGGCTGCGCGCCACGGACCTGAACCAGGGCGTGGTCTACGGCACGATGACGGATGAGGTGGCGCTGGACGAAGTACTGATCAACCGCTTTGACTATGACGACGTGTTCGGCACGGTGTTGAACCGCTTCTGCGTGCAGGCGGCGATTGGGCAGCCATTGACGGTATACGGGAAGGGCGGGCAGACCCGTGGGTTCCTAGACATTCGCGATACGGTGCGCTGCGTGGAATTGGCTTGCCTGAATCCGGCGGCGCGGGGAGAGTGCAAGGTCTATAACCAGTTCACGGAACACTTCTCGGTATTGGACCTGGCGCACAAGGTGCAGGTGGCCGGTAAGGAGTTGGGCCTGAGCGTGGAAGTGGACCACATACCGGATCCCCGGGTGGAAGCGGAACACCACTATTACAACGCCAAGCACTCGAAGTTGGTGGATTTGGGGCTGGAACCGCATTTGCTTTCGGAATCGCTGTTAGATTCGTTGGTGAACATCGCGATCCGCTACAAAGATCGCGTCGATCCCGCGCTGATGTTGCCGCAAGTGAACTGGCGTGAAGCGAAAAACGAGCGGCGCATCCAGTTGGGCGTGGCGGCGAAAAGCGCGATGGCTGGAGCTACGACGCAAGAGACGCCCGTGAGCAAAGGGCGCAAGCGGTAGAGCCTGCGAGACGGACGAAAAACAGGTTCCTCGGGCAAGCACTGCCCTCGGAATGACAAATTTTTTGGTTTTTCCGTGCCCTGGGGAGCCACGAGCTACAAGCTAAAGGGCTTTTCCCGCACGTCGTGAAGCCTGTCTATGGCAACCCAAGAGCACAGGCAAGAGTGCCTGTGCCACAAGAAGTGCGAACCCGTCAGTAGCGATTTGCTTGTTTGCGCCAGAGCGCGATTTGTTCGGCTACTTTTGACGCAAAACTCAAATCGAAGGGGAATTCGTCGCCGCGAATGGCGGCTTCCACGCGCGCAAAGAAGCGTTGAATGATGGGTTCCTGGTGGGCAAGAAGGTCAATCTGGGCGATCCGTTTGTTCCCCTCGGCGAGCCAAACACAACGCTGGTCGGGTTGCTCGTAGGCGCAGTCGATTTCGGCGATGGACGACCGCGGGACGCAGGACTGGTGAATGGAAAACAGGTGGCAGCCGAGATTGTCGAGGGCCGGAATGCCCAGGTGATTTGGGCGGTTGACGTGCATCCGTCCGCCGAAAGACAAACCCTCGCCGCCAGATGGTAGCTCGCGCCAGCGTTGGACTTCTTGGAGCAAACAAAACTCATAGTGAATGGCGAGTACACGCCCGCAGCTTTTCCCGAGACCCTGTAACCGGTGAGTTTCCTCAGACGAACAGAACCAGGGCTTTTCGACGATCACATGCAGACCAGCTTCCACAGCGGCCTGGATGATCGAAGGAATATGGCCGCCCGGTGGGACACAGAGCCACGCGATCTGCGCGCCACTGGCCTTGAAGGCGGCAGACAGACGCTGGCGGTAGACCGCAAGGTCTTCCATGGGCCCTTGCCGCGTTCCTTCGACGGAAGCGATGAGGCGATGGTCGGCACTCAGGATCGCTTGCATGCGCGCCGCCCAGCGGCCGCGGCCGGCGACAACATACTTCGGCACATCAGTCATCGAAGTTAATTCGCTCGCAAATCAGCCGGGCGGCTTTTGCAGCGCAAACTACCTTTCCCGAAAAGATATGAATCTCGCGGGGTGCGGGTTCCTGGATATATAAAGTGCGGCGATCTTCTTTGGGATTATCCTCGACGACCCGTATCGTGAAGCGCGATCCGATATAAGTAGCGTCATTTGCCAGAGGCACGGCAAGGGCGGCATCGCTTCGCATAGCTGCAAAGCGAGAGAAGGGCACAGGCTTGAACTCGGGCCGATTCAATAAACTGGCATAGGGCTCCGGAATAGGTAGGCATGGATCCGTGGTGGTCCAGTGATTGGTGTGCTTGGCGGAGCCAAACTGCGAGGAGGAAGTATTGCCATAAGGATCGAAAGCGGTGAAAGGCCCATCGACGATGACAAGCGCGACACTGCGCAGGGGCGGGGGCAGTTCGATCAGCATTTTCTCCGCTACCTGATATTTTGCACAGCGAAACATGCCGCGACTGGAGCCAAGTCCGTAAGTTGCATGGATGACAAAATCGAATTCCCGGCGCAATTCCTGGGGATAGTGCGTTTGGTGGAATTTAATGCGGAGCGCGCAGATGCGGGTTTCCAACAGCTGGCGCAACAACTGCGGATCATAAAGGTGCTCGTCAACCTCATAGCACCGGTCGATGAATGAAAAGTCCATCCAGGAAGGCTTGCAGGGGCGCAGGCACAAGTTATGACGGGCCATCATTCGTTCATAGGCGTCGGGCGAAGTGAGCGAACCTTGCTTGGGGATGGCGTAGTAATGTTGCCTACCGCGAACAATCGCGGGGGCAAATGCGGAGATAAATTCCGCGCGGGTTTCCAGGGTTTCTTCAATGGTCTCCGGGCTGCGAGGATAATGGTAGCCGGCATGAATGCGAAACTGGTTGACGTCGGAGGCTCCGCGGAGAACGCCGAGGGGATCGAACAATTCCACGCGGTGACCGGATTCGGCGAGGCGAATAGCAGTATAAGAGCCGTAAATGCCAGCACCGACGACAGCGATTCTAGCGCTCATGACTGGGGTTGGGGTGAAGCGCTGTGGGAATTGTCGTGATTGGGAAGTGTGAGCATGCCATCGCGCAGGATGTAGTCGATGCCACGCCAACGAATGGTGCGGCGAGTGAAGCTGGCGAGCCAAATCAGAAAAGCGGTGGCATCCCAGAAGGGAATTAGCAACATTTTGGACCAAAGGCCAGATTGCTTGAGGCCGTGAACGCCGACCAGCCAAGTCAGCAGCACGCGACAGAGAAAATACCCGCCGAAGTAAATCGCGGCGATGGTGGCTGTCGGATGGGCGGCGAAGGCCACGAGGGCCCAAGGCAAACCGAAGGTGAAGGTGAGCCCAAAGTGTCCCCAGGGGCGCATGTGACGCATAACGGTCATCCAGCGGGTACGCTTGATCCACAGATCCTTCATGGAGCGGAAATCCGGCGTGGTGCGGACTACGTAGGGAAGCAATTCGATGAGGAAGCCTTGCTCGGCGACGAGGCGGCAGGTGAGCAGGTCGTCGGCGGGGCGATTTTCGATGGCTTGGAATCCGCCAAAGCCCGCGACGCCCGCGCGGGTGGTGACGATGGTCTGGCCGAAGCCGAATTTAACGCCGTCGAGCAACCAGGCGACGATGATGCCGGGGAAAAAGTCACACATCATACCGATTTCCTGGAGTTTTTCAACGAAGGTGGTGTCTGCCGCAGCGGCATAGAAGCAGGTGACTCCACCAATCTTGGGATTCTGCATCGGTGCGACCACGGTGCGCAGGTAGTTCGGCTCGACGCGTACGTCGCCGTCGGTGAGCACCCAAAGATCATAACGAGCGGCTTTGGACATGCGATCCAGGCGGGCGACCTTGTCGTTGATGGCGATGTGGTCGGGACCGTAGAGCAGGCGGATCGCCACGTTCGGGAAGTCTTGCATCAGTTGGCGCAGAACGGCGACTGCAGGATCGGTTTCATCGACACAAAAGAGGATTTCGTACTCCGGATAGTCCTGGCGGCAGAAGCTGGCAAAATTTTCGTAGGCGCCGGGGTCGAGACCCTTGACGGCCTTGAAGCAGCTCACCGGAGGAGTGAAGGGCGGGTCATGCAGAGCGAGGGAAGGTTGCGCGAAATATCTCAAGGCGCTGAAGATCGCCAGAAAGTAGTAGATGAAGGGAATCGCAGCGATGCCAAGTAAGATGTAGAGTGCGATGGTCACAATAGGTGTGCCAAGTCTCCTGGTTCATTCACAAGAAAAAAGCTCAATCCCCTGCTCCTCACACCAGTGCGCTTGAACAATTGAATGGGTCGCCAGCTTTGAGGAGTGCAATGCATAGAGTAACATTAAATAAGAAGCGAAATCAGCCGCGATGCGGAAAGAGAAACACTGACCTGGACGGGTGAGCGCGGTCCGGGCGGATCAAGGACTGCATGAAAGCCACGCATGGACTGCACTTGAAGACTTATCTAGCGATAATGGTCATTGTGATTTTTGCACCGATGGGGAATGTGTTCCTTGGGAAAGGCATGAGAGGTGTGGGCTCTGCGGCGACTTGGACGCTCGCCGAGTTTTGGCCGTTGGCCGCGCGAATTCTGAGCAACCCCTACGTGTGGCTTGGGATAGGGTGCCAGTTGACCTTCTTTGTCGCGTACATGCTGATCCTGAGTTGGGCGGACTATAGCTACGTGCAGCCCTCAACCTCTCTTTCCTATGCTACGGTGGCGTTGTTAAGCCATTTTCTCTTGGGAGAGTTCATCAGCCCGGTGCGCTGGATGGGCGTTTTGGTGATTTGTACCGGCGTGTTCATCGTAGGACGGACAGCACCGCGGGCGCATCGGGTGCCAACATGCTGACGGTATTCTTATTCTTTTTGATCATCGTGTCGGGCACGGGCGGGGAATTGTGCGTGAGCCGGGCGATGCGAACGGTCGGTGAACTGCACGACTTCCGGCCGAGAGCGGTATTCGCGTTCGTGTTGCGGGGGCTCGGCCAACCGTGGATGTGGGCCGGGGTGGCCATGATGGCGATAGGATTTTTCTCGTTGCTGGCGATCCTAACCTTTCGTGAGGTGAGCTTTGTCGTGCCGGTGAGCGCGTTGAGCTATGCGGCGGGAGCGTTTGGAGCCAGGGGATTCCTGGGAGAACGCATCAGCCACAATCGCTGGCTGGGAATTTTGGTCGTTTCGATAGGAGTGACGATTGTGTGGTGGAGCGGCCGGCATTAGTTGTTGAGCGATCCGCCGGCGCGGTGCGCTGCAAGGTTCGAGCAAGATGCGACGGGAGGAAAAGCGGCAGCGAGCTGCCGCACTCCAAAAAAGAAAAGGCCAGAGTTTTTGCTCTGGCCTTTTGTGTTTTGATGGCGCCTAAAGCTAAATTGCGTCTATCGGCCGCGGCCTCCGCCCGGGTGCCCTTCATGTTCGGGCGGGCGATTTTCGTGCTGTTCATGCTGTTGTGGATGCGAGTCATTGGGGTGATTGTTATTGGAGTTGTTGGGGTGATTGTTGTTCTGCTGTGAATTGTTCGGGTGGTTCGCATTGGTGGTTTGCGGACGATCCTGGTAATGGGAATTGTTGCTGTTGGGGTGATTGTTATTGGCGCTGTAAGAGGTGTTGTTGCGTGCGCTGGGCGGACGGTCCATTTGCGCATTGTTGGGACGGTTGGAGTTCGCGGTGGCTCGGGAAGCGACAACTCCCTCACCCTTAAATACGCCGGGATGCGCGGTGGCGGCCACGGCGGGGTGGCCGTGATTCTCAGAGGCGAGCATGGTGCGATCGCTGCGCGCCATCTGTTCGTGCTGGGTTTGCATCGCAGTAGGCTCAACGTGATGCTCGGCCATGGCGCTGCGTTCTGCGGCGGTGGGCTGGGCCGTTAGGCCGCCGGGTCCACCGTTATAGCTGACATTGTTGACGACGGTCCTGTTGACCACGGTGTTGTTCACGTAGGTGTTGTGGATGATGGTGGTATTGACGTTGGTGACGGCAGTGTTGTACTGGAAGACTCCGCCGTGCCACGCACCGCCCACGAAGCCAACGCCGCCGTAACCGAAGCCATAATTAATGCCGCCGTAGAAGCCGACGTGAGGGCCCCAGTAGCCACCGTGCCAAACGTAGGCGCCGCCGACAAAACCCCAATAGCCCGGGGTCCACAGGAAGCCCGGAGTGGGGGCCAGGATCCAAGTGCCAGGAACCCAAAAGTAACCAGCAGGCCCGTAGGCCCAATAGCCCGGAGTCCAGATATAGCCGGGAGCTGGGCAGACCGGCTGGGCATAAACCGGCAATGCGGGTGGGCCGATGTGGATGGAAACCCCAACGGCGATTTGAGCCGAAGCCGGCGCCGGAGTCAGAAAAGCGCCAAATACGACGAATAAGAGCACAGCAACAACTTTGTACAGGCGGATCATAAGATTCCCCTTGAACGCGAATCCCAAAGCTTGCGTTTTACGTCCTAGATTTAAGGCCATCTGGGCGCTAGCTAAGCGATTGAACCCGAGCCAAAGAAAGAAGTTGCAGGCGACCCAGCCAGGAACCTGTTAACAAGAGTATCTGGAGTTTCGGGCGCAACGGGGGCGGTTGTGAGCAATGCGGCGAACCATAAACCTGTACTGAGGAGCAGGAATGCAGTTTGTATTGGATTGATTGGTGGGCGGATCGATTGCATACTGTCCCGGTTTCGGCAGGCTGGGGGCCTTGCAGACGACTCACTCGGTACTTGCGGCGTCCCCCTTGGGAAGAACTGGATGAGTAGTCGGCGATGATGCGCCTTCGGCTTTAGCAGGAGGTGGAAAATGAACAGCAGAGTGAGGGATCCCCGGAGAGATGCGTGGCTTGGGTTGGTGGTCGTAGCGCTGGTGTTGTTGCTGGGAGTGACGGTAGTCAACGCGCAGACGCAGACTGGTACGTCTTCGAATGCCCGGTCTGGGAACAGCGCGCTGGCGATCACCCGCGGAACGATTCTACCTGTGGTCTTGCGTACGCCGGTGTTATTTGAAAAATGTAAGGCGGGACAAGTGGTGTCCGGCAAAGTTGCCCAGGATGTGCCGCTAGCCAATGGTGTGAAAATCCGGAAAGGGACGGAGGTTCAGGGCCATATTGTGGAAGTGACGCCGAACGCGAATGGAGCGGGGCAACGGGTCTCATTGCAATTTGACAAGATTTATTGGAACGGGCAATGGGTTGCGATGGTCACGAATCTTCGGGCGTTTGCGTCGTCGTTGGACGTGATGCAAGCGCATGTCCCGGAAGAAGCGCCCAATGAGGGCTCTCCGTATGAGTGGTTGCCGACCATGCAGATTGGAGGCGATTCGGTGTATGGGTTGAGAGGGCAGGTGAAGAGCGCGGAGGACCCATCGCTGGTCGTTGGAAAGTCTGTTCCCGGTGGCGTGATGGTGCAAGCCAGCGCGCCAGAAGGATCGAAGTGCCGTGGAGACGTAGAAGGCAATAACGAAGCGCAGGCGCTGTGGGTATTTTCCAGCGGGGCATGTGGAGTCTATGGAGTGGATGGGTTGTCGATCGTGCATGCCGGCCGGACCGATCCTACGGGAACGATCATCCTGGCATCGAACGTCGACAACGTGAAACTGCGTGATGGAGACGGAATGCTGTTGCGAGTCCACTAAGCAGTAGCTGAAGCGCAAAGCCAGTTCGACCTCTCTTCAAGGGTAGTGGCGGGCGTCCCAGTTATGAGTAGCTGGGAGGCTCTCGTGTTTGCATAGGCCGTGAAAAGGTACATCTCTCCCTGTAGCGATGCCGAAAACGCAGGCGCTTCAAGTCAAGCCGTGGCCAGATTCAGGTTTAGGCCTGATTGAGGATTGCGGCGACCGATACGAAGCTGAGCTTGCTGTCGAAGATCCGGTGTTGCTTGATGTGGAACCGGCGAACACAAGGGGGGAACGGTATGGGACTCGTAAGAACTGCCAGCCTGATTCTGTTTGCGGCGCTGCTTGCAGGTGCTACAACGCTGGCGCAGGATGTACGCACCGACTACGACAAGAAAGTCAACTTTGAGCAATTTCATAGCTATTCGTGGGGAAAAGTGCAGACCAGCAATCCCCTTTGGGAGTCGCGGATCAAAGATGCAGTCGATAAAGAGCTGAGTGAAAAGGGCTGGCAAAAGGTGGAGTCGGGCGGCGACGTGGTGCTGATGGCCGTGGGCGGCACAAAGAATCAGCAGGAATATCAGACGTTCTACGATGGGCTGGGTGGGGGTTGGCGCTGGGGCGGTTTCGGCGAGACCACGACCACGGTGCAAAATTACCGCGTGGGGACGCTCGTGGTGGACATGTACCAGGCCAACTCGAAGCAGTTGATTTGGCGCGGCACTTCAACCAATGCGCTTTCGAACAACACAGAACACAACGAGAAAGACTTGGACAAGGCGGTGGACAAGATGTTCAAGAAGTTTCCGCCGAACAAGTGAGCTGGCCATTAGCCAGGAACGGGCCAAAGGAAGGAGTTAAAGGATGAACCCTAATGTAGCTATTGCAGTTGCGTTCGTGGTCGGCGTCTTGGTCGGCGTGGTGGTGATGTATGCCGCGCAGCAGGAGCGGACCGCTCGATTGAAGAAGCAGTTCGGCCCGGAATATGGCCGGGTGATCGCGGACACTGGCGATCGATACAGGACCGAAGCGGTGCTGGAAGAACGGCATCGCAGAGTCCGGCAATTGAGCATCCGGCCGTTGACCGCGACCGAAAGGAGAAACTTTGAGGAAGGATGGCGAAGCGTGCAGGCTCGATTTGTGGACGAGCCGGCCGTCGCGCTAAGAGAAGCTGACGTTCTGATCGGTAAGGTTATGACCGCGCAAGGCTATCCAGTGACGGAATTCGAGCACCGCGCCGAGGATATCTCCGTCGATCATCCGATCGTGGTGGAGAATTACCGCGACGGCCATGCGATTGCCATTAGAAATGAGCAAGGGCGTGCATCCACGGAAGATCTACGGAAAGCGATGCTCAACTATCGAAGGTTGTTTGAAGAGTTGGTTGGGCTGCCGGAATGGGAGCCAGCAGAAAGGACAAGGCTGTGAGCGACGAAATTACCGTGAGAGATGAACCGCGTGACCCCAATGTGGTCGCGATCAACCCAAGTGTGGCACGCGAGAGTAACGTGGAGGCGAGGCGAGAAGGCAAACTGCGGCAAGAGCCCATTGCGCCGCTGTTCTCGAATGACGAGAGCCGCGGGCTGCGCACGCGTTGGGAAAATCTGCAGGTGGGATTCGTAGACGAGCCGCGGCGCACAGTGGAACAGGCGGACCTACTCGTAAACGAAACGATTCGCGGACTGACGAGCGGTTTCGCCAACGAACGAGAGAAACTGGAGAAGCAGTGGCACCAGGGAGCGGACGCGTCCACGGAGGATCTGCGGTTAGCGTTCCAGCGGTATCGCTCGTTCTTCGAACGGCTGCTTTCTATCTAGGGCATTGCTACAAGGCAGTCCGGGAAATAACAGAACAAAACCGAAGACGCTTCAGGGGCTAAAGCCCGATTCATCCGCGACGACTTGCGTGGCGGCTGAAGCCGCCACCTCGTAAAGAGAAATCTCAGGAACGTCCGAGACGCGACACAGGCTGCCCTAGCGCTGCTGGCGATGTGGTGAATGTGCGCTCGAAGGAAGCGCGCGCGCTTTGGCGTAACCGGGCTTAATGACGGAGTAGATGTAATCGCAGCGGCGGTCGTAGGGAAGAAAGGCGCTCTTCATCGCGTTAATGGTGATTTTCTCGAAGTCGTCGAGGGAGAGATCGAAGGCCTGCGCGGCGGCCTCGAATTCCTTGCTCATGGAAGTATCGCTCATCAGGCGATTATCGGTGTTTAAGGTGACGCGGAATTTTTCCTTGAAGAAAATCTTGAAGGGATGTTCCGCCACGCTCGGTGCCGCGCCGGTGTGGACATTGCTGAGCAGACAAATCTCCAGTGGAATCCGCTTATCGAGGACGTATTGAGCGAGATCGCCGAGCTTGACCGCTTTGCCGTCAGCGACAGCGATGTCGTCAATCAGACGGGTACCGTGGCCGATGCGGTGGGCGCCGCAGTATTGGATCGCCTGCCAAATCGATTCCTTGCCGAAACCTTCGCCGGCATGAATGGTGATGTTGAAGTTTTGGCGTTGAATATAGTGGAAGGCATCGACATGTTTTTTGGGAGGAAAGCCGCCCTCCTCACCGGCCAAATCGAATCCGACTACGCCGCGTTCGCGAAAGTCCACGGCGAGTTCGGCCATTTCCAGCGAAACATCCATGTTCCGCATGGCGCAGATGATCAGACCGGAGGAAATGCCAAAGGATTTGCGGCCCTCTTCGAGGCCCTTCAGCACCGCGGAAATGACCTGCTGGTGCGTCAATCCATTGCGGGTATGAAACAGGGGAGCGAAACGGGTCTCGAAGTAGACGACGCCGTCGCGG
>DATKPS010000210.1:0-55872 GCA_035524015.1 Candidatus Sulfotelmatobacter sp.
CCAAAGAAAAGGATTTCTGTCGGAGCGGGGCAAGGGACGGGGAAGTGTCCCCTTCCCCTGCACCCCATCCCCTCGGATCGGAGACAAAACTGTCAGGAATGTGCCCGGTCTAAAATGTCAGGAATGTCCCCGGCTGTTCAAAGCTAAGGGCAGCGAGTGCAATGATCTCGGCACAGGCAGGAGTGCCTTTGCCACGAAAACCCTAAGTTCTGGAGTTTCGCCGCGAGTTGCAAAAGTTCGACCGCTACCCACTCCCGCCTTTCTTTGCTTTTTTTCTGGCCACTATTCACTCGCTAGCCACTGCCTCTGCGCCAATTGCGACTCGTCGATCTTTTTAAAAACGTTTAAAACTTTTCAAGCTAACTTCTTTGTTTCTCGCGTTTTTAATTTTCACCCAGGGGGAGGGGGGATATCTCATCTATAAACACTCAGACCGTCGATCCCGGGGTGGCTCCGGCCCGAATACCCGTCACGCCGGCATACCGCTCCAGATGGCTTCTACGCAATAACACGCGGTCTCGGCTTACCGCCGGGTCTTCTCTTTCGGCCCTGCCACGCCATTGCCCTCCAATCCA
Organism: Candidatus Sulfotelmatobacter sp.; assembly: GCA_035524015.1. GTDB lineage: Bacteria > Acidobacteriota > Terriglobia > Acidiferrales > UBA7541 > Acidiferrum. Next base: position 576 of record DATKPS010000210.1, read on the forward strand.
GCAGTCAAAGTTCTGGACTGCTGTTACCATGAGAAACGTACGATGGCGGCGACACGAAAATCCAAAGAAGGAATCTCCGATCGCGCGGGTTTACTGGCACAGCGGTTGAGCGAGGGGCTAGTGGAAGGTCGCGTCGTGCCGCGGTTCGTCGATTCGTATGTCGTCGAACGCGGGCGCTATGCGTTACAAGTTCATCCCGGCCAGTATCGCGACCTGTTGACCATGCTGCAACGAGAAGCGCTTCTGGCCATTTCTGCACAAGCCCTCGAGATGGCCTCAAAAGGTACGGCCGCTAAAGAAGATCGGCGATTTTCCCCCATGACCCACAAGGATGCGGCGTCGTTCCGTCAGAAATTCCTGGCCGCACTCGGCCGCCATCAACACTGGAATGTGGGAGCCGCGCTGGAATTTCAGACGGATTTGCAAATGTACGAAAGCATTTTGGCGCGCGCGCAGCCGGGGCGGCGCAGCCGCAAGCCCTTCGAGGCGGCGAACCATCCTTTCGTGGATCGTTGCGCGTTCCTGCTCGATTCCTCGTTTATGGAAGACGCCCGCCTGGCAGCCAGCCGGGCACTGGCGAACCTGGAAGCTCTCACGACGCAACTGACGGCAGAGGTTTTCTGCGGGAAGCCTTGAGCTGCAACTAAGAGTCGAACAATTCGCCCCTAAACAGGCGCTGTCCTGCGAGCGCGGTATAAAAACCCCACACGGCAACGGCCACGACGCTGAGCATAAGGCAAGTGGATTCGGGCGCGAACCACTGGGAAGGATCCAACGTGAATGGCAGGTTCACGAGTATTTCGGCACTAAAAACAGCGATGGCCAGGGCAACGAGTCCAAAGTGAACCACGGCGAATGCCGCGATCAAGTAAACAATAATCCAGACTGGCGCGTCGATGGCTCGATGACCGGACGAGAGTATGTGCGGCATAGCAAAAATGGCGACGAATAATGCCGCAGCAACCCAACGATTGCGCACGAGCGCGCGGAAAAATACGAGAACGAAGAAGAACACCAACACCGAAACGATGGCCCCAAAGACTATACCCAGCCACATGGAAAGTGCCGCGCGTACTCCCTCCAGGGTTTCGATTTGAGGCAATTGGGGACGTTCGCCCACGCGGATATCCAAAAGAAAGTCGATGCGCAGCACCAGCACCCAAACCAAGCCCAGGATGGTGCCATACAAGATGTCGCGACCCACGAGTGGGTCGCGCAATTTTCCGGTTTGAATGCGAGACCAGGACACGATGGTCTGCGGCCACTTGCTTCGCACATAAGGCTCGAGCGCGAGATAGAGAGTCCACATGAGTGCGGAGATGAACAGGCCGGTGCTGAGAGCAATTGCTAGCAGGAAGATCGAGTTTCCGGAAAACTTGAGATGGGCCAAGGACAGAAAAAGAGCAAAATTCAGCCATAGAAAGACCCAGGCGATGCGCCACGCACCATGGCGATCGCCCTTTCCGCGCTTATAATTCCGGCGCGCCAACCAGATGGCCGCAATGATGGAAAGCAGGGTAATGGTGGTACCGAAGATGCTGCCCCACCGTTGCGAGCCGGTTTCTTCCGGCGGGGGCATGCGGGCAGGGGCGGTCCAAGGTCCGGAAAGCTGAAAAAACACGGGCAGGCCGTGAAGGGCCGCGGCCTCCACATGCAAGGGGCGAGTTGTGCCGGGCCAAGTGCCGTCCCAAGCGGCGCGCTGATCCGCGGAGGACAAAGTATTCCATTCGGGCCTGGCGGGCTTCAGATCGGCTTCGTTCAAGCCGGCAGCCTGCAAAAGTGGTTGCCAGTTCAGCGGCCGTTCCGCCGGCGGGTGCTCCTCTCTTTCCGGAGGAATGGATTGGAAATACAATAAGCGACCCTTCGGGTCGAGCCGTAGATTGATCATTCCCGAAAATGTTCGCGGCGGGTCTGAAAACGTAACTGCCCCCGGAGTGAGAGCGGGACTGGCGAAGCCATTAGGCACCATGTCCTGCGGGCTTTCGCGATACCAGAATTGCAGGACTGGAGGATCTTCGGAGAGCACACGGTTCCAGCCGTTCTCTGGCTTGCCGTTCTTAGCCAAATACGCGAGGTAATCGTCGTCATAGTCCAAGCCATAAGCCCTGTCGCGCGGCGGCGCCGAATATCCCAGACCGGTGCGGATATCCTCGGCCTTATGCCGGAGCACTTCGGTCGAGTATCGCGGGTCGACTTGGCGAAGGCCACTCTCGCGAAAACCAAGGTAGCTGACGATGGCAGTTAACGCCACGACGCAGAGCAGGCAGGCGACCGCTAGCCGTGGCTGCATGGCTTCGTTCGTACCCGCTGCCGCCACCATTTCCGGGGAGGGCGTTTCTCCCGCCGCTAAGGCCGCTGCGAGCGGGTCGCCGCCAGGAAGTGCCGCGGCAACTTGTAAAGCCGACGCTGGCCGTTTGGCAGCATCTCTTTCCAAGCAACGCAGAATGACGCGTTCGACCAGGGGGTCCAGATCTTTCACTATGGCGGAGGGATTGGTGATCGTGCCTTCTTCGCGGACCCGCATCAACTCCGCCAGTGTGGGCGCGTCATAAGCGCGGCGGCCCGTGAGCAACTCGAACATCAGCAAACCAAGCGAGAAGATATCGCTCTTGAAGGTGACTTCCTTGCCGGCTAGCTGTTCTGGAGCCATGTAGGCGGGAGTGCCGGCGCGCACTTCGGAACCTTGAATCTGGGCAGCAATTCCGGCCAAACCAAAATCGGTGATGCGTGCTTTGCCAGTACCGTCGAGCATGACGTTCGCGGGTTTCAGGTCGCGGTGCACCACGCCGCGTTCATGAGCAGCCGCCAAGCCCGCACAGACTTGTCGCGCAACCTCGATGGCCTTGTCTTGCGGGAGCCGTCCAATTCTTCGAATGAGCGCAGACAAATCTTCGCCGTCCACGTATTCCATGCTGAGGAAGGGCACACCGTCGACGTCGCCGATGTCGAAGACACGGCAGACGTTGGGATGAGAAACCTGACGGGCTACGCGAACTTCCGAATGAAACCGCGCCAACGCTGCCTGATCGCGCGACAGTGCTTCGGGCAGAAATTTGATGGCGAGTACCTGGCTCAGGCGCAGATCCTCGGCGCGGTAGACTTCGCCCATACCGCCACGGCCAAGTAGCGCCACGATGCGATAGCGGTCCGCAATGATCGCGCCCGGTGGATACCTGCCTCCGCCGATCGCATCGGAGCTGCTCAGGGTCGGATTCGAAGGGGGTGCGGAACGCGGACGGGAAGGCGACGAAGCGGGCCGGGGAGTTGGGACCGGCACCTTTGGCAGGTCCGGAGCGAGGGTTTCAAGATTGTCGTCCAAGACCGCGGCATCACCGAGAACGGTGGCGTCGGGATCCGTTGACTCCACCGCCTGACCACATTTCGAACAGAAGCGCGCGGAAGCCGGGAGTTTGTTGCCGCAAGAGATGCAGAACATGGAAGTGGGATTCTACCATTCCCTATCCCACATCACGAATTCCCAGGAAGAAAGTCAGCTGATTTTTTCGACTTGAACGGCGGTGCCGTAGGCCAGCACTTCGGTGACGCCCTGCATGACTTCGTTGGCGTCATAACGCATGGCGAGAATGGCGTTTGCGCCGTGCGCGGCGGCGTGTTGCAACAAGAGCTCGTACGCCTCCTCGCGAGCTTTCTCGCACAGTTCGGTCAACACCGTTATGTTTCCGCCGACGATGGTTTGAAACCCCGCGGCGAGATTCCCCAACACGCTCCTGGAACGAACGGTAATGCCGCGAACGATACCGAAATTGCGCACCACGCGGTATCCCTGAAGATCGTTTGCAGAAGTTACCATAGAGCTATCTACCCGTCCGGTCATCCTTGTTCCTCCGTGCACAAAGAGATGTTTACCGCTGCGATTCTACCTCTAGACAAGCTCGTTCCGACACCTGCAGGCTTTGTTATTCTCGATTTACATGGAAAGCCTGTTTCAGTTCCTGGCCCTCGTTCAGGTCGCCGCCGGCCTATACCTGCTGTGGCAGGGTATTGTGTGGCTGGCTTACGTGCGGCGGCGTTTGAAGACCGACCCGGGATTTTTCGCGCCTCGCACGGCGGTGATTTGCCCGTGCCGGGGGACGGAGCCGGGTCTGGAACGCAACTTGGTCTCGTTGTGCGAGTTCGACCATCAGAACTACGAAGTTTTCTTTGTTTTGGCAGCGGAAAGCGATCCGGCCCACAGTATCGTGAAGCGGGTGGCAAGCACCTCGCGGGTGAAAGCACACGTGGTGATCGCCGGGCCGCCGGAGAACTGCAGCGAAAAAGTAAACAATCTTCGGGTTGCCGTGGAGCAACTACCCGCGGAATTTGAAGTTCTGGTCTTTGCCGATTCCGACGGACGGCCCGGCAAGACATGGCTGCACCACTTGGTCGCTCCTCTGAGCGATTCGCGGATTGGCGCTACCACCACCATGCGGTGGTTTCTGCCCAACGACAATTCCCTTCCCACGGCGCTTCTGGCGGCATGGAATGCTTCCGTGGTGACCATGCTTGGCCCTCACAACAAGAACTTCTGTTGGGGAGGGGGAACCGCGATCCGGCGCGCTATCTTCGAGCAGATTGGGATGCTGGACGCGTGGCAATACTCTTTCAGCGACGATTATTCGCTCACGATGATGATTGAGCGCAGCCGGCGCCAGATCGTTTTCTTGCCTGAATGCCTGACGCCTTCTTACGCGCAAACCAATTTCGAGGGACTGTTGGAATTTACCACCCGGCAGGTTCGCATCACTCGGGTGTATCGTCCACAAATGTGGGCAGCGGCGTTCGTCACGCATTTTCTCTATTGTCTGACGTTGGTGCTTGGATTGATTGTGGCGCTGAACCTGACTTTCGAGTCGCGGCCCGCATTTCAGGTGATGACTTTGTGGATTCTTCCGCTGGTGCTTGCAGCAATTCGAGGAGCGTTGCGTGTGATCGGTGTCACAGAGGCCTTGCCAGGACAACGCTCACAGATCATGTCGCAATCCTGGATCTACATCGTTCTTGGAATGTTCGTGCCCTTCCTGTACTTTGTGAATTTTTGTTCATCCATCATCGGGCGGCGCATCCGCTGGCGCGGAATTGATTACGAACTAATCTCTCCGGAGCAAACCCGCGTTCTAAGCCGTTAGCGACCAGAATCGTCGCAGTTCGAGAAAAAAATGCGAGGGGTGCGCAATTTCTACCCGGGGTTGTTAGCTCGACCTGTGCAAAATTTTTCCTAACTACCTGAAAATATGTAGCCTGTTAAAAGTAACAGTCCGGCATGCTGCATGCTAAAGAGTACAGCGGTCAGGTCTAGCTGTTGCTAGCAAGTCGACAGGGACTCCTTCTCGTTGCCCCCGGTGGTGACGTTTTTATTGGGATTTCTGGGGTAGTCACCCCCGGCCCGGTATATGCCCTGTTTTCTTGCCGGGTGAGTCCGGCCAGCCTTGTTTGTCGAGGCAATCGTAACTTAAAACCACAAGGAGCGTCTCGTCCCCACCGCGAGGCACCCACGGAGGAGTGCACGTGAAGTTAATCCGCAGAAACATGGCCACGCAGTCAGTCGCTCAACCGCAAACCCAACCCCAGTCCGCTGCCAGCATCTACCTCTTCTACGAAAAGGCCAGTGGCACCGCCCACTTCCACGTCGAAGCCGGTCCCGGTGGGGAACTTCCTATCGATCACGCAGCCGGACTGCTCGCCATGCATTGCATGGTGCGCGGCCAATCTCCCAGCGACTACCTCATCATGGTTCCAACCGCGCCAGAAAATCTCGGCGAGCTCACCGAGAAGGCGCAACGGCTTCTCGACGCCGGTCAAAGCGTCAAGACCAGCGTGAAGTTAACCCGACGCGAAAAGGAAGTGCTGGACGGCGTACTGCGCAGTCTGGCGAACAAAGAGATCGCTTCGGAGCTGAACCTTTCGGAGCGCACGGTCAAGTTTCACGTGTCCTCCCTGCTCTCGAAATTCAAAGTACACAGCCGTATGGAGCTCATGCGCGAAGCCTCTCAGCGCGCCATGAAGCCCGCCACAACAGCTATCGGATCTCCGGCGCCGGCGCAACAGGCCACCGTTCGGCCTTTCGCACGTAGCACGGAAATGCCCGGGAGGGTTGTGAATTCCGGTAAAGTTCTGCCCTTGGCTCGCCCGCGCTTGATGGCCTAATCGGCAGAATCAACTTTGTCTTGAAAAGAAAAGCCCGACTACGCGTGAAGCGCGTCGGGCTTTTTCCTTTTGGTCAGTCGCGCTTATTTCTTGTTTGCGGCGTATAACTCGGCAGCCTTGTCCCAATTGACGGTATTCCACCACGCATCGATGTAGTCCCCACGCAGGTTCTGATACTTCAGGTAGTAGGCGTGCTCCCAAACGTCGACCCCCAAGACTGCCTTAGCGTTCAACAGGTAAGGCGTGTCCTGATTAGGTGTGGAATCAATTGTGAGCTTGCCATCCTTAATCACTAGCCAGGCCCAGCCGGACCCGAAACGCCCTAAGCCAGCGGCCTTGAGCTTGTCTTTGAATCCCGCGAAGGATCCGAAGCTGGAGTTGAGCGCGGCAGCCAGGTCCCCTTTGGGCTCTCCGCCGCCACCCTTCTTCATCCATTGCCAGAACAACGTGTGGTTCCAGTGGCCACCGCCATTATTGCGAACCGCTGCGCGAATGTTTTCCGGGACAGAGTCGAGATTCTTGAGAATGTCGTCGATCGATTTGCTCTGCCAGTCGGGATGGCCTTCTAGCGCTTTGTTCAGGTTGGCGACGTACGCGCCGTGATGTTTGTCATGATGGATTTCCATCGTTTTGGCGTCAATGTAGGGTTCAAGTGCGTCGAAAGGGTACGGCAAGGGGGGAACGGTAAAAGGCACGACTTTATCCTCCAATGTGGGATGCGAAGATGAATCGATTTCGGGCCGGGCGGCTTGCAAAATCCGAGGTGCCGCCGACCCAGTTCCGATAAGGCCGGCACCAATAACACCGCTGGTTGCCAGGAACTTCCGTCTGTCCATGAGAACTCCCGAGCAACAGTGGACGCTTGGACTTGCGCGCGAAAGTATAGCGCTAAGAACCCCGCCCGCTCAATCACGGCAAAACCGTATGCGGGCAGAGTTTTCGCTTATTCCGGCTTTTCTTGGATGCGGCCCAACGCCCATTGGGCAGATTCCGCAATTGTGGATATCCCTGATTGTTCGAGTCGTTTGAGCAGGTTTTCGATGCGCTCGCGAAGCGGACCTGACATAGCAGCAGTGGTGTTCCCAAATGCGATACAGGCGTTTCTGACCATGCCCGCCCATTTTGTGCGCTTCACCGCGCTCTTTCGAAAAGCTTCGCGAAATTCGCGCTCAGACAGACCAGCAAGCCACTCCAGAGACGGCTCTAGCAAGGATGTACTGCTGTTGAGGCGGCGCGGCTGAAACTCCGCGACCGAGGTGATGGGGGCTTTGCGATTGTAAGGGCAAACATCCTGGCAAATATCGCAACCGTAGACCTGCCAGCCCACTTGTTCACGCAGTTGTTCAGGCATGCTGCCGCGAAGTTCGATGGTCAGATAAGAGATGCACTTTCGTGCGTCCATCACGTAAGCGTCAACCAGCGCACCGGTAGGGCACGCGTCCAGGCACTGCCGGCAGTTTCCGCAGAGATCTGGTGGGGGGCTCTCTGACGGCTCAAGCGACGGTGGCAGTTCGAGCGAAGTGATAATCACACCTAGAAACAGCCAGGAACCAAAGTCTTCATTCAGCAGTAGCGTGTTTTTGCCAAGCCAGCCGAGCCCCGCGTGTTTGGCGAAGACGCGCTCGGCGATGGGACCAGTATCAGCACACGCCCGCACCGTAAAGGGCTGCGCGAACCTTTCTTTTAAGCCGGCAACAAGGGCATTGAGTTTTTCCCACATCACTTCGTGATAGTCGGCGCCCCAAGCGTAACGGGAAATCCAACCCCGTGGAGGGAGCGACTCTGGACCATGCGCAGCGGCCTCCGTGGAGCAGGGCTGAGCGGTGTTGTAATTCAAGGCGCACACAATCACGGTACGCAGCCCGGGCATGAGTTGCGACGGATCGGCCCGACGCGGATCGTGCAAATAGGCCATCTCGCCGGCATATCCCCGGTCCAGCCACTCGGCGAACTTCTCGAACTCCGGAAACTTCTCGGGGCGCACGATACCACACAGATCGAAGCCCAGTGCTTTGGCGCGGTTCAGCACCCACGCGCTGTCCGAAGGCGCACTCATCCCATCGATTGTGCCGTAGTTCGAGATTTTCTGCGTATTCCCTTACGGGGTAAACTCGGTATAGCTGCGAACGGCGGTGTGTTCGTCGTTATACACGTCAAATACCGTGAAGAGCTTGGTGATTTGTAGCAGATCGTGAACTTTCTTGGTGAGGTTCAGGAGTTTAAGTTGGCCGTCGCGGTTACGCACGGCGGTGAAGCCGCTCACCAGTTCGCCGATGCCGGAACTGTCGATGTAGTTTACGTCGCCCAGATTGAGAAGAATCTTTGACTGTCCGGCATCCAACAAGTCGCGGATGGTTTTGCGTAACAGCGCGCTCCCCTCACCCAACGAAATGCGACCACTCAAATCGACAATGGTCACTGGACCCATTTCCCGCAGTGTCATGAATAGGGCTGGCATGATCGTTCCTATGCTTCGCGTTTAGGCGCCGCGTCTGAGTTTTTCCCGTGGTCGCCATTGGACGAAGGTTTTTCCCCCGCCGGGATCTTCTTGGACATTATGATTTCCGCGCCACCGGTACGGCCGGCTACCACATCGAACTCATCCATGAACGCCTTCATAAGGAAAATACCACGGCCTGAGGTACTGAGCAGGTTCTCTTCTGCCAGTGGGTCGGGCACATCCATCAGCTTGAACCCTTTTCCTTCGTCCATGACGTGGATGATCAGCTTTTCCTGGGTGAGATCCACGCCGAGATAAATCTTCTTGCCGGGCTTTTCCTGATTTCCGTAGTGAAAGGCATTGATGACGCCCTCCCGAACCGACATACCGATGCGGTAACACTCGTCTTCGCTGAAGCCGACCGCCTCCGCGACACGGAGACACATCTCCTCCGCGAGATTGACGCTCTCGACGTGCGTGTCCAGGATTACTTCTAGGTGCTTTGCCTCTGGCGTCATTCCCGCCTATCGCTGCGGCCTGAGTTACAAAACAAAGGCGTAACTACTGGTAACACAGCGGGTAAACGTAAGTCAATGGAGCGGCACACCTGTTTTGCCGGGCTACGACCAGTAGTTGCGGTCTAGCGTCCGATACTGGATGGCTTCGCTCAGGTGCTTGGGTTGGATATCGGAGGCGGCTTCCAGATCGGCTATGGTGCGCGCCACCTTCAGGATGCGGTCGTGTGCCCGGGCCGAGAGTCCCAGGCGAGTGACGGCATTTTCCAGCAATTTTTCGCCTTCTGGGGTGATTGCGCAGCACTTGCGGATCAGTTTGGACGCCATCTGGGCGTTGCAGTAGGTTCTCTTCTCGGCTTTAAATCGCTCGCCTTGCCGCTCGCGGGCGGCAATCACGCGCGCTCGAACCGCCGCGGAATCCTCCGAGGACGACGGCGCTCTCAGTTCCTTGTACTTGACCGCAGGCACTTCGATGTGGATGTCGATGCGGTCGAGCAACGGCCCCGAAATCTTCGAGACATAGCGCTGGATCATTGGTGGCGTGCAATGGCACTCTCGCGTTGGATCGCCAAAATAACCGCATGGGCAAGGGTTCATCGCGGCCGCCAGCATGAAGCGCGAAGGAAATGTCACCGAAACGGCCGCCCGGGCGATGGTCACCATGCCGTCTTCGAGAGGCTGGCGCATCACTTCCAACACGTTACGCTGAAACTCCGGCAACTCGTCGAGGAACAAAACGCCATGATGGCCGAGCGAAACTTCCCCGGGACGCGGCACTGCTCCGCCTCCGATCAATCCGGCATCACTGATGGTGTGGTGCGGTGAGCGGAACGGTCGCGTGCCAATCAGGCCTTGGGTGCCGTCCAATGTGCCGGCCACACTGTGAATGCGCGTGGTCTCGATGGCTTCTTCCAACGATAACGGAGGTAGGATCGTGGGAATGCGCTTGGCCAGCATGGTTTTCCCGGCGCCTGGCGGGCCAATGAAAAGAATGTTGTGCCCGCCGGCACAAGCCACTTCGAGCGCGCGCTTGGCTGCTTGCTGGCCGTGGACGTCGCGCAAATCTACGGAATATTGCGCGGCTTCGCTAAGCAGCAGCTTGGCGTCCACGTGTACGCGTTGGAAGGACTCAGGAGAGTTCACCAGATCCACAGCCTGCGGCAACGACTTCAGTGCGAACACATCGATACCGTCGACCACCGCGGCTTCGCGCGCATTATTTTCGGGCACTGCCACGGCTTTCAGGCCCTTATCGCGAGCGGCGATGGTGGCGGAAAGCGCGCCCCGTACCGGGCGGACGCTACCGTCGAGCGACAGTTCGCCGAGAAACATCATTTGGTCCAGAATTTTTCCAAAGAACTGGCCCTGGCAACCCACCACTCCCAAAGCCATGGGCAGGTCGAAACCAGAGCCTTCTTTTCGAAGATCGGCGGGCGCCAGATTGATAGTCACCCCTTGGCCATAGGGAAACTCGAACCCACAATTGTGCAGAGCGGATTTGATGCGTTCGCGGCTCTCTTTTACCGCATTGTCCGGCAGACCGACCACGTTGAAGTCCTTCATGTAGGCGGAGCCCACGTCGACTTCCACTTCAACGGGGTGGGCGTCGATGCCGTAGACAGATGCGCTGATCGTCTTGAAGAGCATTCTTCTGTGGCAAACTATCTACTTAGTATATAGCGCAGCTAACCGCAATACGCAAGAAATCACTGGGGAATTTGGTATGGCATTGGAAACCTCACGAACCGCTCACTTTACTCGCACCCTAAGATGCCCGTATAGTCGGTGATAGCATTGATCTGGTCGCTCCGCGGAGGTTGGCCGATGATTGGTTGGGTCATTCTTGCCATCCTGGTGCTGCTGGTCGTGTTTGGCATCGGGATGTACAACGGCTTGGTACGTTTGAAGGTGCAGTGCGACAACGCCTGGGCCGATATCGATGTACAGCTAAAACGCCGCTACGATTTGATCCCGAATCTGGTGGAAACCGTGAAAGGTTACGCCGGGCACGAAAAGGGCACCCTGGAAGCGGTGGTCAACGCGCGCAACCGCGCCATGTCTGCCACCGGGCCCGCCGATAAGGCACAAGCCGAAAATATGCTTTCGGGAGCGCTGAAGAGCCTGTTCGCGCTGTCCGAGGCTTACCCCCAATTGCGCGCGGTGGAAAGTTTCACCTCGCTGCAGAATACTCTGTCACAGATTGAAGACACGGTGCAGAATGCGCGCCGCTATTACAACGCCGTCGTGCGCGACTTCAACACCAAGATCCTGCAATTCCCGACCAACATTTTCGCGGGCATGCTTGGTTTCAAGCAGCGGGAATTTTTTGAGATCAGCGCCCCAGCGGAACGCGAAGCGCCTAAAGTCAGCTTCGGTAACCCCACGACTCCCACGGCCTAATTTCGCCAAGTCTGCTTCGCCATGCCCGTGCGCTTCAAACCGTCCCGCTGTCTTGCCACCGTGCTGCATTGCCTGGCCGTTCTGCTGCTGCTGAGTCTACCGGTTTCCGCGAGGGAACTCCGGATCGCCAAGTTCAACGCGGATATCAACGTGTTAGCGGACAGTACGGTTGACGTCACCGAGAATATCCAGTTCCAGTTCATCGGCGGCCCCTGGCACGGCGTCTACCGGATGATTCCGGTGGAGTACGCGGGACCTCGCGGCTTGAACTATTCCTTGTTTGTGGACGTGAAACGCATCACCGATGAGAACGGCAACAAACTCCGCTACGAAACCAGCCGCGAGCGCCAGTATCTCAAGCTGAAGATTTACGTACCCGACGCCGACAACAGCACCCGCACCATATCCATCGAGTACACCGTTTCCGATGCTCTGCGCTTCTTCGATGATCACGACGAGTTCTACTGGAATGTCACCGGCGATGAATGGGCCATGCCCATCGCGCAAGCTTCCGCGCACATCACTTTGCCTCCCAGCACTTCGGCCATTCGCGCAAACGCGTTTACCGGCGCCTACCGCGCTGTGGGCCGCAATGCGGACGCGGAAGTTGTGGGAACGGGGGTCGACGTACGCACCACAGCGCCACTAGGAATGCACGAAGGACTAACCGTGGCGGTGGCTTTCGATAAGGGCGCGGTGCGCGAGCCGACGGCGTTCTCGACATTCCTGCTGTACCTGCGCAGCAACTGGCCACTGGGAATTCCCGTGCTTGCTTTTCCGGTGATGTTTTGGTGGTGGTGGAAACGAGGTCGAGATCCGCGACTGCGGCCCATCGCCACGCAATATGAGCCGCCCGACAAACTCACGCCAGGAGAAGTGGGCACGCTGGTCGACAATTCCGTGGACATGCGCGATATTACCGCTTCCATCGTCGACCTCGCCGTGCGCGGTTATCTGACCATTCAGGAGCATCAGAAAGACCATCTGCTTGGTCTAACCCATTCGAAGGAGTTCACCTTCCAGCTAAACAAGTCGCAGGCGGATTGGGCCTCTTTGCAAGCGCATGAGCAGGAGCTACTAGAGGGTCTGTTTGGAAGCGGACAAGCAGGCGAAACGGTATCGCTGGCGGACCTGCAGAATCGCTTTTATCAAAATATTCCTGGGATCAAGAGCGACATTTTTGGTTCGCTTGTCGGTCGCGGCTACTATGCTCGCCGTCCGGATAGCGTGCGCGCGACGTACATTGGCGTAGCGATTCTCGCAGCCTTCCTTATAGTCGGCGCGGGTAGCTGGTTCGCCCGCACATATGGGATGGCTCCCACCCCGTTCATCATCTCGGGCATTTTAACGGGGCTGATCATCGGCGCATTCGCGTATTTCATGCCGGCACGGACACAAAGCGGCGCGACCGCGCTGGAAAAGATTCTTGGCTTCGAGGACTTTCTGAATCATGTGGAAGCCGACCGTTTTAACCGCATGATCAAGACTCCGGAAATGTTCGAGAAGTTTCTGCCTTTTGCGATGGCGCTTGGAGTGGAGAAAAATTGGAGCAAGGCCTTCCAAAACATCTACACGCAACCGCCGCAGTGGTATCAGGGGGGCAACTACAGTGCGGGTTTTTATCCCTACATGTTCGTGAATAACCTGAGCGCTATGTCCACGCAAGCCGGCACGGTGCTGGCATCGGCCCCGCGCAGTTCCGGAGGATCGGGGTTCTCCGGTGGTGGTGGCTTCTCCGGCGGTGGTTTCGGTGGCGGGGGTGGCGGTGGATTTTAGGTTTCGCGAAGACACCTATCCGACACTCGGCTCCTAACCTCTAAATCATGTCGTGTTACGATATATGTCAGGTTGGGCGGACCGCCCATTCTTGCCAGCCTGGCGATCACTCTGCATGTACATCGAGGACTGCCGTTGAATCTGCTCAAGCGCGACTACATCATCCGCGAACCACTGCTCGTCGGCATACTGGTGCTGATCACGGTGATATTCTCTGCGCTGACCCATGCCTACAGTGCGGCCTACGACCGGCAGCGTTTCGCTTTGGGACAACAGTGGTTCACAAAGGGCAATCAGGAGCTAAAGAACAATCGGCCCGCCACCGCAGTCGACGATTTTCGCACCGCACTGCTGTACGATTCCCGCAATTGGGACTTCGGCATGCATCTGGCGGACGCGCTGATGCAGGCCGGTCACGATAGCCAGGCCATGAACTACTATCTCGAGCTGTGGCAAAGGACGCCCACCAGCGGTCCAGTGAATCTGCAGCTCGCTCGGCTCTCTGCCAAGAAGGGCGACACGGTAAGCGCGGAGCGCTATTTTAACGGGGCCATTTTTGGGGATTGGCCGCACGATTCCCCTGCGAACCGCCGCTCGGCGACCTTGGAACTGATCAATTTTTATCTGGAACGAGGAGACACCGGTCACGCGGAATCTGAGTTGATGATTCTATCGGACAATTTACCGGAAGATCCCCAGTTGCACACGCGAGTTGCTGGACTCTATGCCCGCGTCGGGGATGATCAGCGCGCTTTAGGTCAATACCGCCAAGTGCTCCAGCTAGACCCCAGAGATCTGGCGGCTTTGCTTGGAGCTGGCGAAACTTCGTTTCGGCTTGGAGATTATCGCGCTGCGCAGGAATATCTCAACCGCGCTCTGCGTGTGGATGACTCGAACACCTCGGCGAAAAACCTTTTGGCCGTGGTCCAGTCGGCGGTAGCGCTGAATCCCTACGAGCGCGGCATTTACGAAGCTGACAAGATTAAACGGACTTTGCTTTTGTTTGATATCGCGGGCAAAAGGCTACAGTCCTGCGGCGCGGGCGCCTCCGCAGTCGCGCCTTACCTGGAGAGATGGAAACAGCTCATGGCTACGGCAAATCAGCATTTTCTGAAACAACATCCGGAAGAGATAGAGACATTGATTGATTTCTGCGCGTCCGCTGAAAAGCTCGCCCAGGCTCAATGTGGCCAACCAACCCCGGACGATTCTGCATTGCTGGCTATTGCGCGTCAGCGAGAAATGGAAGATCGGTGAGCGCTCCAGACATAACTACACCCGGAGCCGCAGTGGACGCTCCTGCCGCTCCGGTGCATCCCTCGTGGAGCGCACTGGCCAGCCGGCTCACGGCACAATTGGCCTTCAACGAAGATCGTTTCTTCCTGATCCTCGCCGTATTTATTGGTATTTTTGCGGGACTGGCGGTCGTTTGTTTCCGCATCACCATGGAATGGACGCGCCTCTATTTGCTTGGAAGCGCTCTCACTCCTTCGCCGTGGCGCGCTTTTCTTGCACCTTCGCTCACAGGGCTGGTTATCTCCGCGCTGATCTTTACCGTTTTCCGCGGGGCGACCGGCAGCGGCCTGAATCAGACCAAAGCGGCGCTGTACATTTCGAATGGCTATATTCCGTTGCGCACGGTGATCGGGAAATTCATTCTGGCGACCTTGGCCATTGGCTCCGGACACTCTCTCGGTCCCGAAGACCCGTCCTTGCAGATAGGGGCGGGGTTGGCTTCCGCCGTGGGCACGCGGCTGAACCTGTCGCGCAAGAAGCTGCGGATTCTGGCCCCTGTAGGAGCGGCGGCCGGGCTGGCGGCGGCGTTTAACGCTCCGATTTCCGCGGTGCTTTTCGTGATCGAGGAAGTGATTGGGCACTGGAGCGCGGGCATTCTAGCCACGGTGGTTCTGTCCGCGGTTTCGAGCGTGGTCACCATGCGTTTGTTTCTCGGCTCTGAGCCATTCTTTCGAATCCCGGCTGTAGGTGTAATTCGCTGGGAAGAGTTGCTGGCCTACAGCGTCCTTGGTGTATTGGGCGGTATCGCATCCGTGGTCTTCGCGGCGGCCATCGGGTGGTTGCGGCCGAAGATCAAAGCCAGTCCGAATTATGTGCAGTACCTGTGCCCCGCGATTGCGGGCTTGCTGTTGGGCTTGATCGCTTTTCTGGGATTCCCCCAAGTGATGGGCGCAGGTTACGACTTCATGGACCAGGCGATGCACAACCAATACACCTGGCAAGTGCTGGGCATCCTCGCCGGGCTGAAAATTGTCGCCACAACGCTTTCCTTCACCAGCGGCACGCCCGGTGGCATGTTCGCGCCGACGCTGTTCATCGGAGCTATGCTTGGCGGGGCCGTAGGCACAGTGGAGCACTTATTCTTCCCGAATTTAACCGGCTCGGTGGGGACTTACGCGCTGGTCGGCATGGGCGTTTTATTTGCCGGTTTTTTGCGCGCGCCGATCACTTCGATTTTCATGGTTCTGGAAGTCAGCGGGGATTACACCATCATTCTTGCCGTGCTGGTCGCCAACATGTTTGCTTACATGATTTCCCGGAGGCTGCAGCCTGTTCCTGCCCTCGAGCAGATTACGCGCCAGGACGGCTTATACCTGCCGGCTCTCGAAGAGGAACGCGAACAGGAGATTCTGACCGTGGAGGATGCCATGCGGCCACGGCCTGCCATCGTTCTCGACAGCCAGCGTCCGGTGCCGGATGCTTGGACAACGATCCAAGCCACAAATGACGACCATTTTCTGGTGAGGCGGCCCAGCAACTCTGTAGCGGTGATTTCTCGCGTAGAGTTGAAAGGACTGATGGACGGGGGAGATGCTCGGCCGCTGGAGGAGACGCAAACGCTGGCGGTGGTGCCGTATCTACATCCGGATGAAGACCTGCAAGTGGCGCTACGGCAGGCAACGAATTATCCGTTGGTACCGGTGTTGAGCCGCGCGAACGTCTCCCGCATTTTGGGAGTGATCGACTTGGCCGATATTATGGAAGCCTACAAGAAATCGAATCGCCCTGAGCCGTCGCGCGGTTGATCCTTTTTGCAAGACGTCTTACGAACGCGATTTCACACTAGTGCGCACGGGCCCGAGATATGGTAGCCAAAGCGTCTGTTCGCGGCGTTGTTCATCTTCCAAGTGCCGCGAACGTGCCTTCAACAAATCATCCAGCGAAATCAGTCCCAGAAATTTGCCGTTCGACGGCTGCACTACCGGCATGCGCGTGAAACCAGTTTCCGCCATGCGATTGACGACCACGCGCAGCGGGTCATCCGAATCAGCCACAACGGGTGTGGAGCGCATAACTTCGCGCAAACTGAGGGTTTTTCCTGCGGCCTGAGCCTCGCTGTACTTCTTCTCCAACTCTACCCGGGTTACCACGCCTTCCAACAGCCCAACCTCGTCCACAACCGGCAGGAGCCGCTGATTCCCGGTGGTGTCGGCCTTGGCAATCTCTACAGCCAGATCGAGGGTGCCGGCGGCCGGCAGAATCACCGCAGGAGCTTGCATGACTTCCCGGGCGTACAGGAGTTCCAAAGGGTCGACAGCGTATTCACTGCTGACGTGGTAACCACGGCGCGCCACTTTTTCCGTCAGGATCGAGCGCCGCAACAGGATAGTTGTAACTGCGTACGCTGCCACGCACCCCAAGAGCAGCGGCAGCAACATGTTCCAGTCGTGCGTCTCCTCCACCGTAAAGACAATGGCGGTCATCGGCACGCGCAGCGTCCCGCTGAGCATGGCTCCAAGGCCAATCATGGCCCAGAAACCCGGGCCCATATCCGGCAGCGCGTAGGACATCAGCCCTCCCAGTGCGGCGCCGATCATCATCACCGGCGCGAGCACACCGCCAGAGGTTCCGGAACCAAGCGCCACGGCCCAGATGAGCCACTTCACGATCAGGATGCCCAACACCAAATGCAGCATCCGGTCGCCTTTTACCAACTCCCCGATAATGTCGTAACCCACGCCCAAGGCTTGCGGAAAAAACAAGCCGCCGACGCCCACAACAACTCCACCAATCGCCGGCCACCACATCCAATGCACCGGAAGCTTGCCAAACAAATCTTCGAAATAATAAACGGAGTTCGAGAGCGGAATCGATACGAGGCCACAAACGATACCGGCTATCACGCTGCCCAGCAACGCCATCGGCGTGACCAGTTGCGCGTGTCCGATGGCGGGAAAGATAGGACCCTGGCCCAGCAGATATTGCCTCAACCATGCGGCAGTAGCCGCAGCCACGGCGACCGGGATGATGCTGCGGGGTTTACGTTCGAACAGTAGTAATTCGATTGCCAGCAGCACCGAAGCAATCGGGGCCGCGAACGTGGCCGCCATGCCCGCCGCCGCACCGGCTACCAGTAGCGTTTTTCGCTCGGCGCTGGTCAAGTGGAACATCTGCGCGATCATCGACCCGAAGGCCCCGCCAGTGACAATGATGGGTCCTTCGGCGCCGAACGGACCTCCCGAGCCGATCGAAATCGCCGCCGACAGCGGTTTTAATACAGCAACCTTCGGCTCAATGCGACTGCCGCCTAGCAGGATGGACTCAATTGCTTCAGGGATCCCGTGCCCGCGGATGCGGTCCGACCCATAGCGCGCCATGACCCCGACGATGAGCCCGCCCATTACCGGCACCACTATGGCCAACCAGCCCAAATGATTCTGGCCAGGATCGATTTGCGTGGTCGAAAAGCGTCCAAAATAAAGAGCATTCGTGAAAAAAGCGATCAAACGAAGCAACACCAGCGCCGCCAGCGCCGCCAGCGCTCCGATCGGAAAGGCCAGTGCCGTAATCCTGAGCACACTCAGCGGTACGAAAAAATCACCCAGCTTTTCCTGACGTGGCTTCCTGCTCTCTGTTGTTTTGTTTCCGTCTGTTTGGTTCTCTTGCGTCTTCAATCTGGCGCATTTCTGGCTGCAGCCTGATTACCTGGTTCGGGCCGCAGACCTTCCCCGTCGCTGTTGCGCATTAGATGAATGAACCCGCTGGCGCGGCTCTAATAAAGAACTGATGGCCGCCACCAGGGCCCTGCCGTTGGAGCGCAATTCGATGATTCGCTGCTCCACAACCTTCTCCAGTAGTTTCGCCCCACGTGGCTGTAACCCGACTAGTACTTGGCGCCGGTCTTCCTTGCCGCGCATGCGTTTCACGAAGCCGTGCGACTCCAGCCGGTCAATCAACTCCACGGTGCTGTGATGGCGCAAAGAAAGGCGCTCGGCCAGCGTGCTGATGGTAGCCGCCTGTCCTTCCGGCAAGCCTCGAAGAGCCAACAAAAGCAAATACTGCTGGGGCTCCAGGCCCGCTTGTTTTGCGGTAACGTCGCCTTCCTGCACAAACCTGCGGATGAGGTAGCGCAGCTCACCCAGCGCCCGATACTCAGTTGCCGTGATTTTTTCGGCCATAGTCTTACTTTATCGTATTACGATATATTGTTCCAGACGGTTCATTCAAGCAGCGCTTATCGATAACCAAGTAATGAGATGGCTATAACGCCTTCCGGAACGCTTTCTGCGTCTTGTAGTGCTCGTACCCATGATGCAGGTAAAAGCTGTGCGCACGGTCGCGGATCACGTTGGACCTGACGGACATACCCGCGCAGCCCATTTTCTTGGCCCATTTTTCGGCAGCGTCGAGCAAGGCCCAGCCAGCCCCACGGCTGCGGACCTTTTCATCGACCACCAACCCGTTCACCTCAGCCCGCCGCGGCACCTCCAGAAGTGGCGTGACGCTTACGTGAACCCAGCCGATTATCCCGTCTTGTTTCGTGGTCGCCACAAAGCAGGCCCCTGCTTTGGACTTGAGCGCTGGTCCCAGGCGCGCCGCCATCTCCTTGGCCGTGGTGGGATAGCCTAACTGGCCTGACAGCTCCGCAATGCCGCTAGCATCGATTATTCGGGCTCTGCGAATCTTCAGTCCGGTGGTCATCGTTCGTTAATTCCCTTTCCGTAACAGCCGCCGCTGCACAGCATCGCTTCTTAATTCCCGCAAAGCATCCGAGGCAATCCAGCGTCCCGCAGGAGTTCCCCTTTGACGAATTCGCTCGGCGGCAGCGATCGCGTGCCGATTCAGCTGTGCATTGCGCTTACCGATATTGCGCAACGCCCAGTTAACTGCTTTCCGCACGAAGTTGCGATGATCTGCGGCCTCTCGTTCAATGCAGTTCAACAATTTGCGAAAAAGAGCATCGCTGGCCTTTTTGTCGTGGATGGCCAGAAATGCAGCGAGCGCAAAGCCCGCGCGCTTTTCGAATTCTCTTTGCCGCTTCGTCCACTCAAATGCTTTTGCCCACGCCGGCGCGGCGTCTACAAACAAATGGCAACAGGTTCCATCGCAAACATCCCAATCGTCGAAATCGCGGACCCAATGCTCCATTTGGAGTGCCGTCACTTGAGAAGGCTCGGAGATCAGCATGGCCAACAGCCGGGCATCGTGAATTCCCGTTGTCCAGAGTTTCAGGCCCAGATCATGGTTCTTTCCCACACGTTTGGCGATCTCATCCAATTGCGGTTTGGAGACGCCACAGATTTTCCCGGCCCTGACGCCAAATCGCGCCATTCCTTCTACGTTGCGCCGGTTCCCGTGGCGCACGAGTTCGCCGACGGCACGGCGCACAGTCCACACTTCCGAGCCGTTGGCGTTTCTCGCTGACCGTTTAGAACGTTTTGTCGGAATCGACGAGGATCGTGACCGGGCCTTCATTTACCAACTCCACGGACATCACCGCCTGGAAAATTCCTGTCGCCACGGGGATTCCCAGTTTCTTCATGGCCTCGCAAAACTCCTGATACAGCTTTTTTGCCAAATCCGGCGGAGCCGCGGAAATAAAACTAGGCCTGCGCTGGCCACGCGCGTCACCGTACAACGTAAACTGCGACACCACCAGCGCGCTTCCCTTCACCTCCAGGAGGGACAAGTTCATTTTGCCCGCGGCATCCTCGAAAATTCGCAAATTGGCTAGCTTTTCCGCCATTGCTGTTGCCACTGCAGAATTGTCTTCCTTGCCCACCCCCAAAAGAATCATCAATCCGGCACCAATTTCCCCCGTGATCTGCTGCTCTACCGTGACTCTTGCCCGGCTGACTCGCTGCACTACCGCTCGCATTTTGTCTCCAGAGTCACGAAGTTTATGCTTTGCCGCGTCCGCGCCGTGATTTTTTCCGTCTGCCGGACTTTCTTCGCGGCGAGGCTTGGCAGTTCGGACAAAAGTAGCTGCTCCGTCCGGCTACCACGATTCGGCGGATTGGCGTTTTACAGCGCGGGCAAGGCTTACCCTCGCGGCCGTACACGCGATGATGCTGCTGATATTCTCCCGGGACTCCGCCGGCGTCAACAAAATCGGAAATGGAGGAACCGCGTAACAGAATTGCCTTTTGTAAGATCTTCTGTAAAGCCGAATACAGCTGTCTTACTTGTGCCGGTTTGAGGCGCGCGCCCAGTTGCGCCGGATGAATTCTGGCCTTCCACAAGCTTTCGTCGGCATAGATATTTCCAACGCCGCGAAGCACGCGCTGATCGAGCAGCAGTGCCTTAACACGAGCCTTCCTGCGCTGTATTCGGCGCTCAAATTCCGGCAAGCCAACATCCAGAGGATCTGCGCCGAACCGTTGTAACTCCTGCGTCAGCACTTCTCCGTCCAGATAGGCCATACGCCCAAAACGCCGTGGATCGACATACCGCAATTCCCGGCCATCGCTGAGAGCCATCACTACATGCGTATGCTTCGCGTGCGGTTCGCTCACCGGGCGCGGCATCAGCGCTCCGGTCATGCCCAGATGGACGAGCAATGCCGTTTCTCCATTCACGGCGGAGGCATTCACCGGACCGAGCCGCAGCAACATGAATTTTCCGTAGCGCTCCACGCGCACAATGGTGCGCCCGGGTAATTCCCTTTCCAGCACATCGGGATTATCGATGAAATCGGTTTTCCCCAGGCTAATGCTCAGAATTTTCTGTCCGGCGATTTCGCGCTGCAATCCGCGGGCAACCGTCTCGACTTCAGGAAGTTCCGGCATGATGTTTCCCTGGCATTAAACTAGCACACACTTTCTTTTCCTGCTCTCGCTGCTCGTGGTACAGTGCGTCGTTTGGAGGTGCACGTGCCTTCTCGTGTTCTGGTTGGGCTGTCGGTTTTCATGGTTTGGCTGGCTCTCGCTTCCGGTTCCTTTGCACGCACGCCGCAGACGGGCTTTCTGGATCGTACGCTTTCACTTCACGGAACAAACTACAGATACCAGGTCTATCTCCCCGACAATTGGACCCGGAACCAGAAGTGGCCCATTATCCTATTCCTTCACGGCTATGGTGAACGCGGCTCAGACGGCTTGCTGCAAACCGATGTAGGTCTGCCGCACGCAATTCGGCTGAATCGTTCGCATTTCCCGGCGGTGGTGGTGATTCCGCAATGTCCGATGGACCGTTGGTGGACTCAGCAACAGATGGAAGAAATGGCGCTGGCCACTTTGACCGCGGCCACAAAAGACTTCAAAGGCGATCCCAAGCACACCTATCTCACGGGGCTATCCATGGGCGGATTCGGCACCTGGGATATCGCCTCGCGCTATCCAGGGAAATTTGCGGCGATCGTGCCGGTTTGCGGCGCTATTGTTCTTGATGCCGACCTTTTGAAACGGTTCCCGGATTTAGCCAGAGATGCGTACCCGGATGAGCCAAGCAGTTATGCCACCGTGGCCAAGAAAATCGGCAAGACCCCTGTATGGATCTTCCACGGAGGCGCCGATGACACCGTCCCGGTTGAAAACTCTCGCAAGATGAATGAAGCGCTCAAGGCCGCTGGTGGCGATGTGAAGTACACCGAATATCCCGGCGTCGGCCACAATTCCTGGGACAAGGCGTACACGGAACCGGACTTCATGCCCTGGCTCCTTTCCAAATCCCTGCCGTGATCCGTTCAAGACACAGCCAGGGCGTGGAGCTGAGCCCGTTTTATACTGGTTGCGGAAAAAGCCCGGTGAGGAGTCTTCCGGGGCTAAAGCCCTGTTCATTGCGTGCGGCTTACGCAGGGGCTGAAGCCCCGCCTCCTGAAAAACAGATTTTTCCCGCAAGCTGTATAGCCTGACTGCGCCTGACTACTTCTTCTGATAATTCGGATACGGCGGATGGTCAGGCAACACCACCGGATTTTTCTTGAGGGCATCCATGGTCACCTGCACGGCCTTTTCTAGCTGCGGGTCATGGCCTGCGGCGACCGAAGCAGGATCGTTTTCCACTTCAATGTCCGGCGTTATGCCGTGGTTTTCCACTTCCCACTGGCCGTGGAGGCCGTAAATGGCCACACGCGGAGCGGTGACAAACCCACCATCGATTAATCGTGGATAATTGTAGATGCCGACCAAGCCGCCCCAAGTGCGCGTGCCGACCAGCGACCCCACCGCATCCTGCTTGAACATCCAGGGAAGCGCATCGCCTCCGGAGCCGGACATCTCATTGATGACCATCGTTTTCGGGCCGTAGATTTGCGCCAGGGGCGAGCAGAACTTTTCGCCTTCGCGGCTGATGGCGCAATTGCGTAGCGGCCGCTTCACCATATCGATGATGTAATCGGCAATTTCTCCGCCGTGGTTATACCGCTCGTCAATCACCGCGCCCTGCTTGTCGACTTGAGCAAAGTAGAAGCGATTGAAGTTCGTATAGCCTCCCACCGCCGTATCCGGCACGTGGACATATGCCAACTTGCCGCCGCTGAGTTCATTTACTTTGCGGCGATTGTCTTCTTCCCAAGCGCGGTTGCGCAGCGCAAATTCGTTATCGACCGGCACGACGGTCACTTCCCGGGCGCCGGTGCCATCGGGATTCGCCCCGACTTTGATTTTGATCTGCTTTCCAGCGGTCTCTTCAAAGAAGCTGTACACCTCGACGGGAGGCCGCACGTCTCTGCCATTGACTTCCAACAAATATTCCCCGACCTTCACGTCAACACCCGGTTGCGTCAGCGGTGCACGCAAATCCGGATTCCAGTTTTCGCCATTGTAAATACGGGCAAACCGGAATCTGCCGTTTACAACCTCATAGTCGGCACCTAACAGACCGCCCTTGACCTGAGGCGGCTTGGGCACATCTCCGCCACCAACGAACATGTGGCCGATGGTGATTTCGCCCAACATCTCCTCGAACAAATGATTCAAATCGCCCCGCCCGCCAACTCCCGCTAGATACACGCTGTATTTTTTCTCAGCGGCGGGAATATTCAATCCGTGATGGTTGGGGTCGTACAGGAAGTCCCGTTCAATACGCCACACCTCGTGATACATCTGCTGCCATTCGGCGCGCGGGTCGACGTACACCTCCATGCTGGCGAGATTCAGCGCACCTTCGCCGGGTTTTGGCGCCGCGCCAGTTGCCGCAATGATCCAGGGTCCGGCGGGAGGCGGTCCCTGGCGGAACAAAGCTTTCTCGCCATTCGCCGAAACCATAAAGGCGCTCACGCCCGCAACGAATGGTTCGGTCTTGCGCGTGCTTAGATCAAACTTGCTGACCGCGAAGCTTGGCGGATCATCGAAGCGCGGCACATCCACAATTTCGGACAGAAACAAAATCCCGGCCTTCCCCGTATCCAGTTGAACGTAATTCGCGGAGCGAATCGGCAAGGCCACGATGCGCTGCCCGATCCCATCGAAATCGATGGTTACGGCGGGAGTTTCGTCCTTCTTTTCGCCTTCTTTGGCCTTATCACGTTCTTTGCCTTTATCCTTGTCGGCAGCGTCTTTAGGCTTTTCTTCCGGTTTGGCAATTTTCTCCTCATCACTTTGCGGCTCAACCGGATTCGGATCGCCCTTCTTCAAGACCACGGCGTACACGCTGCGGGTCAGGGGGTGCTGGAAACTGGAAAGGTCCAGCCAACCCACGCTCAATCCCACGTCGGTGCTAGCCGTGAAGTAGAGGGTTTTGCCGTTTTTGTCGAAAACCGGGAAGCGCGCGTCGGCGGTTCCGTCCGTCACCTGCGATTCTTTCCCCGCTTCCAGGGAGTAGACGAACACAGCGTGCAGGTGATTGGGCAAATAGCGCGTATAGGTGAGCCATTTGCTGTCCGGCGACCACGCTTCGTTCATCGCACTCGTGGGGTCCTCGAAACACTCGGTAGCCACCGTGACCGGCGTGCCTTTTTCGACGTCCACGTACCAGAGATTGAGCCGTTTATCAGTGTACGCAATTTTTTTGCTGTCGGGTGACCACGTTGGCCCGTAGAAATACGAAGGCGGATTGCCCAAGTTGATTTTCTTCACTTCCCCAAGCCCGGACTGATCCTCCAGGTGCAACGCATATTCACCGGACTCGTCGGAGAAATACGCGATCCATTTTCCGTCTGGGGACCACGCCGGATCGCGCTCGGCGATGCCGGGCGTGCGCGTCAAATTGCGAATGTCGCCCTTTTCGGCGGGCGCCGTCAAGATTTCACCGCGTGCCTCGAAAACCGCCCGGGCCCCGGTGGGGGAAATGTTGGCGCTCTGAATCATATCCGCCACTTTTGCGTAATGCGGCCGCGTAGCGGGCAGGTCGCCGTTCAGATGAACCTGCACCTTCTTCGACTTGTTGGTTTGTGGGTCGAAAACATAGATGCCGCCGAACTGTTCGTAAACCAGCGCATCCGGTCCTGCGGACACACTCTTCATGTCGAGACCCTTATTCTCGACGACTTGCTTGACGGCTTTGCTCTTGGTGTCGTAAGCGAACAGCGTCACGGGGCCATTTCGGTCCGAGAGGAAATAAACGGTATCGCCAAACCAGGCTGGGCTGAAATCATTCGAGTTTTGCCGAGGCAACTTCTCGAGCGAGAGGTCGCTCAACCTGACGATATAAATGGGCGTGGTTTGGCCGCCGCGATAGCGCTTCCAGGCCGCCTGCCACTGAAAGTTCGGTACGTAGGCGATCCGCGTGCCATCCGGCGAGTAGGAACCCTCGAACGCGCGCCACATCGGCAAAGCTTCGGCTACTCCGCCATCGGGAGGAACGGTGTAAAGGCGCGTTATATCCGCAAACGCATCACGTGTGGACACAAACAAAATGTGCTTCCCATCGGGTGCCCAGCCAATCGCGCCATCCTGTTCGGGGTGCCAAGTCAGCCGCTTGGGTTCTCCGCCATCTGCTGGCATCACAAACACGTCCGTATTGCCATCGTAGTGCCCGGTAAAAGCGATCGAGTTGCCATCGGGGGAAAACACGGGCGAGCTTTCGTGGCCGCCGGTGGTCAGTTGGCGCGCCTCGCCGCCCTCCCGCGGCACGCTCCACAGATAGCCGCCATAGACAAAGACAATGGTCGTTTTGCTGATGGTCGGCTCTTGCGCCAACAAGGGCGCCTCGTCCGTAGCTTTCACCGCATTTGCGATTACCAAGAGCATCACTGCCAGTAACCACCCGAAGCGTGCGCGCATTGTTCTCTCCTGTTCGTTCGAGCGAATCTGATCCTCGCGAATCGACAAATTTCAATCTGGAATTGCTGAAAGGTTTAAGCTACTCGGCAAACCCGCATACTACCAACTGTGAGTGTTAGACGGAAAAGATTCTGAAATGTTCGACTGCTTGAGCGGGAACTGCCAGGTTTTCCGTAAATACGTAGCTTAAGGCAAGGGCACACCGGGCATGGCTACGATGCCGGCCATGCGCAGCAGTTCCTGGTATTCAGCTTCGGTGAGGGGAGAAACAATGCGGCGCACCGCTTTCAGCAGCTTCACTTTGCGCAACGCAGGATTAGCCCGCATTTCAGCCAGGGTCACTGGGCGGGGCAGCTTTTCATAAGCCCGCAGATCCGCCACTAAGTTCTTTCCATCGTAATCGTGAGGGTCAGGATAAGGATCCCGTGTCACTTCCGCAATGGAATAAAGGGAACGCTCCGGCGCGGAATGGTAGCAGAGCACGCGGTCGCCTTTTTTCACCTGTTTCAAGGCGCGCACCGCGTCAGCTTTGGCTCCTGCGCCGTGCCACATCTCTTTCCCTTTTACGAAGAGAGTGTCCCAGTGATAGTGGTGAGGGTCCGCGCTGAAGATCCAGTAGTGCCGTGTTTGAGGGGTCGCAGTCGCCATCGGCTCCGATTCGCGTGCAGAATACACGGACGCGGGGCGAAAACCAAACAAAATGTTAAGGATAGAAGGAAAATTTGGGTAAAAAAGCGGGGCAAAAGGTACTAAAACTAACGCGACCAACGATAACCCATTTAAATCGTGTTAATTATAGGGAAAATAGGACCTGCTTTGTCCGGTTCCTTCAATTTCCCACATCCACAAAGATATCCTGCCCACGCACTTCCGTCGCATAGCAATCGACCCCTACGGCGGGATTCTCCACACTTCTACCGGTCGTCACGTCATATTCCCAGCCATGCCACGGGCAGGTCACCACTTTCCCGTGCAGTGGACCTTGTCCGAGAGGGCCGGCACGGTGCAGACAGGTATTGTTGATCGCGTAAATCTTCCCGTCGACATTGGCCACAGCAACGGCCTTGCCTTCGACGTGTAGTTCCCTAACACTGCCGGGTGGCAGTTCCTCCAGTTTGATCGTTCGCACAAAACCCATAATTCGACCCTCGTCGGAGAATCCGATCCATTACGATTTTTCCCCTTGCGCAACCGATGCGCTTACTTCGCGGCTGGTTCGGGGACTTGCGCCACCATCACGTTCTTCTTGAACTCATCCACCATGCCGGAGTGCAGCCGCACTTCGGTAGGCCGCTTTGCCAGCGTCATGGTATCAATCTTGTCCTGCAGCTTCAAAAGGGCGTAGAACAGGGCCTCCGGACGAGGCGGGCAGCCCACCACGTAAACATCCACGGGCACAATGCGATCGACGCCTTGCAGCACAGAGTACGCGTTGAATGGCCCGCCAACGCTGGAACACGCG
Source organism: Candidatus Sulfotelmatobacter sp. (assembly GCA_035524015.1). Lineage (GTDB taxonomy): Bacteria > Acidobacteriota > Terriglobia > Acidiferrales > UBA7541 > Acidiferrum. Next base: position 27,711 of record DATKPS010000210.1, read on the forward strand.
CCCATGGAAATGCACCACTTGGGATCGGGCATCTGCTGCCAAACACGCTGAATCACTTGCCCCATTTTCAGCGTTACCGTCCCGGAGACGATCATCAAATCGGCTTGGCGGGGCGACGGCCGAAACACTTCCGCGCCGAACCGGGCCATGTCAAAGCGAGCCGTGGTGGAAGCAATCATTTCAATGGCGCAGCAAGCCAGGCCGAAAGTAAGCGGCCAGAGCGAGCTTTTTCGGGCCCAATTGAAAACGTAATCGACTGAAGTAGTCAGGAAATTTTTCTCAAACCGTTGGTCTATGACACCCACTGGGAACCTCTCTCCATCTAGTGCAACTGGCTCTATAGAATTGGGGCTATCGTCACATCTATGACATACCATACCCAAGCAGCGCTGTCAGCTACCCGAATCACAGCGTTCCATTGGAAAGATGGAGCTTACTTCTTGTTCGACTGCCGGATTTGCCGGACCAGCGTGTCGATCTCATCGGACGTGAGCTTGCCGGTGAACTTTGGCATGCGTCCTTTGCCGTTGGCGATCATATTGCGCAGATCCGAGTCGGATGCCGCCGCGACTTTGTCCGACTTCAGCGAGGGCCCAGCGAAGTGCCGCCCTTCCGCAGTCTTGCCGTGACAGCCCGAGCAGTTCTTCGCGAACACCGGGTTCGAGGTCAATGAGGTGTCTGTCGGAGTTTGTGCAATGCCCGGAGCGAAACTCTGGAACGCGGAAGAGAGAAATAAGAGAAGAGAGCGCGTTTTCAAGATATCCCCCCAGAATTAAATAGTAGATGCCTTGATGCCGCAATCCGTCTCCCGACCTCACCAAAGATTACTTCAGCATCGTGGCGTGATAATAGCGGCACTTCCACTCGCCCGCGTGTTTCATCCATACTTCGCCCACCGCGAAACGGAGTCGCTCGGCGGACAGACCGTGGCGTAGCTCAACTTCTGCATTGTACGTGGCGATTGCCCCTTCCGCACCCACGGGCCATGCCTCCAAGTCCCGCAACCAATAATCCTCAATGGGAGCGGCAGCCATTTCTTGCGCGGTGGGCCTGCCTAGATGCACCGTTCCGTCAGCATGAACGGCGCGATATTCGTCGGCCAATAGTTCGCTGTGGGCCGCTTCATCGACCAACAGATACGCGTCCCAGAGTTTCTGGATGGGCTCGGCCAGATCGCGAGTCAGTTCGTTTTCTCTAACCGGATGAACCCTACCCAACGAAGTTAGCCTCGTTTCAACACTTTTGTGCCCGGATCGTCGAACTGCTTGGCGAGAAAGTTCCAGTAGCTGGCCGGCTTCAGGCGCTGCCAGACATCGACAAAATAGGCGTCCGCTCCAATCAGCACGCGAGCCTTGCCGAGTTCCACGCCGCGCAGAATTTTGGCGGCGGCGGTGGGAGCATCGGTGCGCGCGACCTTTTCGAAGCGCGTGAGGCTCTCGTCGCGCAAAGCGGCACCCGCCTGTTGGCCGACTTTGGCATGCTGGGCAATCGAAGTGCGAACAAAGCCGGGATGCACGCAGGTGACACCGACATTGGTGCCCAGCAGTTCGTGATGCAACGATTCGGTGTAGCCACGGACCGCAAATTTGCTGGCGCAATACGCGCCTTGCCCGGAGGCGCCAAAAAATCCCAACAAACTGGAGGTGTTTATGATGTGCGCGCGCTTTTCTTTTTTCAGCAGAGGCAGAAAATAAGTCACGCCGTAGACCACGCCCCAAAAATTGATGTCCATTAACCAGCGGAAATCCTGCAGGGAGATTTCTTCCAGAAGCCCCAGAAGAGCCACGCCCGCATTGTTGAACAGAAAGTTGGCCCGTCCATGTTGTGCGGCCACTTCATCGGCAAATGCTTTCACTTGTGCCTCATCGGCCACATTCACGATGTGCCGCGTTACGTTTCCGGGTGTACCGTCGAGAACCGCGATGGTTTCTGTGAGTCCGTTTTCGTTTACATCCGCTAACGCCAGTGAGGCGCCTTTTGCTGCAAGTTGCTGCGCCAAGCACCGGCCCATTCCCGAGCCGGCCCCGGTGATTACCGCTACTCTGTCATCCCAAAAACCCATACGTCACCTTCTTGCTCCGGTCCCACCGGACACACTGATCATCGTGGCACTCTTAGCACATTTCCAATTGGGCGGCCAGAGTGGGGGTCACAAGGCGACGCCGGGTACGGCACAAACACGGACCAGGTTGCGGCCGGCCCGCTTGGCTTCGTAGAGGGTCTGGTCGGCCCTACGTAGCAACGTGGAAAAGTCGCAGGTCTTCTGGTCTTGGATTCCGGCAATGCCAAAGCTAGCGGTTACCTGCACGCTTTGACCCTGCAGCGGAAAAGATAACGCGGCGAACTGTTCGCGAAAGCGATTCACGGTGGATTCGATGTAATCGGCTTCGACGTGGGTGAAAACCATGACGAATTCATCTCCACCCAGGCGGCCACAGATGTCCGAGGCTCTGGTGTTTTTCCGCAAGACATCGGCGAAAATCTTCAGCACAATGTCGCCGGCGTCATGGCCCAAGTTGTCGTTGATGGCTTTGAAGTTGTCGAGATCGCCCAGAACAACCCACAAGGGGAAATTGTGCCTGGTGGCTCCGCGCAGTTGTTTGGCGGTCCATTCCTCGATGGCTCTGCGGTTCGGCAATCCGGTCAGAGGGTCGGTTCTGGCGGCTTCCTCCAGCATCAGAGTTTTCGCAGCGACTTCGCGATTCAGGTCGATAATGCGGCGGCCCACGCCAACGCGAGCCAGCATTTCGCCGGGGTCAAAGGGCTTGGTCAAGTAGTCATCCGCGCCCGCCTGAAGGCCTTTCACTACATTGTCCTTCTCGGTGTTACTGGTCATGATGACGATATAGGTGTACGGGCGGCTTGGATCCAAACGAATCTGCTTGCACAACTCGAGGCCCGAGAAATCGGGAAGAACCCAGTCGGTGATGACAATGCTGGGAGAATGCTGCCTGGAGAGTTTCATAGCCTCACTGCCATTGGCGGCGAACAGCAGCGAATAGCACTCCGTCGAAAGCACCTGCTCGACTAGCTTGCGGTACACGGGTGAATCGTCCACGACCAGTACCTGGTATTTGTGTTTTTCCTGGTCCATGCGCAGTCACACAACCACTGGTTTGCGTTCTTTTCGACCTGAGGATCCGTGGGAACTTCTCGCTACTGTAGCAGAGCTCGCCAAACACCTAGTCGAGATGCGGGTGGTTAGTGCGAAAGAAGCAATGTAGGCGACGGTGATGCCGCGCCAAGCAAGTGTCATTTCTGAGCGCGGATCAGGAGCGCGCCTTCGGCTTTGAAAGCCCGCAACTCCGCGGCATCGCGGAACCATTTGCCGGTGTAGGTTTCCGGGCTTGGAGACGGATCGGCCACACGCTCTGTGGAAACTTGCGCGAAGCCTGCCTTACGAAATAGTTCGGTCCAGTCCTGGGCCGACAGCAAGTGCGTGGGAATGGCCAGCAGGGCACCCCACTGGTGGCAGTAGGGATTGTCGCGGTAATAGTTAATCAGAATCCAGGCAGAGCCTTGCGGCCGCATCACGCGATGAATATCTCGGGCCCCGGCCGCCAGGTCGGGCCAGTAGTAAGCCGACTCGACCGAGATCGCATGGTTGAAGAAGTTCGGTTCCCAGGGAATTTCCGCGACTTCCCCGGTCACAAACAGGATGTTGTGGTGGTCGATGCTGTTGCGACGCGCTATCCGGATCATTTCATCGGAAATGTCCATGCCCACCACACGGCCTTGCGGAACCAGCTTGCTGATACGCCGTGCGAGCCATCCGGAGCCGCAGCCAACGTCGAGCACATTATCCGCTACAGCCAGCCCCATTTTTTGAAGCACTGGCAGGGTGATGGGGAGGTGGTCTTGCTCCATGCCGTCACCCCGACCGGCTTCGGCCCAACGGTTAAACTCTTCGCGTAAGGATTGGTTCTCGGATTCGCTCATAGTGATACAGATAGTCTAAACCACAAGAGAGGAAACCAGACGGGTAGGGCAGCATGGGCCAAGCCACAGGCTAGAAGGGGTTGCGGAAAAGTCGGGCGAAGATTCTTCAGGGGCTAAAGCCCAATTCATTTTCGCGACTTACGCGGGGGCTGAAAGCCCCCGCCTCCTAAAAAGCACACAATTTTCCCGCAGCCTGTAAAGCCTGTGCTACCGGGCGCGCAAAGGGCTAGACTGTGCAGCCGCAGGAGGTACAGAAGTGCGCCCCGGGAACCGCAGCGGCACCACAGCGGCAGCAGAAGCGGCTCCCCACAGCGACGGGAACCAGGTGGACTCGGGGATAAGGTTCCGCCGAGACGGCCCAAATCAGAGCGATTACCCAACCGATGATCGTCCATCCCAGCAATAGGTTTAGGAGGAAAATCCCCGCGGCGTCTCGCTTATGCCGGCCAATCAACGCGGGCAAAAAATAGAGGAGAATCAATACTGCCAGGTGCAGCATAAAGCACCTCTTCGCACAAACGCAGGGGCGCGACCACGCGTCCTGCCTTTCTCATTATCTACTACGTATCCGCAGGCCGATTTGTTCCAGCGTTTCGGCGAGTACTAGCTCCCGGCCCCTTGGACCTTTACGAGCAGGTCGGCAAATTTCTGTTTGCGTTCTGCCTGATCCTGTCCGCTTTGCGCTTCAGCAAGTTGTGTGATGTTCATGGAGCAGAACTTCGGGCCACACATGGAGCAGAACTTGGCTTCCTTGTAGAAATCGTCGGGGAGATTCTCATCGTGCATGGCCTTGGCCGTAGCCGGGTCAAGAGAAAGTTCGAACTGCTTGTTCCAGTCGAACAGGAAGCGGGCATAGCTAATGGCGTCGTCGCGATCGCGAGCGCCGGGCCTGTGCCGCGCGACGTCCGCAGCATGCGCCGCAATCTTATAGGCGATCACCCCTTGCTTCACGTCTTCGGGGTTCGGCAGGCCCAGATGCTCCTTCGGAGTGACGTAACACAGCATGGAAGCGCCATACCAGCCAATCATTGCGGCGCCAATCGCGCTGGTGATGTGGTCGTAGCCGGGGGCAATGTCGGTAACCAGCGGGCCAAGAGTGTAGAACGGGGCTTCGTAGCACCATTCCAATTCCTTGTCCACCTGCTCCTTGATCTTGTCCATGGGGATGTGGCCGGGGCCCTCAATCATCACCTGGACATCGTGCTCCCAAGCACGTTTGGTCAACTCGCCGAGCACGCGGAGTTCGGCATATTGGGCTTCATCGCTGGCGTCGGCCAAACAACCGGGTCGCATGCCGTCGCCCAGCGAAAAGCTCACGTCGTGCTTTTTGAAGATTTTGCAGATGTCTTCAAACCGCTCATAAAGGAAGTTCTGCTTCTTGTGATACTCCATCCAGTGGGCCATGAGCGAACCGCCGCGGGAAACGATGCCGGTGATGCGCTTGCGGACTAGCGGCACGTGCTCGCGCAGAACGCCCGCGTGAATGGTCATGTAATCAACGCCCTGCTCCGCCTGCTCTTCGATGACCTCCAGCATCAGGTCCATGGAAAGATCCTCGGGCCGCCGGACGCGGGATATGGCTTCGTACACCGGCACAGTACCAATCGGCACCGGCGAGGCATCGATGATCGCGCGGCGAATCTCCGGGATGTTGCCCCCGGTGGAAAGATCCATTACGGTGTCCGCGCCATAATGTACAGCGTGGTGCAGCTTCTTCAGTTCCTCGTGGATCTCCGAAGTAGTGGCGGAATTGCCGATATTGGCGTTGATCTTACAATTGAACGCCACACCAATGCCCATAGGCTCCAAATTGCGGTGATGAACGTTTGCAGGAATAATGGCGCGGCCGCGGGCCACCTCGCTGCGCACGTGTTCGGCATCCAGGCGCTCACGCTTGGCCACATATTCCATCTCTTCGGTGATGACGCCCTGTCGCGCCAAGTGCATTTGTGACATGTTGCGGCTGCCGATTGCTGCCGCCTGAGCCCCTTCCCGCTTTTCGATCCAAGAATCACGTAGTGCCATGGAACCCCCTTCCCTACGGTGACTCGCATGCTGCAACCAACGGCTGGAACACTCCTGGAAATCCAGCGCGACGCCACGTGGAACAGAAATTATGGCACTGGGCAGAAAGAAGGACAACCGAGGGAAACTGAAGCGCCCGTCCGGAAGGCTTGAAGGTTCGTCGCGGCACTGGGTTGTAACCGTCCTGTAAAACTCGGTCGGAGCGGCAGCGGCCATCACCGTTGACTTTGTGGAGAAACTCGATGCAAATAGACGCTCAGTCTTTCCTGCGTGGAATAGGACCCCGATGAACATCATCGATCTGATTGTTGGGAAGCCCCTGAAAACGAGTGACGAGCGCGCCGAGCAAATCGGTGTTTCCGCCGGAATACCCATCTTCGGCCTGGATGCGCTGAGCTCCGCGGCCTACGGGCCGGAAGCCGCGTTGAGCTTGCTGATTCCGCTGGGTCTGTTGGGCGTGCGCTATATCGTACCGGTTAGCATGGCCATCATCACGCTCTTGGTGATTGTCTACTTTTCCTACTTGCAAACCATCGCGGCCTATCCCATGGGCGGCGGTTCCTACACCGTGGCGCGCTCGAATTTAGGAGCGTTTGCGGGCTTGCTGGCCGCAGCGGCGTTGCTGACGGATTACATCTTGACCGCGGCGGTGGGCATCTCGGCCGGAGTCGGAGCGTTGGTGTCTGCGGTTCCCTCGTTGCAGTCGCACACCGTGATTCTCTGTGTTGCCATTTTGCTCGTGATCACGGTGTTGAATTTGCGCGGCGTAAAGGACGCAGGAACCGCCTTCATGATTCCTACATATGTGTTCATTGCCACGCTGCTAATCATGATCTTCGCCGGGGTGGTCCGCGTGCTGTTGGCCCACGGGCATCCGGCGCCAGTGACAGCGTTGCCGCCGGCCGGCCCAGTGACCACTGCGGTGACTTATTGGTTGTTGCTGAAGGTATTCGCCAGCGGATGCACGGCGCTCACGGGCGTGGAGGCGGTCAGCAACGGCGTGCGTGCGTTCCGCGAGCCGGGCGTCAAGAATGCGCAGCGTACGCTTTCCATCATTATTTTTATTTTGGCGGTGATGCTCGCGGGAATTTCCTACCTGGTGAAGGCTTACCACATCACCGCCACCGATCCGGGCCAGCCTGGCTACCAAAGCGTACTTTCCATGCTGCTGCTGGCGGTGTTCGGCAAAGGTGTTTTCTACTACGTAACCATCGCCGCGATCCTGGTGGTGCTTTCGCTTTCCGCCAACACGGCGTTTGCCGATTTTCCGCGTCTCTGCCGCGCCATCGCGCTGAACAACTACCTGCCGCATGTATTCGGGTATCGCGGCAGGCGGCTCGTGTACACCTACGGCATCGTGATTCTCGGGGCGTCGACGGGCTTTTTGCTGGTGCTGTTTGGTGGCGTGACGGATCGTTTGATTCCGCTGTACGCCGTGGGCGCGTTCCTGGCATTCACCATGTCGCAGTTCGGCATGGTGGTGCACTGGTACAAAAAGAGGGGGCCCCAGTGGGTGCGCAATCTCCTGATCAACGGATTAGGCGCGTGTGTCACGGGACTCACAGTGCTGGTCGTGCTGGTGGCGAAATTCGTGGACGGTGCGTGGATCACGGTGATTTTTATTCCCATGGTGATAGTGCTGTTCCACAAAGTCCGCCACCACTATCACGAAGTGACCGTGGCGACGAATTGTTGTGATGCCGTGGAACCCGCGATTCACAAAACACCGCCGGTGGCCATAGTTCCTTTAGACCGCTGGAGCCGCGTTACCAAACAGGCTCTGGAATTTGCTTCGCGCATTTCCACGGAGATCATTGCGATTCATGTGGAACCCGAGAACCACTCGGAATTGCTGCACGATGATTGGGAGCGCTATGTGGCAGCGCCGTTTCGCGCATCGGGAGCGGAACCACCGCAACTCCTAGTCTTACCCTCGCCGTATCGATTCGTCATCGTCCCGATCGTGCAGTATGTGCGCAAGCTTTCCCACGAGCATCCGAATCGCAGGATCGTGGTGGTGATTCCGCAATTAGTGGAAGATCGCTGGTACGAATACTTCCTGCACAACCAGCGAGGGCGACTGCTGGCGTGGGCGCTGCTGGCGCAAGGCAACAAAAACATCTACGCGCTGTCGTCACCCTGCTATCTGTCCGACCAGAAGGAAGCACGGGCGATGGCGACGCAAGGTGAAAAAGGCTGAAATGCCTCGGCAGCGGTTCAGCTGGACTACGCACCCGGCGAATGCGAGTTCGAAAACGATGCCGGGGGCGGGCAGTGCAGCTTGTGGAGCAGTTCCTGATATTGAGGCTCGTCCTTCAGGAGCTGTAGATCCAGGCTTTCGCGAATCATTAAAAACTGCACACCGTGGTGATCGTAATCCTCTTGCAGCAATTCAAGCGCTTCTTGCTTCCTCCCCATGCGGGCGCAGGTTCGCGCCAACAAGGTGGCCGAGAACTTCCTTTGCAGCCAGAAACTTCTTTGAGACATATACAGGTCGTGAAACAAACCGCGTTCGCCATCGCGGCGGAAACCCGCGCGAGCTGCTGCGGTGGTTTTCTTGAGGACCTGGTCGTGAGTGAGATCTGCAGTCTTATCACTCTCGATCAAGTAATTGGGGTAGTCGCCAACCGTTAGATACATACTGGCAAGATAGCGATGCGGGGAAACGAAATCGGAGTCGGCATTTTCAACCTGCTGGACCAGCTCGAGTCCCTTTTGTGGTTGGCCGGCGTGGAAAAGCAATAAGCCTTTGTCGGCAAGGATCGCGTAGGAACTGGGGTCGAGTTCCTGAGCGCGATCGATCTCGCGGAGACAAATCGGGTACCATTCGGGCGAAGCGAAAGCATTGGCGAACCAAAGATGCGTGAGTGGGTCGCGAGGGTTCAGCTCGATGGCCCGGAGAAATTCTTTTTCTCCGGTTTGAAAATCCCAGTTGCCCCAAATTTCTGTAAAGGCCAAGGAGCGGTGGGCTTCGGCCAGCGAATCGTCCAGCTCGACCGCTTTCTTAGAGGCGGCGATGGAGCGCTGGAAAGCTTCATTTTCGGGCATGACGGAAAACTCGCGCAAAAGATTGTAGGTATCCGCCAGACCCACATAGGCTTGCGCGTTGTTGGGGTCGTGGACGATAGATTGTGTGAAATAGTCGAGGGCGCGATTGAGGCTATCGGGAGTGCGCTTATGCCATTCAAAACGGCCACGGAGGTAGAGCTCGTGAGCCAGTTCCTTCTGGGGATCCGCAGCCGGCCGCGAAAGTCCGGCCCTTGTCAGCAAACTCAAGAGAGACGACGTGTGAGCGTTGGTGGTGCGCAGGTCCGCGAAATAGGTCGTGGTCAGCGCGATCGCGGCGAGCGCCAAAGCAAATGCCAAGACGCGCCAAATCCTGCCATAGGGCTTTTTGGCGGGTGCCGGCACTACTGATGGTGGTTCGCGGGCTGGTATTAAGCCCCCAGCCGGCTCCATTTTCCTTTCGCGATCGTCAGGAACGGCGATTGATTCCTCACGCTTTTCGGAGAGCAACCACTGGTCCAGTTCGGCGCTGAAAGCGTAGACGCTTCCATGACCGCCACCGGGCACATGATGCACGGGCAGCTTGCGCTCGGCTTCCCAGCGCTTGGCGGTTCGCTCGCCCCGGCCGAGATATTCAGCAATTTCTTTCCACGAATCCAGGCGTGTGCGCGTAGGTACTTTTTGAGGACTTCGCGGGCCATGAGGTAGCGCTGGCATGAAATGGCCTGAGGGTGCCTAAAACGGCATTTGTAAACAGGAGCGAAGTGGTTTGAGTATAGCACCAGCCGGAGGAGCCGGCGAGAATTTGGACTCGGTGACAGACAGCCGGGTCTCCGCCCAAAGACCAAAATTATCTGAGTAAAGGATAAGCGTCATGACTAGCGATTTTCGATGCAGCAGTAGAGGTGTGTCCGCACCAGTCCTTGCAGTTGCTGCCTACATCCTAATTGTGCTCGTGGCAGGATGTGGCAGTGGCTCGGGGAAAGTTGCGGTCGGCATATCACCGGCAACAGCGCAGGCCTTGGATCAGGGTCAAAGCGTTACCATCACCGCAGCGGTTGCCCATGACCCCAATCACGAAGGAGTCTCGTGGGCTTTGACGAGTGGACCAGGCGCACTGACCAATACTTCAACGACTTCCGCGACATACAGCGCCAACGGCGCAACCGGCTCGGCCGTCGTCACCGCAACCTCCATCAAGGACAAGACAAAAACCGCCTCATTGAGCATCACCGTCACTGCCATGCCCGCCATCACCATGACCTCCCTCCCCGCAGATACAGAAGGAACCGCGTACAGCCAAACGGTCACGATGACGGGTGGCGCGGGGACAGCGACCTTTTCCATCAGCGCCGGATCCCTCCCCGCAGGACTAACATTAAGTTCCACGGGTACTATCAGCGGAACACCGACTGGCCCGAACCAAACCTCGAATTTCACCGTGAAGGTCACGGACGCAAGCACGGTGGCACCGCAATCGGCGACGCAGGCATTGAGCATCACGATTAACCTGCCGACGCCGCCAAGCATCACGACCACATCGCTGCCAGCAGGAGTGGAAGGCACAGGCTACAACCAGACGATTGCCACCACGGGCGGGTTAGCCCCTTTGACGTTCTCTACAACCACGGGCAGTTTGCCCCCAGGATTGACGCTGAGCGGCGCTGGCGCGATCACCGGAACGCCAAGCGGACCGAACGGCACTTCGAATTTTACGGTTAAGGTCACGGATTCCAGCAATCCAGTGCAGACGGCGACGCAGGCATTGAGCATCCAGATTAATCTGCCCGCACCGCCGGTGATTTCACCCACGACACTTCCCGGTGGAAACCAGGGCACACCGTACAGCCAAACGCTGACGGGATCGAGCGGATTGGCACCTTACTCGTGGACCGTGAGCAGCGGCGCATTGCCGGCGGGATTGGGACTCACAACGAGCAGCGGGACGACCGCGACCATCAGTGGCACGCCGACCACGCAGCAGAGCAATGTGGCGTTCACCATCCAAGTGACGGATTCCAGTAATCCCAGCCAGCACGGTACGCAAGCATACACGGTGACGATTGGTGCGCCGTTGCCATTGTCGGTTACGACGACATCGTCGCAGTTGCCCGGGGGAACCGAAAACGTGGCGTACACAGCGACAAATCTGACAGCAACCGGCGGCATCGCACCGTATACCTGGAGCGTGGTGAGTCCGGGCACGGGTGCTCTTCCCACAGGGATGTCACTGAGTAGCGCTGGGCAGCTCAGCGGAACGCCCACAGTTAGCGGCACGTTCCCGTTCACTGCACAGGTGACCGATTCGACAAACGCAACCGCCACCGCGAATCTGTCCATCACGATCACGGCCCCCTCTGCAGGCTGCGGCAGCGGCAGCGAATCCAATATGAAGGGACAATACGCCTTCAGTTTAATTGGCTATAACTCGATTGGCTTCCTCGGCGCCGTCGGTTCATTTACCGCAGATGGAAGCGGTAACATCACTGCGGGCACCATCGATGCCAACGGCTCCGGTACTGGCGGCTTGGGCTATCAAACCGGCAGCGTCACTGCCAATGGAAGCTTCTACAGCCTGGGCTCAGACAATCGCGGTTGTGCCACGATTGTGACTCCGTTTTACACCTTCACAACGCACTTCTCCTTCGATTCCGCCACGCCGCCGACCATCGGCACGATTCAGGAATGGGAATCTGGGTCAACGCCATACATCGCTTCCGGGCAGATCTTCAAACAGAATTTCCCCACCACTGTACCTAACGGTGTTTGGGTCTATTCGCAAACCGGTGTCTACTCCGCGCAAGGCACCGGCACCGAGGATCGCTTGACCGTGGCCGGCACTAAGACCGTTAGCAGCGGCACCATCACCGCTGGCGAGTACGACTCGAACGTCCAAGGAGTCGTGGTCAACTCCACAGGCATCACCGGCACAGAGACTACGCCGAATTCAACCACCGGCCGGTTCACTGCCGCCACAACGTTGGACAACGTGACCTTGAACCGTGTCGTGTACCTGATCTCCAACACGCAAGAAATCGAAATCACCAGCGATCCCATGAGCACCACGGACGAAATCCTTGTGGGATACGTGCAACTGCAGAGCGGCGCCCTAACCCTGTCCGGCTATCTGGTCTACTACGGATCCGGCATGGAGATTTCTGGCGCAGGCTCGTTTGTGCAAATCGCGCGCATCAAGGTCGCGAACTCCGGCTACACCGGCAGCGTGTACGAAGACGATGCCGGCACTTGGGCCACGCCGACTCCCAGCACTCCGACCTGCACTTATGCCATCGACTCGTACGGCAGAGTGGCTACCAGCGGCGCCAGTTGCGGCACGTTCTACGCCAGCAGCACCTGGAGCTACCCGCCGGTCTTCTATTTGACCGGGACCAACACCGGATTCCTGCTCGGAACTGATCCGGGATCGTTGCTCGGTCAGATCGCTCCGCAATCGGCCACCTCGCTGACCACGAATACCTACTATTTAGGGATACAGGAAGTGGTTAACCAAGGTGTGCAGACCGCGACCGGTTTCATCCAAACAAACCCATCCGGCGCTATCAACGGCACCGTCGATGAGACCTCCATCGGGTCGCCGGAACAAGCCAATCAAATACTCACAGACACGCTTACCGTGAATAGTGACGGCACTTTCACCAGTGCGCAGAATGGCGGGAAGGTGTACGGCATCATTCTGTCGGACTCCCAAGCTGTAACTGTGAACAAACAGGGGCATAGCTACCCGACCATTATGGTTATCTCCACGGGCCCGGCATCGTGAGGTAAGTGATTTGGGTGGGCCCGGAGGGAAACCTCCGGGCCCATTCGCTCTTAGCGGCAAAGTCTTCGGTGCAAGTCCCCCCTCAAAGCCATTGAGAACATCCATACAAGGAGACTTCCATGATCAAAACGAAACTGGCAGTAAGACTTGCGTGCCTGCTCCTCGCCTTCAGTGCGATGGCGGTTCTCTTCATCGCTCCCATCTCCGTCGCACAGGATTCCAAAACTCCCGCGGTGCTACCCGCGCCATCGAGCGGCAAGGCCATCGTGTGTATCTACCGCACTTATAGATTTACCGGGTCGTCTTCACATGACGAGCTGTATGTCAACGGTACGCATCTCGCCAAACTCCTGAACGACGAATACGCATTCATCGAAGTGCCGCCAGGGATGGTGGTGATCTCTGGATTACCGAAGGAGTACTACGGAACCATCATCATGTCCGCGGCGGCGGCCGCCAATCAAGCCAGGCAGAAAGAAAACGAGCGGGCCCGGTTTGAGGCGGAGGCGGGCAAAACCTATTACTTCAAATGGACCGCCGGCGCCTTTGCGACTGGGATCAAGGTGACTCCTGAGGATCCCGGGGTCGGAGCTAAGGAGATCCGCAAACTTCATGTCTCCAAACCCGTTGAAGACAATGAACAAGCAAAACCGGGAGCCCAATCGGCCAAGCCTGACGAGTCCGCCAAGCCCGCTGAACCCCCTGCATCCAATCAGCCGACCAAGCCCAACTAGTTTTGCAGCGCGGGGGCGGGGGCCTGCACTTCGCCCCTGATGTTAAAGAGACGATTCTCTGACATAGATTTTGAAACAATAGGAATCTGACCGGTTTTGATGCCGAATAAGCTTCCTTCAAAGGAGACTTGCGATGAGGAATTTTGCGAAAAAGATTGCCGAGCTAGCTGCGGGGAAGCTTGTGAATCGTCTGCGGATGCCACTGATGGCTCTCCTGGCTCTGTTTACCTTCGTGGTGGCATTGCATGCACAGAGGCTCCTGCCAGGATGGGGCCAGCCGTTTCCGCCGTTTCATATCGCCGGCAATTTGTATTACGTGGGCGACCAGGATCTGGCTTCCTATATCGTGGTTACCCCGCAAGGAATCATCCTGATCAACAGCGGGGTGAAGGAAGACGTGGCCATCATCGAGAAAGGTGTGCAACAGTTGGGGTTCCATTACAAGGACATCAAGATCCTGCTGATCAGTCATGCGCACTACGACCATGCCGAAGGCAGCGCGCAAATCATCGAGGACACGGGCGCGCAATACTACGTGATGGATGCGGACGTACCCACGATCGAGTCCGGTGGAAAGGAAGATTTCCACTATGGGCGGGATGGGTGGGCGCACTTCCCACCGGCAAAGGTTGACCGCGTGCTCCACGACGGTGACAAAGTGGAACTTGGCGGCTCCGTGCTGGTGGCACACCTGACCGCCGGCCATACCAAAGGAACGACCACCTGGACGATGGACGTAACCGAAAGCGGCAAAATCCTGCATGTCGTGATTGTCGGCAGTCCGAATGTGAATCCCGGCTATAAATTGGTGGGAAACAAACAATATCCGCAGATCGCCGAAGACTACCAGCACGGCTTTGCGGTGTTGCAGAGTCTGCCATGCGACATCTTTCTCGGTTCTCACGGAAGTTACTTTGGGTTGAAAGAAAAATATGCGAAGTGGAGCGCAGGAGACAAGGACGCGTTCATCGATCCCGCCGGATATAAAACCTTCGTAGAACAGCACCAAGAAAAATTCGAAATTGCGCTGAAGAAGCAGCAGTGAACCAGCCTCGAATTCCACAAGTGCAAGAACCCTCTCGCCCCTGTATCCAGGCAGCCCTTTTCGATTAATGGCTAGGTAGGGTTTCTCCCTCGTGATGCGTCGGCGGCCTCTTGATCAGAAACATAAACGGGATCATACAAAGACAAACGACGCCGAGCAGCCAGAACACGTCGATAAACGCTAGCATCGCCGCCTGGCGTTGCACTTCGCCGTAGAGCAACGCCCCGGCCTGATGCATTGCTGTGGACGCGCTGGAGCCCTTTTCCTGCAGGTCGGCGGCCAGGCCGTGGAGTGCGGCAAGATAGCGCGGATTGAGTGGGCTGACGTGACCGATAAGATCGTTCTGGTGCTTTTGCGTCAAGCGCGCCTGAATGGTGGTGACCATGGAGATGCCCACGCTGCCACCGATGTTTCGCGCCAGATTGATCAGCCCTGTGGCGTTGTTCATCTTTTCTTTTGATATAAAGGAAAACGCGGTGACGTTGATAGGCACAAACAGAAACGCCAGCCCGCCGCGGGAAATCATCCAGAGATACACGTACGTCCAAAAGCCGGTGGTCAGATTAATGTAGGCCAGTTGGAACATACCCACCGAGAGCACCGTTAGGCCAAAAATGACCAGCCAGCGTGCCTGAAAACGCGCCAACAGCCAGCCCACCAGCGGCAAAGAAACCAGCGTCACAATGGCTCCGGGCGAAAGAACCAGGCCGCTTAGTTGCGCAGTGTACCCGGCCAGCGTCTGCAGCATTACCGGAAGCAATACTGTGCTGCCGTAGAGAACCACGCCGAGCAGGAACATAAGAAACGTAGCGGTGGCGTAATTGCGGTTCTTGAATAGATGCAGTTCGACCACGGGATCTTTTTGCCTAAGCTCCCAGAGCACCGCGCCAATCAAACCTACGGCGCAAACCACCGAGCACCACACAATAAAGTTCGACCCGAACCAGTCGTCCCGCTGGCCTTTGTCAAGCACCACTTGCAAGAAGCCGAGGCCGACCGCCAACAGGCCGAGGCCAATATAGTCAATGCGGACGCCCTCGCCATTTTCACTGCGCGCCACGTGCGGCGGGTCGTGAATGAGCGTGGAGGTAAGAAAAATCGAAAGCAAGCCAACCGGGATATTGATGAAGAAGATCCAGCGCCACGAATAGTTGTCGGTGAGCCAGCCTCCCAGCGTCGGCCCCACAATCGGCGCGACCACCACACCCATTCCGTAAACGGCCATGGCCATGCCCTGCTTCTTGCGCGGAAAGCTTTCTACAAGGATGGCTTGCGAAACCGGCTGCAAGCCTCCGCCTCCTGCCCCTTGCAGCACGCGGAACAATACCAGCAGCGGAAGGCTGGTGGCCATCCCGCACAGAAAGGAGCTCACGATGAAAATCATCACGCACGACATATAAAACGTTTTGCGCCCGAATAGCCGGGAGAACCATCCGGTTAGTGGCAGCACGATCGCGTTCGAAACCAAATAGGAGGTCAGCACCCACGTGCTCTCGTCCACACCCGCGGAAAGGCTTCCGGCAATGTGCGGCAAGGCCACGTTAGCGATGCTGGTGTCCAGCACTTCCATGAACGTGGCCAGCATCACCGTGAAGGCGATGAACCAGGGATTGACGCCGGGCCGCGTGAAGTCCGTGGCGGAGAGCGTTTCGGATGGAGCCAACGTGCTCATGGATGAGCGGTGACCGCAGGCGGCGGGAGCATTGGCGTGCGGAATCGGAGGCCGTTACGCCGGGGTGGTCACAGTACGAGGGTAGCGCGGTGGGGTGGAGGTAAACAGTGGCGCGCGTCACAGAACACGGCATGGCGTGCCAAAAGCGCCAAGCAGCGTTTACTTGGAAGGAAACAATTTCCGGAATTCGGGATCGTTGTGGAGCACGTTGAGGTCGGGGTCCTGGTGTGGCCAATCAAAATTGGCGTAGCCCGCATCGAGCGAACGCCGCAGCAGGTCGAGAGCTTCTTGCTTTTTCCCTAACACCGCATAAGTACAGGCGGCGTTGTAGAGCACGTTGGAATCATTGGGGCGAAGCGCGACGGTCATTTCCAGGTGGCGCACCGCGTCGTCAGGCCGGCCCATGTTGGCATAGTCGGCGGCGAGCAGGCTGCGCGCGCGAACATCTTCCGGAACCAGTTCGAGTTGGCGCTCCAGGGCGTTCATTTCTAATTCTCGATAGCGCTGCAGCTCGGTGGAGCGGCCGAGGCGCTCGAGCGCGTTCACGATCGGAATAAACACGTTGTAATCGTCGCCATTCGCTTCGATGGCCTTCTCCCTCAGTTCCGCCGCTTCCTGAAAGCGCCCGGAGGCAAAATAGACCCTGCCGAGCACGTTGTAGACTCCTTCGCAATCGGGCTTCAGCGCGATGGCCCGCTTGGCCAAATCGATGGCCTCTTCGTGCTTACGCTGGGAATAGGAGATACGCGCTTGCGCCACGATTGCTTCGGCGAGGTTCGGGTCGAGTTCCAGCGCCTTGCTGGAGGCAGCTTCGCCACGCACCACCCATTTGGCGTCGTGTTCGCGAACTTCGTGAATGATTCCGCAGATATAAGCAATTCCCGCGTGCGCGAGGGCAAAATTGGGATCCAGCTTGATGGCCTGCTCATACATTTGAAGGGCGAATTCGAGGCTTTCCCTGCGGGCGTAGCTGCGGCCACGCAGATAATAGTCATAGGCTACGGAGTTCTGCGTGGGCTTGCTGGCGATCTTCTGTTCTTCTTGCGGCGAAAGATTGATGCGGAAGGCCTGCGCAATGTTGCGGGCGATTTCGTCCTGTACTTCGAAAACATCGTCCATTTCGCGGTCGAAGCGTTGCGCCCACAGCGCGTGACCTGAATGCGTTTCCACCAGCTGTGCGGTGATGCGTAGCTTGTTCCCGGAACGGCGGAGACTGCCGCTGAGGACATAGGCGGCGTTCAGCTCGCGGCCGACTTGCGGAGCAGTGACCGGCTTGTCGCGATACGGCAACAAAGCCGGCCGCGGAAACACTTTCAGGTTTTTGATGTTAGTCAGTTCGGTAATGATGTCCTCGGTCATGCCGTCGCGCAGGTACTCATCTTCTTTGGCGCTGCTGAGATTTTCGAAGTACAGAACGGCGACGGAATTTTCCGAACGAGCAGCCGTGGAGGAAGGTACCGGCGAAATATAGGAAGCCGTCCTGCCGGAGAGGTTGCGCTTGCCGGAGTCCAGATCGCGTTTCAAGCGCTTGAAATCGGCGCGCAGTTCGGCAGCCGATTGATAGCGCAAGTCGCGATCCTTTTCGAGCGCCTTCAAAATGATGGTGTCGATCGACTCGGGAATCTCTGCGTTCAACGCGCTCGGTGCGGTGGGATTGCTATTGAAGATCGCATTGAAAATTACCGCCGAGGTCGCGCCGCGAAAGGGCGGTAAGCCCGTAGCCATTTCGTAAAGGACCGAGCCAAACGAAAACAGATCGGAGCGCGAATCGAGAGACTCGCCGCGCGCCTGTTCCGGAGACATATAGGCGATGGTGCCCATGGAAGTGCCTGGGGTGGTGAGCGTGTCGTCGCGCACGGGAGAGCGTTTATCGGTATTAGAGGAGTCGGAAGGTTCGGTCTCGGGCGAGACGGCGAGGATGGCGCCCAGCTTGGCCAGCCCAAAATCGAGTACCTTCGCTTGTCCCGCGCGGGTGACAAAGATATTGGCGGGCTTAATGTCGCGATGGGTAATGCCGCGAGCGTGCGCGTGGTCCAGGGCGTCCGCCACCTGCGTGCCAATGTCCAGCAGACGGTCGGCGCGCATGGCTCTGCCGGAAACCAGATTTTTCAGCGTCTCGCCTTCCAGGAACTCCATCACGATAAACGGGTGCCCCTGAGGGTCTTCTCCGATTTCGTGTACGGTGCAAATGTTGGGATGGTTTAGGGAAGCGGAAGCACGAGCTTCGCGAAGAAAACGTTCCAGAGAAAGCTTGTCGCGGAGGGCCTCTTCGGAAAGGAATTTCAAGGCGACCGAGCGGTCCAGAGTCGTGTCGCGCGCGGAGTAGACCACACCCATTCCGCCGCCCCCCAGTTTCTGGAGGATTTGATAATGAGAGATCGTCTGACCAATCATGAGCCGACAGTGCCTGAACCTAGCCCCACGAGGATAGGGGGATTTAGTGCAAGTGTCAAAGAATCGGTGCGCCAAACCGATGGGAGTAGTCAGTTAGGAATATAGCCAATCAACAACGCGACCAACTGCATCGACCGTTTGCTCAGCGGCCCTTCGGCAAGATGAGGAAGGAGTAGCCAAAGCCGACATACGCATGCGGAGCCGCATTCGTGAGGCCGACGGCCACGTGAAAGTCAATCTGTTGATGCGGCGTGAGCTTGTATGCAGTGCCGAAATGCAGGATCTGTTGCGAGCCGCCGTGTTCCGGGAAATCGCCAGCATATTCCACAAAGGCATCCCATCGTTGGCTCAGTTGCCGGTCGAGGTAAAAACTGGTCTGTCCCGTGAAGTTGCGTTGGGCGCCGACCGTCGGCCAATAAAACGCCACTTGGCCCCCGAGAGTCCAATTTGTCGAGAGGCTGCGAGACCACGGCAATTGCAACCCGGGATCGTAGCCGTGGCTGGAAATGCCGTTGGCCCCCGTGGGGAAACTGACGAAGATAATCGCAGACACCTCGAAGCCGTGAATCGGCCCGAACTGCTGCTTTACACCGGCCGCAAGGTCCCCGAATCCCGAAGTGTTTGATGAGCCAAAGGGTAGATTGTAGTAGTAGTCCGGTACTTCGAGTCGCAGCTCCGTTTTGGCCAACAATCCGTAGCGCAGGTTCGTTTCGGGTAGGTCGAGCGAGTTGTTGCCATCCTGGTTGGTGATCTGCAGGCCGTTTTCGGCCTGAAACGCGCCTTGCGGAACCACAATGCTGGAGGCGGCAACGGCTGGGCGGTCGGTGGCAATAGTGACCGTGTTACTGGAGGTGTCGGTCTGCGCGCGCAGCGGCACCGTGAGCATCCAACACATGAGGACCGAGGCGAGCAGGAAGCGAGACATAATCACGGTGGACGAAGATTGTAAATCAATCCGAATGCTGCAGATGAAGGCGTGGGAAAATTGTGGCCCGTATGGGGCATCGAGTCCATGAAATGAAATAGAAGAGAAGGAAGCCGCCGAGCAGTAATATACGATTTCGTTGTCACAAAACGGAGAGAGGCGACGTTATTTCTAGTGTGAACACAGCAACGGAAGCGCTCTCGGAAGTGAAGCCACGGGACGAAGCGCGCCACATCGAAGCTGTTTTCCGCGAGCAGTACCCTCGGGTGGCTCGCATCATTGCCCGTGTGGTTCGCGATCGCGCACGAGCCGAAGAACTGGCGGTTGAGGTGTTGCTGAAACTGTGGCGAAGCCAGAAGGCGCAGAGAGGGAAAGTGGAAGCGTGGCTCTACCGCGTTGCGGTCCGCACGGCCTTGGACGAACTGCGGAGCCGCAGCCGCCGCCGGCGCTATGAAACATTGTTTGGGCTGCTAGTGAGAAATGCAGCCCCAGCAACACCGGAGCAGATTCATCGGACAAGCGAAGAACAGGAGAGAGTCCGTCTTGTGCTCAGCATGCTCGAACCACGGCAAGCGGAACTTCTGGTACTGCGAAGCCACGGATTCCGCTACGAGGAAGTTGCTTCGATACTTGGCTTGAATCCCGTTTCCGTTGGAACACTGGTCGCGCGTGCGCAGCAGGCGTTCCGAAAGGAGTACACCCGACGCTATGGACACGAATAAGGAAAAAAATACCAGCGACTGGGTGGATGAGCGGATGTCCGCTCTTAACCCTGAGAACAGCTGGCAACCGAACTTAGCGGCTGGGCTGGCTCGATTGCGTGCAATGCGACGCACAAACAGCTGGACCGGCAGAACGTTGATTTGGGCGGCCGCAACCATCGGCGTCATCGTGGCGTTCATGATTGCGCTTCCATCGCCGCAAGTGCTGGCACACAAGTGCGTGGAATGCTCCGTAGCGGTGTGGCAGAGCCTTGCTGCGCCTTACGCCACAACAAGCCTTCAGCTGGCGGCGAATCGCAAACCTGCAGCGGATTTCCAGTTGACAGGCGCAGACGGCAAGGACGTGCGGCTCTCCGATTTAAAAGGCAAGGTCGTTCTGGTGAATTTCTGGGCGACGTGGTGTGAAGGCTGTCAGGTGGAGATTCCCTGGTTTATCGAATTTCAGAAACGCTATGGCAGCGAGGGGTTAGTTGTGATTGGCCTGTCCATGGACGATGACGGATGGAGGTCCGTCCGGCCGTGGATTAAGGAAAAGAACGTGAACTATTCAATCGTGATCAGCGAGCCGGAAGTAGCAAAGCAATATGACTTGCAGACGATGCCGCTTAGCGTGCTCATCGACCGCCAAGGAAGAATCGCCGCAACCGATAGCGGTATCGTGAACAAGGCCGAGACAGAGAACAACATCAGCCTGCTGCTGAAGGAACCCAAATAGCATCGTATGGGTATGACAGGGTGCTTGGAGCCTTTGGTTGAGTTCAATGGAGGCACAAACCCTGATGCCACGCTGCAACCACCTTCCCCATCGAGTCGTTATTGAGCAGCGGCAAAACGCCAAAGCATGTAATTGCTAAAACAGCAAAGAGACAAAAAAACAGCTACGCGCGCGAGGGTCAAACGCGGCAAGAGCGAGAACACGATTAGGCCGAGAAACGGCGCAACTTGCAGTACGTAACGGTCGTAGAACGGATGATTTCCGCCCACACCCACTTGCTCTGCGACAAAAAACACCAGGATGAGTAGGGCGAAGCAAACTGGAGGGCGGCTGCCGAGAAGGACTCTGCGATTCCAAATAAAAGACAGTACCGCCAGGGCATTGAAAATGACGATGCTTGCAAAGAGGAACAGAATGAGCCGGGTACCGCGAGCCCGGGATACCATTTGGATAGACGAAGAAAAGGGTCCCGGTTGAAGGAAAAAAGAATTGAAATAACTGACTGCCGCGCCTACAAGCACCGCGCTCACCGCCGCCACGCGAAACCGCCACCCAGTCAGTCGAACCATGTCAGGAAACGTAAACGGGAGCAGATAGATAGCCACATAAAAGCCAGCGACGATAGGCCTCGAAAGGTTTAATCCAACCAGGGCTGTCGCCGTATGATGGTAAGCCGTGCCCGTCACCATCTCTGGGCTGGCAATGTTTTTCCATGCCAGCAGCAATAAGGCCACCGGCACGCACGCGGCAAACAACGAAAAAGACACCTTCAGTGAGGAGCGCAACCGCTGCTCCGCTGGAAGCTTCAGCAGATGGTATCCGGCAAACAATGCTGCAGCAGGCAGTAGAGCCAGATAGTATTGCCGACAGGTGGTGGCCACTCCCATGGACACGCCACCAAGTATTCCAAGCGCAAGGGGACCTGTCGTTTTCGCCGCCGAAGGCAGGAACCTGATCCATGCGATGACGCCGCACGCCGCAAACAACAGCGCTGGGCCCTCCGTAAGCAAGGTCGCCGCAGCCTGTACGGAATGGGGGAACACCAACACGGCCAATAAAGCCCCATACCAAATCTCGGGGAACGCGCTGCTCCGTGCCGCGACCAGAAACGCGGCGGCCAACAGTATCCAGCTAGCTAGTATCGCAATTCTGGCATTCCTTAATTCGCTACCAGGCAAAAGATGCACGCCTGTCGCCATCCAAAGGTAGGCTGTGGGTCCGGGCGCATTCTTATGTTGGAGGAGGGATGCGGCTGATAGGCCTCGAGTAGCGTAATTCTGGAGATCGAAGGTATGAAGGTAATCGTCGTAGACAGGCCGATCGACTAACGCGATAAACAGGACAGCCGAGAGAATGTTGATGGCAAGGACGACCAGAGCGCATTTCCTAAGCGTTGGTACCTCGCCTCGTTTGTCCATGGTTTGAATGAACGTGGGTCCGACAACCAACAGCAACCCCTTGGAAATTGGACGGGTTCGCAGGTGATGTTAGTTAAGTGGGTTTGAGTAAAAATGTGACGGTGGTCGCAGAGCGGTGTGACCCGAACTGAACAGGTTCTCGGGCCGACCAGGCGGCTGAAGACCGAATTGAGCGTCGAAGCAAGCGACGGAGTCTTGTCTTTTGAGATCGAGAACAACATCAACTTAAAGAACTCAGATAGCCAGGAACAACGGCGGGATGAGCGTATTTTTGCGATGCCCTGGAAGGGCTTAGCGTTATGCACAAGGGCTGTGGAATTGTGGATAACCAAAAAGCTACTTCAGTAATTTGTACTTGACAAGAGGCGAATATAAAGCGAATCTGGTTACCAGCGCGCTCCAGACTGTAGGCTTTGCCATGGCAGACACCGTAAATCCTCTCTTGGCGGCAGACCAATTCTCCTTGGCGCTGAAACGCTATTGGGGTTATGACGGCTTTCGTCCCCGGCAGGAAGAAGTGGTGCGGGGCTTGGCGGCAGGGCGCGATGTTTGCGTGGTGATGCCCACCGGCGGCGGAAAGTCGCTGTGCTATCAACTGCCGGCGGTAGTCGATGCCCGTCGCACGGCGGTAGTGATTTCCCCACTGATTGCGCTGATGCAAGACCAGGTGGCGCAATTGCGACAGATGGGGATTCCCGCAGTATTCCTGAACAGCGCCGTAGTAGAAACGGACCGCCAGGAAGTCAAGCGAAAGGCGGTCACCGGGGAATACCGGCTGATTTACGTGTCGCCGGAGCGCGTGGCAATGGACGGCGCCGCAGCGTGGATGAAACAAGTGCCGGTTTCCTTTTTCGCGATTGACGAAGCGCACTGCATTTCGGAATGGGGGCACGACTTCCGGCCGGAGTACCGGCAACTGAGCAAATTGCGGGCGATGTTCCCTACCCAAGCGATTGCCGCGTTCACCGCGAGCGCTACCCAACGGGTTCGGCACGACATCGTGGAGCAATTGCGGCTGAAGAATCCGCTGAAGTCGGTGTCGAGTTTCCGCCGGGAGAACCTGCGTTATGTGGTTCGCGAGTGCAAAGGTGGAATGCAGGACCAGCTTTTGCTGGACGCGGTCTCTCGGGTAAAGAGCGGCAACGTGATTGTGTACTCGCCGACAGTGGCGCGAGTGGGCGAGATCATCGATTTACTGGGCGAGAACGGAATTGCTGCCGTAGGCTATCACGGACAAATGGATGCCGCCACACGCCGGGCCAATCAGGAAAGATGGATGAACGAGGAAGCGCCGGTGCTGGTCGGCACGATCGCCTTCGGTCTTGGGATCAACAAACCGAACGTACGGGCGGTTGTGCGTTTGGGGTTGCCGGACAGCATCGAGCAGCTTTATCAGGAGACCGGACGCGCGGGGCGGGACGGTTTGCCCGCGGATTGCTACTTGTTTTGGGAAAAGCGCGACAACGGCTTGCGTGCTCACTTCATCAACCTAATCAGTGATGCCGAAGAACGCGAACGCGCTTGGAGCCGCTATCACCGGATGCAGGACTTCGTGAAAGGGACGCGGTGCCGGCAACGGCAGATCTGCGAGTATTTTGGTGAAAACGTGAAGTGGGAGGAATGTGGAGTGTGCGACTCGTGTGCTGGTTTGCCGGCTTGGATGGGCGGTACGGCAGCGATCGCCGGTAGCCAGGAACGGGTGAGCCGCAGTCCCCGCGCGATTACCGAAAGGATGTCGTTTCAGCGAGTGCCAAACGTTTCCGTCAATGAGGAACTGCGGGAATTTATTCGCGAGTGGCGGCGCATTACGGCGCGGGAGAAGATGATTGCGGCATTTGTGGTGCTTCATGACACCGTGCTGGATGAACTGTGCGTAAGAAAACCCCGGAACTTGCAGGAACTGCGTCAGATTTCCGGGATAGGTGAAAAGAAGTGCGAGATGTATGGGCAAGCGATTCTGGAGTTGTTCCCGCGATTCGAAAAAGGCGAACGCGCCAGCCCGGAGTGGCGCGCCAAGCCGTCGAATGCGCTGGCGGAGACTCTCGAATTATTACAGCAGGGACATTCGTTCGAAGAGATTGCGCGGATTCGCGGAAGGAAAGTGACCTCGGTTGTAGTGCTCGTGGCGGACTTGATCGAACGAGGCGACGTGCAACTAAAGCAGGAATGGATTGATGCGGAACGCCACGAGCAGATCCGGGAAGCCTGCGTACGCTTGGGACTGGAGTGGATGAAGCCGATCAAGGAGTCGCTTCCGGAAGAGGTGACCTACGACGAAGTTCGGCTGGTGCTGGCGGAAATGCGCCGAGAAAAGAACATGGCGAGCGGCGCGTAAGCATCTCTGGACTTCGAGATCTATTGCGACGCTCGCCGAGTATCCCGGCACCCACCAATCACAACCTCCGCAAAATGGCGCGGCGGTAAGGAATGCGTCCGGCTAGAGCAATGGGGCGCGGCCATTGAAGCGCGCGGCGGAGCCCAATTCTTCTTCGATGCGCAGCAATTGGTTGTATTTGGAGATGCGGTCGGTGCGCGATGCCGAGCCGGTTTTGATCTGACCTGCGGCAGTGGCGACGGCGAGGTCGGCGATGAAGGTGTCCTCCGTTTCGCCGGAGCGGTGCGAAATGACCGATTTGTAGCCAGCCTTGCGGGCCAGTTCGATGCAATCGATGGTCTCGATGACCGTGCCGATCTGATTCAACTTAATCAGGATGGAATTGCCGATACCTTCGTTGATACCGCGAGAAAGCCGCTCGGTATTGGTCACGAAGATATCGTCGCCCACCAGCTGAATTCGCTTCTTCGCGGACTTGAAGCCCAGGGAATTGGTTAACGCTTTCCAGCCAGACCAGTCATCCTCCGCCATGCCGTCTTCCAACGAAACGATGGGGTATTTCTCGACCCACTTGGTCCAATAGTCAGCCAGTTCCAGCGAAGAGTGCGTAGATTTATCCGATTTCTTGAACACATATTTGCCGCTAGCCTTGTCGAAGAATTCGCTGGCGGCTGGGTCCAGCGCGATGGCCACTTGTTCGCCCGGCTTGTAGCCGGCAGTGCCGATGGCTTCAAGCACAATCTGGATGGCTTCCTCATTGGATTTGCAACTGGGCGCAAAACCACCTTCGTCGCCAACCGAGGTGGAATAACCATGCTTTTTCAACGCGGATTTCAGGGCATGAAATACCTCCACACCCCAGCGCAGCGCTTCACTAAAGGAAGAAGCGCCCACCGGCATGGCCATGAACTCCTGGAAATCGACGGAACTGTCCGCATGCGCTCCGCCATTCAGAATATTCATCATCGGCACCGGCAGCAGGTTCGCGGAGTGATCGGTGGAGTAGCGCGCGAGATATTTATACAGAGGCTCTTTCGCGGCGGCAGCAGCAGCACGAGCGGCGGCCATGGAAACGGACAGGATCGCGTTGGCGCCGAGGCGGGATTTCGTCGGAGTGCCATCGAGAGAGATCATTTTATGGTCGAGCGCGCGCTGATCCGCCGCATCCGCTCCGGTCACAGACTTGGCGATCTCGCCATTCACATTGGCGACCGCCTTGAGGACGCCCTTGCCGAGGTATTTGGATTTATCGCCATCGCGGAGTTCGAGCGCCTCATGTTCGCCAGTGGAAGCACCGGAAGGAACAATGGCTCGGCCGAAGGCTCCGGACTCCAGCGTGACTTCCGCCTCGACGGTGGGGTTGCCGCGAGAGTCGAGGACTTGCCGGGCGTGAACCCGAGTGATTTTGGTGGCCATGATAGTGGATTCTCCTGTGTGGTTTGCAGAAGGAAAATTGTAGCAGAGGTGGGGAAAGAGGGGCGTGATGTGGAGCACAAGGCGGAGATCGTCACTGTACCAAGAAACGAAGGATTGCGCGCTGCAGGCCCGATTTGGGACCCACAACAGGCGCCTCAGTGCCTGTGGGACAATTGGACAAACACGCC
The DNA here is from genome assembly GCA_035524015.1 of Candidatus Sulfotelmatobacter sp. Classification (GTDB taxonomy): domain Bacteria; phylum Acidobacteriota; class Terriglobia; order Acidiferrales; family UBA7541; genus Acidiferrum. The sequence goes on from DATKPS010000210.1 coordinate 54,026, forward strand.
CTCAGCGGCTGAAGCCGCAATGATTCCTCGTGCGTTACGGCACGACTAAAGTCGTGCCCTGACGAAAAAGATGAGTTCTCGCACAGACTCCTGAGACCGTCATCACTGCGAATCGGGCTCTTCGATGAGCGATTCCTGGCGAACCACCACGACGATGCCAGAGGGCGTCACGTGGAACCGCCGCCGGTCGGCCTCTAAATCAAAGCCGATCTCCGTGCGCTCTGGCAAACTGACGTGCCGGTCGATGATCGCGCGGCAGATCCGCGAGTGGCGCCCGATGTTGACGTGATTGTAGATGATGGAAGCGGTCACCTCGCAGAAGCTGTTGACGCGCACATCATAGCCAATCACGCAGTTCTGCACACGGCCACCGGAGAGAATCGAGCCCCCGGCAACAATGGAGTCGAGCGCGATACCCTTGCGGTCTTCATCGGCGAAAACGAATTTCGCTGGAGGGTACTGCAGCTGCCAGGTGCGCAGGGGCCAATTCTTGTCATAAAGGTTGAACACCGGCGACACACTGACCAGATCCATGTTGGCTTCGTAATAAGCGTCAATCGTACCGACGTCGCGCCAGTACAGAGACTCTTTGCTGTTCTCGTCGATAAAGTTGTAGGCATACACGCGATGCTTGGCGATGATGCGCGGCAGTATGTCTTTGCCGAAATCGTGCGCGGATTTAGGCTCTTCGGAATCGGCAAGCAGAATCGGAATCAGCAACTGCGTGTTGAAGATGTACACGCCCATGGAGGCGTTGCAGTGTGTGTTCTTGTGCGCCGAGGTTCTCGGCTTCGCTGGTTTTTCTTCGAATCCGCAAATGCGCCAGTTTTTGTCGGTCTCAATCACTCCGAACTGTTTGGCCGCTTCGGCAGCAGGAATTTCGATGGTAGCCACGGTGACATCCGCGCCGGAGTCGGCGTGCTGCTGCAGCATCTTGGCGTAATTCATTTTGTAGATGTGGTCGCCGGAGAGAATGAACGTGTATTTCGAACGCTCGCTGCCGATGGAGTAGATGTTCTGATACACCGCGTCCGCCGTGCCTTGATACCACTGCTGAGACACGCGCATTTGCGGCGGAAGCACTTCGATGAAATCGCCAAGTCCCATCAAGGGCGACCATCCGGCGCGCACGTGGCGGGAAAGACTGAGCGCCTTGTATTGGGTGAGAACGAAGATGCGCCGCAAGCCAGAGTTGATGCAATTCGACAGAGTGATGTCGATGATACGGTACAGCGCGCCAAAGGGAACCGCAGGCTTGGCGCGATCGCGAGTCAGCGGCCACAATCGCTCCCCCTGACCTCCGGCAAGCAGCACTGCGATGGCATCGCGCATATCGGGCATGACGGTCTTCTCCCGAGGCAGGGGTATGAAACATCTCAGTGTACCAGCAGACGCAAGCGCGGCGCGCCCGCTTCAAGAAGTACAGCAGAATACCGATAGACGATCAGTTAGTTAACGTTGCCGGCACCAGTATCTCGAAAGATATCGAGGTCAGGCCGAAAAGGGAATAGCGTAAAGAGTACTTGACTTGGAACACTTGAATTGACTACAAGAAGCCAGCAGCCTCATGAGATAATATCACCAGGCGTAGCACTCAACTTTTGGGGTGGGTGTTATTACAGGTACTTTAAATCCGAACCGGAATAGAGGTGAAGTTCATTGGCAGAGGTGATCATTCAAGAGAATGAGTCTCTTGAAAATGCACTGCGACGTTTTAAGCGCAAGGTGCAACAGGAAGACATCATTAAAGAGATAAAGAAGCATAGCTTCTACATGAAGCCCGGTGAGAAGCGCCGGGCCAAAGAAGCGCTTTCGCGGAAGCGACTGCGCAAGAAGCAGCGTCGCGA
>DATKPS010000211.1:0-11371 GCA_035524015.1 Candidatus Sulfotelmatobacter sp.
TGGCCATGGAAAAAGTGAAGCCGATGATCAAGCCGAGAAGAGTGAGCACGGCAGCGAGGATAACGCCGAAGTCGGAGCGCTCGGCCTCGGCTAATTCCGGGCGGCGTTTGCGAAGCACTACACCGACTGCGGAAGATAGCCAAAGAATGACGATGGTGACTAAGAAGGTCCCAACGGGATGATTGACGAGAAACGACATGAGAGCGGAGCCTCCGTGCGTTGACAATGTACACCAAGTCGAAGGAAGTTCGCGGTGACGACATGTGATAGAGGAAGAAGCGATGATTACTCGTAGCGGAGGGCGACTAGGGGATCGACGCGGGAGGCGCGGCGGGCTGGGATGAGCACAGCGATGAGCGCGGCAAGAATGAGCACGGCCGAGACGCCAGCCAGTACGGAAATTTCCCAGGAATGGACGGCGAAGAGAAGGCTGCGAAGGAAGGTGCCCGCGGCGACGGAGCCGGCGACACCGATCAGCAAACCGAGGACGATCAGGCGGGAAGCTTCGGTCAGGATGAGGCGGTAGACGGCTTGGGGCGTGGCGCCGAGGGCCATGCGCACGCCAATTTCGTAGGTTCTGCGACTGACGGAATAGGCAATGACGCCGTAGAGGCCAACGGCACTGAGCAGAAGCGCGGCTAGAGCAAATCCGGCGGCAAGAGAGGCGGTGGAGCGCGTGAGATTTGCTGCGGGTGAACCGTGGATCATTTCGGAGATGGTGGTGGGACGATCGATGACGATGCGTGAATCGACGGAGCGAATGGTGGAGATGAGCGAGGGCAAAGCGGTGGCGGCGTCCTGCGAGGTGCGAACGAGGAGGTAAAACTCGGGGGCTGCGCCTTGGTCGAAAGGCGAATAGACGACGGCATTTTCGTCGGCATTCAAGTCGCGATCTTTGATGTCAGCGACCACGCCGACGATCTGCAGCGGATGTGAAGGCCCACTGGAGAAGGGCGCACTGCCATGGGAGTGGTAATAGATTATTTGGCCGAGGGGATTCTCGCCGGGGAAATAGCGGCGGGCCATGGTTTGATTGATGATGGCGACCCAGGGAGAGTTGTTGTCGTCGTGATCGTTGAAGGCGCGACCCTGGAGCAAGCGGGCTTAAAGAACGGAGAAGTAATCGGGGCTGATGACTTGGTGGCCCACTTCGTTGGTGTCGGCGAGAGAGGGCTTGCTGGCAAAACCGATCTGCGTGCTGGGTACATCGGTGAGAGGGAGGCTCCGTGTTGTTGCCACCGCGACGACGCCGGGTACGCTTTGCAGCCGAGAGATTATCTCCTTCCCCATGGCGAGGGCCTGATCGCTGCTGGAGTACGAGGAATGCGATCCTGGATCAAACATCCAAAGAGCGGCGACATGATCGGGAACGAAGCCCATGGGCACGCGGAGTAGTTGGTAAAGGCTTTTGCCGAGTAGGCCTGCGCCAGAGAGCAGCACCATGGTGGTGGCGATTTCGAGGATGACGAGCTTCGCACCGAAATTTCGCCAGGAAGTGCCGACCGTGCCGGGAGCACCCATGGCCAAGCTGGAGCGCAGGTTCGAGAAAGGAAGACGGAGTGCCGGAGTGGCGGCAAATAGAAGCAGGGCGATGAGGACCAAGGCAGCGGCGAAAGTGGTGAGATGCCAGTTCCAAAAAGTGCCGTGGAGATAGGGCATGGAGTCGAGCATGTCTTGCGGAATTAGTTTGAGGAGGAGTTGGCGGGTGAGGATGGCAGCGAGGAGGCCGAGGGCGGAGGTTACGATGGCGACGAGAAGACCTTCGACGACGAACTGCTGGGTCAGGCGAGCACGACTGGCGCCGAGCACACCACGCATGGCAAATTCGCGGCGGCGATTGTCGGAGCGAACCAGAAGAAGACCGGCGACGTTGATGTAGGCAATCAGAAGGAGGAGACCCGCGCCGCCGAGGAGAGCGAGGAGCACTGGCTTGGTGTCGCCCAGGATGTGTTGGCTGAGCAGAGCGACGTTCGCGCTGCGCTTTCGATCGGGGTCGGGATGTTCCTGTGCTTCGCGCGAGGCAACGGCGCGGACATCGGACAATGCTTGTGGCACAGTGACGCGGTCTTTGAGGCGAGCAATCACACCCAGGGCCAAGCAGCCGCGGCTTTGAAAGCAGTCGTTGCCGGCGTAGGAATGCAGGGTGGTCCAGAAATCAGCGGGACCGGTAGGTGCGAACTGAAAGCTGCGGGGGAGGACGCCGATGACAGTGTAGGATCCGCCGGCCAACCGGACGGTTTGCCCGAGCACGTCGGTTCTGCCGCCGAAGCGGTTCTGCCATGCGGCGTAGCTGAGGATGACGGTGGAAGGAGCGGCGAGCAAATCGCCACTGGGAGGAAGGGGATCGAAGTCTTGGCCAAGGATGGGAGTGACGCCGAGAATGCGGAAGAAATCGCTGGAGACGGCACTGCCGCTGACGAGTTCTGTGCCGGTGGCGTTGAAGAGAGTGAAGGCATCATTGCCAGTGTAGGCAGCGATCGCGGAGAAACTGGTGCTGGCGCGGGCCATGTCGAGGAAATTGGGATAGGAATAACCGGCGTAGGGATCGCCTAGCTCGGTGGTTTCGAAGAGGCCGACTAGGCGGGAAGGATTGGGGTAAGGCAGGGGCCGGATCAGCGCGGAGTCGACGAAGGCGAAGATGGAGAGCGCGGCGGCGATGCCCAAAGAAAGAGTGAGGATAGAGGTGATGGCGAATCCGGGGGATTTGCGTAATATGCGGAGGGCGATGCGGAGGTCCTGGGAAAGCGAAGTGGACCAGGTTCGTAGAAACCGCATTGGTGATGCGTGAGCGTTCATCCCGACATGGTTTCCGTTGGATTGCAAGAATTCCACTTTGCGGGAAATCGGCGGGAAATTTCCAGCAAAAAACGAATGGGGTGGTGTGGAAGGGCCAAGAGAAAATCCGCACCCTTGAAAAGCGAAGGGTGCGGCACCCGGCTTTCTCGCGGTGAGCCCAGTGTGGATCGGTTGAGATCCTTCGCTTCGCTCAGGATGACAGGTCTGAGATTTGTGCACGACTGTGAGAAATGCAGGTTAGTGGCTGGGGCGTGTGCCTTCGGGACCAACGCTGGCGGTTCGGCGGAGGTGGTGGTTCAGGAGATAACCGAGGAGGGCGCCTAGGGCCGCACTCACGGGGAGGACGGCGGTGTGCCAGACGAGGATGTGGAAGGCCTGGAAGTTTGGGCAATGGAGTTCGAGAAGAGTGATGCCGGCGAGACCGGCGAATGCACCACCGAGCAGCCCGGCGGCGACGCGGTTGAGCGCCAATCCACGACGTAACAGTAGCCAGCCGAGCAGGCCCACAGGAATAGCGTGAGCCACTCCCGTGACGAGGCAGAGGATACCCGCGGAGAGAAAATGATCGGTGTGGTAATCGTGGAAGAGCAGGGCAAAGATAGCGAGTAAGAGGATGCTGGCGAGAAGCAACAAATTTTCTGGGGTGAAGAGGCGGCGGCTGCCGGGAATCATGGAATGGACGAACTCCGCGGCTGCCACACAGGCGAAGCAAGCGAGCGTGGAAAAGATGAGTAGGCGCTCGAGCAAATCCATTTTGGCAAAGCCGTAGAAACCGGCGTGGAACGCAGCGACAAGGGCAATGGCGGCGCCGAGGAAAAGCAGAGCCGTGGCCAGGACCCAAGTGCGCGGCAGAGGACGCACGGGTTCAAGAGGCTGCAGGGAGGCTGCGACGCGTTGGAGCAGCGCGGGCTCCAGAGCATCGGAGGTTTGCGCGGCTTGGTGCAGAACTTCGTCGATGTCTTTATCGTTCACGGCTGGTGTGTGCTTCCTCCTTTCTTGAGGTTGAGGGAACCCAACTCTTCCCGGAGTTTTTTGTAAGCGCGGTGGACCTTTTGCTTGACGGATCCCACCGTGGAGGAGGTAGCGCGAGCAACTTCCTCGAGGGACATTCCGGCGACCTTGAGCATGGCGAGGAGTTCGCGCTGGCTTTCGGAAAGCGGAGCCAAAAGTGCTGCCAGCTCGTCACCGGGTGGACCGGACGCAGCGTTGGAGGTGACGAAGGGCGCGCTGCAGATTTCTTCGAGCCGCTGTTCGCGAGCGCTGGCGCGGAGAGACTTGCGGTAATGGTCGACACGAACGTGGCGGGCAATGGCGTAAGCCCACGGGAGCAAAGGTTCACTGGGACGATAGGTATGGCGGACCTTATGAATACGCAACCAGGTTTCCTGGAGCAAGTCGTCGGCATCGGAGCGGCTGGCGAACTGCGCGAGGAAAAAACGATGCAGTTGCGGACTGACGCGATGGATGAGAGCGGTAGCGGCGGCGAAATCGCCGGCTTGATAACGGGCCATCAGGCGTTCCAGTTCGCTGTCCGCATGCATAAGAGGGCGAGCCGCCGAACAATCCTTATTCAGCTGGGAGTATGGTTGCAAACGAATCTGCGCCTCTGGTTCCAGACGATTGGACTGAGCCCATCTAGATGAATTCGCTGGAAAGCGGGAAAAAGTTACGGACTTTTTGAACGCTGAGAGATTTTTCGCACGGCGGCGTGCGGGAGGCCCAACCGCACGAGTTTGACCGAAGGGTCACGAAACGACGTTTTTTGCAGGGCAGCCGCGTAACTTTTGGTTGTTCCGCGACGAATAACCAGCGTGAAGGGGCTCGTTCGGGTGTGAGCGCAGCCGCTCGCCTGAGGAGCGCATGCAGAAGTAAGTCAAGGAGACAGCAATGAGTGTAAAAAGGTTCGAGAGGTGGACCCGGCTTGCCGGGGTGGCGACGCTGGGGGCCGTGCTATTGGGCTCGGCATCGGTGGTGGCCGGGCAGGATCGCAGCGTGTTTGTACTGACGAGTACGAACAGCGCCAGCAACAATCAGGTGGAAGTGTTCCGGCTGGATGGTGGGGCGACACCGTTATTGTCGCTGGCGAAGACGCTGAGCACTGGGGAGAAGGGCGGCGCCAGTGGGAATGCGGGAATCCTACAGTTTCAAGACGACCTGGGCGCAGTGGCGAATTATGGGTCAAACAGCGTTACCCAGCTGGTGCGGTACGGAAATTACATTGGACTGGGACGCACCATCAGTCTGGCAAAGGATTGTGTGCAGCCGGATTCGGTGGCATTGAGCGGATGGCAGCTTTTCGTGGTGGGGAGTAACTGTGCGGAGAGCCACGCATGGCCGAGCGGCAATGTCGATGGGAGCGTGGTGAACCTGACGGACGCGTCTGCGGCGCAAATTGCGGTAGGAAAAACTTGGGCGGCGGTGACGCTGACGTCGGGCTCGGTGTTGCAATTGCCTCTGACGGGGGAGAATGGCGGGTTGGCGGGAACGAGCACGACGATAACGTTGCCGAGCGATGCGAACAATACCCCGCTGGGAGAAGCATTTTGGGGCAACCTACTGGGATTCACACCGGCACACAGCGCCGACAGCTTCGCGCTAGTGGATGAGAATCGGAATGTATCGCCGATGCCCGGACCTGCGCCGGCCTATCCGACGAATGCGCCTTGCTGGGTGGCCAAGGGGCCGCGCAGTGTGTGGTACACGGGGAATTCGCCGGGAGACGTGATTTCCATTTTCTTTACGGACGGGCAAGGAGGAGTGTTCTACAAGTCGGTGGGACTGCCGGGTTCGCCTACGGACATTACGGTGTCTGCGGATAAGAAATGGTTAGCCGTTATTTACACGGCGGGCGGAGAAGCGTACGTGGCGGTGTATGCGATCGACAGCTATGGAGACCTGACGTGGGCTGCGACGTCACCGACGGTGGGAGTTGCGGCGTTTAACGGAGTGGCGATCAGCGAGTAATTGCGAACAGTTGCGCGAGGAGAAAGCCCGCCGTTTTTGGAGATGGCGGGTTTTTTCTGGTTGGGAGGCTGGAAAGGTGAGGAGGGACGGAAGTGGTAGGCAAGACCCAGTGATCGAAGAGAGATTCCTCGCTGCGCTCGGAATGACATTTTCTTGAGGGGGAATTAAGAAGAACCCCACTGGCCAAGTAGGCATGTTGGGACGCGTGGAAGGCCCAAGAGAAAATCCGCACCCTGAAAAGCGAAGGGTGCGGCACCCGGCGTGTGCTACTGGGCAGGGAGGTGCGGGCCGCACTCCAAGGTTAGAAGGCTAGACGGAGGGAGAATTGAATTTGGCGGGAGGGGCCGGCGGTTTTGCTGATGATGCCGAAGCCGGTGCCGAGAAGTGTGTTGGAGGGCAGACCGAAATTCACGATGTTGAAGAGGTTGAAGAATTCGGCGCGGAATTGCAGGACGGCCCATTCGGCGCCGCCGCAGCCGATGGGAGTGTTTTTGATCAAAGCGATATCGTATTGCTGAAAGCCAGGCCCGCGAAAGGTGTCGCGGCCGAGGGTGCCAAAGTAGCCTTGATTGGGGCCGGTGCCGCCGGGAAGATTGATGGGAATGGAAAAGAAGGAACTGTTGTTAGCGCCGCGCCCGAAGTAATCCTCGCGAATGGTGCGACTGGTGGACAAGTCCGGCATGGTGAGCAAATTGGGGCGGTCGGTGCCGCCAGCGCCGGCACCGGTTTGTTGAATTCCGGAATAAACAGTGAAGGGCGGGCCGGTCATGATGGAAGTGACGTTTAGGACTTGCCAGCCGTAGATAACTTTTGTGCCCAGGGGTTGCAGGAAGCCGACGCGATCGAACGGTATGGCCCAGATGAGGCTCAAGGAAAACGCTTGAGTGATATCGAAAGTTGACGGACCTTTTTCTGCGCCGGGATCGCGGGGATTCTGCGGCAGAGCTTGAAGGATGACACCGGCGTTCGCGGGAATGCCGCCGAGTACGGTGCTGGTGTCGTCGAGGGATTTGGAATAGGTGTAACTGGCCTGAAAACCGAGGCCGTAGCGGGGACTGTTTTTGGTGAGGCTGGTTTGGAGGCCGTTATAGGAGGAGTGGGAAGCGGACTGTAGAACCCATTCGGGGCCGTAACCGGAAATGGCTTGTCCAGCGGCATTGAATTGAGTGAAGGGAGCGAAGGAAGGATCCGCGCCAGCGTAGCCGTTTGGGGAAAAGACGCTGGGCAAGTGGACTCCCGCGGTGCCGACGTAAGAGGCAGTGAGGAGGATGGCGCCGGGAAACTCGTGATCGAAACCTAAGGAGTAAGTGGCGATGTAGCCGTTGCGAAAGTTGCGTTCCATGAAGGAGGCGTTGATGAGTTGGGTTTGGTCACCAGGAGTGAGGGCTTGCACATCGGTCTGATAGCGCTGCACATCGATAGGGGTGTTGGGAGGAACGTTGGTGCTGTCGCCGTTGGGGAAGAGCGGTTGGCCGGCGGAGGTGTAGACGGTGGGAAGTTGCAAAGGGACCGCGGTGTTGTGAAAGGGAACCGGAGTGCCGGGAGAGGCGGTGATGAGGGGCTGGAAGTCCAGCGGGAATCCGCCGGTAACGAAATTGGTTTGCCAAAGATTGGGAAGAAGAGTGGTAATGGCGGCGCCAGCGTGGAAGGTGGTGTGCTTTGTGGCGGCGAAATCAAGGGCGAGGCGCGGTCCGAAGCCGCGCCAGTCCGTGGGATAAATGGGCTGAGGATTGAAGGTGTAAATCTGTTGCGCGCCGGGAGCGAAAAAGCTGGTGGGATTTCCCTGGGCGTCGACGGGGAAGCCGACGGAAGTGCGATGGTGAGCTTCGCGGATGGGCGAGTTGAGCTCGTAGCGTAGGCCGTAGGTGAAGAGCCAGCGGGGAGAAATTTTCCAGGCATCCTGGAAGTAGAAGTCATAGGCATTGCGGCGAACGGCGGCTTCATCAAACTTATTGCCTTGGGGAGTGACGTTGGCGGCGGTGGTGATGGTGTAGGAATAAGGAGTAGCGGTGAGCAGGCCGGTGAGGGCATCGGGTAGAGGTTGGCCGGGTTGAATATTGTGCAGGCCGCTGGCGGAAAGAATCTGCACGGGGGAATAGGCGGTGCCGCCACCGAAGGTATATAGGCCGTTCGGGTTGGTGCCAAAAACGGTGGCGTCTTTGTTGAGGCGAATGTCGAGGCCGTACTTGAAGGTGTGAGCGCCGCGGGTCCAAACGAGATCAAGCTTGGCTTGATAGACGTTTCCATAGGAACCGAAAATCGAACCGTCGGCGGAGTTGAAGCCGTCGTAGAGGCCATCGCCGAAGGCCAAGGCGGGATCGGTGGAGTCATGCGTGGGAAAAATGGGAGTGCTGCGGACGTAGCCGAAGGCGGCGTTAAGGGTGAGACGGGAAGTGATGTTGCGGGCATAGGCGAGGGTGGCGATGCGCTGGTGATCGTAGAAGTTTACGCCGAAGGCGGGATCGATGGCGGTCTGATCGGGATTGGTCGTGGGGCCGCTGATCTGATTGAGGCTGAAGCGGCCGAAGAGAGAGGACTTGTCGGAGAATTTCTGGTCGACGCGAATGGAGAATTGATCGGTGTCGGTGTCGACCTTGGAATAAGTGGCGTAAGTGCGAGGGCCGAATGCGCCTTGAGGATCGTTGGGCAGGGGATAGCGACTGAGGAGCGGAGCGATGGCGGGATTGACGGGGACATATAAGGTATCGCCGGGATAAGTAGTGGTGTCGATGCCTTGGCGTTCGGCGGCGGTGGGGACGGCAAAGACCTGGGTGGTGCCGAGGACTTGGCGAAAGCCTTGATATTCGAGGAAGAAAAAAGTTTTGTGGTGGCCATCGTAGAGTTTGGGCAGAACTAAGGGGCCGCCGAGGGTGCCGCCAAACTCGTTGCGAATAAAGGGCGGGATGCGGCGGGTGTCGACACCGTTGCTGTAATCGAAAAAATTGCGCGCATCGAAGGCGGCGTTGCGCACGAATTCGAACAAGCTGCCGTGGTAATCGTCGGTGCCAGACTTGGTGATGACGTTGGTGAAGCCGGCGGCTCCTTCGCCGATTTCCGCAGGCATGACGCCCGAACTGGATTGCACTTCCTGGATGGCATCGACGTTGAAATTGGGGAAAGTGGCGCCGCCGAGTTCGGGATCGCTGGAGTCGGTGGCATCGGTGGCGAAGACCGCGGTAACGCCGCGCTGACCGTTGATGGAGAATTGCTGGGTGAAGTTGGCGGCGCCGTTGGTGTCGGTCATGGTGCCGGCGGCGAGGAGAAGTAGTTTGCTGAAGTCACGCTCATTAAGGGGCAGGTTCGAAACTTGTTTGCTGGAGAGGCGAAAGGCGCCGGTGGCTTCGGTGGATGCTTGAGTGGATGGGGTGAAGAACTTCAGGGAGTGGTCTTGGGAAGAAAGCTGAAGATTGAGGGAGAGCTGGGCGTTGTCGGGAACGACGAACAGTACCGCGGCGGTCCAAACTGTTCCGTTGACGTCGACCGTAAGGAGATAGCTGCCTGGTTGGATGTCGGCAAAGGTGAAAGTACCATTTGGGGAGCTTGTGGCGTGATAGTCGGGTAGTGGGGAGCTGGAGTGAAGAGTGACAGTGGCATTGGCAACGGGTAAACCAGCGTCGGTGGTGGCGATACCGGACCAGCTGGTTGCGGCCCATAAATTCGGGCAGAGCAGCAAGGGAATGGCGAGGCGCAGGCAAAATGTAACAAGCTGTTTAGTGCGGTTTGTTAGAAGAAAAAGCGTGGCTCACCCCGAGAGCGATAAAGCAATTCTACGATATTGGGGGGAGCAGACGAAGGGCGACGGCGTGGAGAAACGATTTTGCAAGGGGTATGCAGAAAAAACGGGGATTGCCGAGCGGTAGGGCGAGCCATTCTCGCGGCGCCGAGGCCAGTCGGGTTTCGTGATGACGATGCTGGCGACGAGCGCGGCAGCAGACGCGTTTCGTGCTGGCGGTGGCGTATGCGATACCGATGAGACGACACAGGATTGTGAGGGCGGTGAAGGCGGCGTCATAATCAGCGTAGTTGACCGGAGTTATTTATGACGGATGAAATCAGCCGCCAGGCGATCGTCGATGAAGAGCATTTGAAGCTGCTGTCGCTGGGATATCTGATATCCGCAGCAACGACGGCGTTTTTCTCGCTGTTTGGATTGATGTACGTGGTGATGGGGATTTTTCTCAGTAGCGTTGCTTCGCATCCAAGCGAAGCGGTGGCGATGGCCAGCAGGCCGGGGCAGGCTCCGCCGGCTTTTTTGGGGTGGTTTTTTGCGGTAATCGGAGGAGCGATATTTTTGTTTACGATTGTGTTGGCGGCGGCGAAGTTGCAGACGGCGATGTGGCTGAAACGGCGGAAGTCGCGAACGCTGTGTATGGTGGTGGCGGGAATTAGTTGCCTGGAGATTCCGTATGGGACGGTGCTGGGAGTGCTGACGTTTATGGTGCTGGGGCGCGAATCGGTGATGCGGCTGTTTGAGGGGAGTCGCCACATGGAGCCGATGGCGTAAGAGTCGGCCCCCCTGGTGGCCGAGACATTTTTTCGGGATCGAAGAGAGATTCCTCGCGCGGATGCCAGACAGACTCTAAAGTTCCGGCCCCCGCTGCCAAGCGCATAATCCGCAAGCGGTGCAGCAGCTTTTGCCACTTGGACTGACTCAAACAAGAAGCGAGCTAATGGGGCTGGGGCATTTCTTGTGCCGCGCGTTTTTCGATTTTTTGGCGGACCACACCGATATGCGTGCGCAGCGCATAGATCATGGGCTGAAACGGAAGAGGCAGGGAAAGATGGCTGGCGCGTTGTTCGAGGTCGTCCAAGCGTTCGATGACGCCGGAGGTTTGCTGCGAAGAGGACGAGGCCATCTGATCCTCGAGGCGCATGAGTTCGGAATAAAGTTTGTAGATGCGCTGATTCTGGAACCAGCTATAGAGTACGGGAGAGAAGCGCAGAAGCGGGTACACAACGCCAACAACGGGAATGAGCAGTACCAGAAGTTGCTGGACGAGGACAGCCAACCAGAAGGGAAGATGGCGCTGCAAAAAGGGAGGTCCGGTTTTGTAGAACTGGCGGGCGTGGGCGCCGAGGGGGAGATCAAAAGTTTCTGGAGCGGGGAACTGGCCCGCGGCGTGAAACAAACCGGGGGCCGAATGAAGCTTGGTAGCGGCTTCGAGTAAACCGTATTGGATGGCGGGATGAAGATCGGAGCGCACGACCAAACTGGCTTTGGTGGCGAGCAGGACCACATCATTGGGCGGGCGATTCTGTTGCATGTTGCCAACACCGGCAGGCAGGACGAGCTTTTGCAGGAAGGGATAGAGGGCGACGAAGGCATCGGCCCTGGGAATAGAGTCGAGGTCGATGTCTTTGGCGTTGAGAAGTTCGTGGACCACGGGAGTTTCCCAGGCTTCGAGCAGGGCGGCGGCGTCAATCTCACCGCTCTCGAGCTTGTCGGCAGTTTCCTGGAGGGGGAGCGAGAGCAGCGTTGCGGTCTTCTGGTTAATAATGCCAACCCGTGCAAGAAATTCTTGCGCCAGGGCGTGAGAGGCGCTGCCTTCCGGGCCGATGGAGATGCGCATGCCGGTTAGCTGCTCATGAGTGTGCAGGGCGGCTGGGCCCC
>DATKPS010000212.1:0-29501 GCA_035524015.1 Candidatus Sulfotelmatobacter sp.
GTTGAACGATGAGAACAACCGGATCAAGCAGTTGACCAGCCAGAAAACCGAACTGGAACAGATCAAGGTGCAGGTGCAAGCCTTCGAAAAGCAGAAGCAGGTGCTACAGCAGCGCGTGAGCACCATCGAGCAACTGCAAAAGGATCGCACCGGCGGGCAAGAATTGTTGGACGAAGTGGCCAATACAGTTTCCCGAGCCGAGAACCTGTGGCTGACCTCGATGACCAAGAAGGGCAGTGACGTGACCATGGAAGGGGCAGCGGCTTCCATTAATTCGGTAGCCAACTTCATCACTGCGCTGAAACGTTCCGGCTACTTCCAGAAAATCGAGATCAAGGAAACCAAGCAAGACGACAAGAACATGGCGGTGCAAACCTTCGTGTTCACCATCAATGCCGAAATCGCTCCGAATGGCCCGGAAACTCCGCAGACCAAACCGGCCAGCGTGCCGGCCCAGAGTGCCCCGAAAAACGCGGCACCGGCGAAGAAAGGATAAGAGGAAGCCATGGCGAATCCTTTCCGAGACATGTCGGTGATTATGCAGGGGCTGGTGGCTATCGCCGTTGCCATCGTGATCTTGTTATTGGGATTGTATCTGCCGGTTTCGCCGGTCGCCCAGGAGCGCACGGCGTACGACGCGGCGGTGCAGCAGCGCACCACGTTGAACCAGGAAGTGATCCAGTTGCAGGTGTACAAGCAGCGCTACGGCGAGTTGAAGCAGCAGATGGACGCGCTGAGCAAGCAACTGGACACGCTGAAAACGATCGTTCCGGAAGAGAAGGACGTGGACGAATTCATCCGCCAGGTGCAGGGTGCGGCGAGCGCGTCAAACGTGCAACTGCGGCGGTTAACGTCCGAAAAGATTGTGCCGAAGGAATTTCACTACGAGATGCCCTTCGAGGCACAGGCCGATGGAGCGTATTTCAACGTGCTGGACTTCTTCAGCAGGTTGAGCCGGCTGTCGCGCATCATCAATGTTGGGGATTTGCAGTTTGACGATCCGACCGGGTCGCACGGAGCCAAGTATCCCATGCGTCCGGGCGAGACGGTCACCGGGGTGTTTACCATCACGACGTTCTTTACCAAGCCTGCGGACACGACTCCGACGCCGTCTGCGAACGGGGCCAAGACCACGACACCAGCTGGGAAAAAACCGTGAGTAGGAATGGGCGAACTATGACTCGATTAAAAATATTGCTAATCGGGGTACTGCTGGGGGCGGCCGGGCTGAGCGCGCAAGCGCAAACGGCGAGCGTTCCGGCAAAGCACACGGGGAAAGCGGCGACGAGAGCCAGGAAGACGGCACCAGCGCCGGCCGAACAACCAGCCGAATCAGAGGCCAAGGTGACGCGGCGAGATCCCTTTGAGTCGCTGACCGCCCGCCAGGATGCGGCTTCCAAAATTGCGGCGAACCTGCCACCGGGAAAAGCGGGCTTGCAAGTGGCTTCGCTGCGGCTGGACGGAATCGTAAAAGCACCGAACGGCATGATTGCGGTGGTGACGAATCCACAACAGCGGACCTATTTTCTTCGCGAGGGCGATCAGTTGTACGACGGAAAAGTGGAAAAGATAGCTTTGGATGGGGTGTCGTTCAACGAGGTGGGCAAGGACGCGTTCGGGAAGCCCGTGGAACGGCAAGTGAATAAAAGAATCTACTCCAGTGCAGGAGAACAGCAATGACGACGAACTGGCGGGCCTTAAGGTGTGGCTGCCTGATAATGACGAGCGTGATGCTGGGAGGAACCCCGGCGTTCGTTCGAGGGCAGGAGTCCGCTGGCGCCAGCAGCACCGCGGCGGTCATCTCCAGCGTGGCCATCACGCAGGATACGCAACGGGCGGCAATACGCGTGGAGGGAGCGGGACGCCTCGACGTGCATGCTGTGCGCATGCAAAATCCGGAGCGCCTGGTGCTGGACTTCTCGGGAGCGCGGTTGAACGTGCAGAAAACGTCGATCCCGGGCGTGTCGGCGCCGGTGCGGGGCATACGCCTGGGGCAATTCCGGCCCGACGTGGCGCGCGTGGTGATTGACTTGACGGCCTCGCGGCCTTACCAGATTGCGCACGAGGGCGACGCGGTGGTGGTGTATCTGCAGGTACAGCCGGCCGATCCGAACACCCCAGCAGCGATCGACGCGACCGCCAAGGATACGAATACCAAGAGCCAGACGGCTGCTGCGAGTCCGGCGGGCACTGCCAATGCCAGCGCGGTTTCGCATTTTCCTCTGCCGAACCAACTGACCCAGGTTTCCGCCAAGTTGGCAACGACCGCCGCTCCCGCGACGCCGCAACCCGCCGCCAACGAGAGCAGCGCCCAGGAAGCCGCGCAGCAAGCGATGCAGCAGGCCGCTGCCGCCGCTTCGACCGTGGCGTCGCAACAAGGTTATTCGGCGTCTCCCACGCCAGCCGCGGGTAAATATACGGGCGAGCCGATCTCGGTGAACCTGAAGGACGTGGACCTGAAAGACTTTTTCCGGTTGATCCACGAAATCAGCGGACTGAACGTGGTGCTCGATCCGAACGTCAAGGGCACCTTGACGATCGTCTTGGACGAAGTGCCCTGGGACCAGGCATTGGACATCGTGCTGATCAACAATGGCTTGGATAAGCAGTTGAATGGCAACGTGCTGCGCATCGCCACCAAGGACACGCTGAAGAAGGAAGCGGAAACCGCCCGCGACTTGCAGAAGGCCCAGGCAGAAGCAGTGGCACCGGTTACGGTGACGCGCGTGCTCAGCTATGCCAAGGCCAGCAGCGTGAGAGACACGCTGAAGAAGTTCCTCTCGGCGCGCGGCGACATTTTCTCGGATGAACGCTCGAACCAGTTGATCATCCGCGACATTCCCTCGAACCTCCCGGTGCTGGACAACCTGATCCGCCAGTTGGACCGCAAGTCCCAGCAGGTGGAAATCGAAGCGCGCGTGGTGCAGGCGACGCGTTCGTTCAGTCAGGACATTGGCGTGCAGTGGGGCTTTGCGGGATCGACGACCAGCGGACGCACGATCTTCGGTGGCAACCCCAACGTCGGGATCAGCCCGACGAGCACCGGATCAGGGCTGCCGCAGCCTCCACTCATCGGGACCCCGGTGGCACCCTCGGGCAGCACCGGTGCTTCGGGCGGACTTCCGTTTAACGTGAACTTGCCAGCGGGCGCGCCGACCAGCGGCGTATACTTCGGTCAGCGTTCCCCGAATTTTGCGGTAGACCTGTACATTAGCGCGGCGGAAGCCAAGGGCGTGGGCAAATTGCTGTCGAAGCCGAAAATCATTACGCAGAACAATGAAAAGGCGGTGGTCAAGCAAGGTACCAAGGTTCCGATTCAGACCACCATCAACAACACGATTTCCGTCCAGTACATCGACGCGGTGCTGCAGTTGGAAGTGACTCCGCAGATTACCGCGGAAGGCACCGTGTTCATGGATGTGCTGGTAGAGAACACGCAGATCGACAACGGTATTCCGCGCGTCCAGGGTATCCCGGCGTTGGATACGCAGTCGGCGCAAACCAAAGTGCTGGTGGCGGATGGCGGCACGGTGGTGATCGGCGGCATCATCATCACCCAGCAGCAGAACAGCGTCACCGAAGTGCCGTACATTGGCAGCATCCCGGTGATCGGTTATCTGTTCAAGGAACGTTCGGTCAACATCAGCTCTTCGGAGTTGCTGTTCTTCCTGACGCCCCGAATCATCCCGGGGTAAGGCCGGGCGCTTCGTAAGCCAACAAGCTTCAGGTAAACTAGAATCGAGGAGACCCAAGTCTCCTCGATTTTTTTTATGAACGACGTACACGCAGGACGGCGAAGGAAAGTTGCCCGGCAGCTCAAGCGGCGGGAGTTGGATTGCCTGCTGGTGACGCATCCGGCGAACTGGTATTACCTGACCGGTTTTACCGGAGAGTCCGGAGTGCTGGCGGTGTGCGGCGGACGCACAACCTTGATCACCGACGGCCGGTTTACGACCCAGGCGAAAGAAGAGGCGCCCGGGATCCAGTTGCGATTGCAAAACGGAGCGCTTTACAAGTGCGTTGGAGAATGGCTCAGGCAATCGGGCATCCGGCGTGTAGGATTCGATCCGGAGCAGTGGACTGTGGCGCAGTTGTCCGCCCTGCGCAAGGCCGGTGGCGCCCGATGCAAGACCCAACAGGCCGGAGGGATAGTGGAGGCTCTGCGTAGCCAAAAAGACGCGCTGGAGCTGGCGGTAATGCGCAAGGCGGCCCTATTAGCGGGGGAAGTGGTGGAAGGCGCGCTGAAGCTGTTAAAGCCGGGGGTGCGCGAGAGCGACGTGGCAGCGGAGATCGAGTATCAGATGAAGAAGCGTGGGGCGAGCGGGCCGTCCTTCGAAACGATTGTAGCCTTCGGAGAACGAAGCGCACTTCCGCACGCGCGACCTACCGGCAAACGCTTGAGGAAAAATGAGTTGGTGGTGTTAGACCTGGGTGTTATACTCGGCCATTATTGCAGCGATATTACGCGCACGGTGTATGTGGGGCGGGCTCCGCAACGGGTCCGAGAGTGGTATCGCGCGGTAAAAGAAGCCAATCAGGCCGGCACCGCGGCGGTTCGGGCAGGAACCGCGTGTGGGGAAGTGGATGCCGCGGCGCGGGAAGTCCTGAAGAAAAACGGACTGGAAACGCACTTCGTGCACAGCACCGGGCACGGGTTAGGGCTGGAAGTGCACGAGACGCCGCGAGTAGCCCGGGGGCAGACGATTCGACTTGTACCCGGAAATGTGATTACCATAGAACCTGGTGTGTATGTCGAAGGTATCGGTGGCATTCGCATAGAAGATGACGTAGCGGTTGAGGTTCAGGGCAGGGAAGTATTGACCCGCGTCAGGCGGGATCTCATCGAACTCTAAAAACAGGCATGAAACGGAAAAAGCCGTCGAAAACGACTGGAAGTGAAGCGTTTGCAAACCCGGAAATCGGGCAGATCGAGCAGTTGCTGCGGTTCATGACCGAGCATAACCTCGAAGAATTCGAATACTCGCGCGGAGATTTGCGTATCCGGCTAAAGAAGCCGGGAAGCAACGTGTTGGTAGCGGCGCGGCCTGCGGAGATTATCGTACCGGCAGCGGTGCCGGGAACAGCGGCAGCCCCCGCAGCGTTCACGGGAAGCGGCGCGAGCGCGAGTGCGAGTGCGGAAGCGGACCTGCGTGGCGGCGAGGACCTGTTTCTGGTGAAATCGCCAATTGTGGGGACGTTCTACGGCTCGCCAAGCCCTGGCTCGGAACCGTTCGTCAAAGTGGGCAGCTACGTGGAGGCGGGACAGACGCTGTGTATTGTCGAGGCGATGAAGCTGATGAACGAAATTGAATCGGAAACCAGCGGAGAAGTATTGCGCATCTTCGCGGAAAACGGGCAGCCCGTGGAATACGGCCAGCCGCTATTTGGCATCCGCCCGAGCCGGAAACGGTAAGCAGCCTATCCAGATATGTTCCAAAAGATCCTTGTAGCCAATCGCGGGGAAATTGCCCTGCGGGTTATCTGCGCGTGTAAAGAGTTGGGCATCGCTACCGTAGCGGTGTATTCGGAGGCGGACCGCAATGCGTTGCATGTCCGCTTTGCCGACGAAGCGGTGTGCATCGGACCGCCGCGCAGCAGCGAAAGCTATCTGAACATCCCCCACGTGATCAGCGCGGCGGAAATCACGAATGTCGATGCCATCCACCCGGGGTACGGCTTTCTTTCCGAGAACGCCAATTTTGCGAAGGTGTGCGAAGCCTCGGAGATCACCTTTATCGGACCCAAGCCCGAAGTAATCGAGATGATGGGCGAGAAAGACCGGGCGCGCCGGGAGATGAAAGTCGCGGGGCTAGCGACGATTCCTGGCAGCGACGGAGTCGTAGAAGGGGAAGAACTCCTCGCCAAAGAGGCTCAGCGCGTGGGATACCCGCTGATTTTGAAGGCGGCGGCGGGTGGTGGTGGCCGAGGGATGCGCGTGGTGCGTAGCGCCGAAGAACTTTTGGGCGCGTACCAGACCGCGAGGAGTGAGGCGCAGCAGGCTTTTGGCACGCCCGATGTGTACATGGAGAAGTTCCTGGAGCACCCGCGGCATATCGAGTTTCAGGTGCTGGGCGATCAGCACGGGAAAGTCATTCATCTCGGGGAGCGCGAATGCACCATCCAGCGGCGGCACCAGAAATTGCTGGAAGAGTCGCCTTCTCCGGCCATCGATCCGAAGCGCCGAAAAGAGTTGGGCGCGAAAGTGGTGAAGGCCATGGAAGAGATTGGCTACACCAACGCGGGGACCATCGAGTTCCTGATGGACCAGGACGGATCGATTTACTTCATCGAAATGAACACGCGCATCCAGGTGGAACATCCCGTGACGGAGTTTGTGACCGGGGTAGACCTGGTGAAGGCGCAGATTCGCATCGCCGCGGGGGAACGGCTGGAAACCGCCGCGGGAGAAATGAGCTTTAGCGGACATGCCATCGAATGCCGCATCAACGCGGAGGATCCGGAGACGTTTGTGCCGTCGGCGGGGCGCATCACCACGTTCCAGGCGCCGGGAGGAACGGGCGTGCGGGTGGATTCCGCGGCCTATTCCGATGCGGTGATTCCGCCGTACTACGATTCAATGGTGGCGAAGCTGGTGGTGAAAGGCCGCGATCGCAGCGAAGCCATCAGCCGCATGAAGCGCGCGCTGGAAATGTTTGTGATCGAAGGGATCAAGACGTCCATTCCGCTGCACCGGCGCATTCTGGCGCATCCGGATTTTGCCGCGGGTAAACTCGATACGCACTTCATCGAGAAGCTGCTCGGCAACGGAAAATAAGACCAATCTTTAGCTGAACAGCCAACAGCGTGCATTCTCGCAGTGTAATCTTCGACGTTAGACAGGCCTGCAATCGAATCGAATTAGCCCCAGGCCCCATCCACTCCTTTGGCAACTGAGGTAGCGCTGAAAGCCAGCAAACCTACGTAGGCAATAAAGATAATCCAAGGATAAACGCAGCCGCCCGAGGCGGGAGCCTCACTACAAGCGTCTTCGCCCAAGCATTTCAACCTCACTAGGGGGATGCGATGTGAGTAGGCTGCTCATAATCTTCGTGTTCTTGACTGCACCTTGCGGTCCATGCGATTGTTGGAAACTCAATCTGAGACATCCTCGGTGCAGATCGCTGACCTCATCCTGCCTGTATTTGCGGTTATCATAACTGGTTGGTTTGTTGGCTATACCGGCTATCTGTCGCGGACGTTGTCCGACGCACTGATTCATTTCGCCTATAACGTAGCAATGCCGGCGTTGCTGATCGTCACCATTGCACAAGAACCGGGCCGTTCGCTGATCAATTGGCGTTTTCTTGCGGCCTTTGGAGGTGGCTCCCTGCTCTGCTTCCTGCTGGTGTTCGGCGTTATGAGCGTTCGTTCTTCCCGAAGTCTGGCAAGCCGGACGATGCATGGCATGGCAGCATCGATGACCAATACCGGTTTTGTCGCTTTACCCGTGCTGGTGGCGATCTATGGTCAGCGTGCCGTGTTGCCGGCAGCGATCGCCACCGTATTCGTGGCCGTCGTGATGTTTCCAGTTGCCGTGATCTTGCTCGAACTTGGTCAGCAGGAGACACATGGCTCACACACGGCCCCATTGGCCACAGTGAAGCGCGTCGTGCTTAACCCGCTGGTCATATCAACTCTGATCGGAATGCTTTGGTCGGTACTCGATCTCCGCATGCCCGGGTCGGTGACCGCTTATTTGAACATTTTCGCGGGTGCACTCACTCCTTGTGCTCTGTTCGCCATCGGGCTGGGGCTGTCGATCGATGGGCTGCGCGCCAACGTGAAGCAAGCTGCGCTGCTCTCGGTGGTTAAGCTGGTGATCATGCCTCTGATGGTGTACGGGTTAAGCAGGTCCTTGGGGCTCGACCCCCTCTACACCATTGCGGCGGTAATCTGCGCCGCAGTGCCCACAGCCAAGACCGCCTACATCCTTGCGGGAGAATATCGCTGCGAGGAAATGATGGTCGCATCCACTGTCTCGATGACAACTCTGGCTTCCGTCATCTCCCTGGTGGTCTGGCTTTATCGGCTATCCGGACTTGCAGCACGCATTGCTCCCCAGTAAAGGCTCCAAGCGGTCAGCCGCAGTTTCGGTCTCCGCTTTCCCAATAAAACATCGCAAGAATGCAATCACACCAAAGGTTTTCACAACATCATCACGAACATAACCGAACCAATGGCCACCAGGCAGTTGGTGCGTAAGCCCGCTTGTCGCTGACGCCATTGGCGTTCGACTCCGACCAAAGCGCCGAGAACAAAGGCGATGACTAAGCGAATTGCGAATTGATACCAGAACATGTCTTCCGGCCGAATGCGGCGCAGTATCGCGTTTGCGCATACCAACCGTATACAAAACGGTGCCTGGCGTCAGTACGAAATCCTGAGCTATGCTCGGCGGGGGAGAAGTATGAGCACATTCCACCAAGGCCTCAAGCAGAAAGTCTTCAGTGAGCTTAAGGAAGGTCTGCTGATCACCCTGTATCTCTGGGCGGTCTTCGGACTTCTCATCTTACACAAATCGATAGTGCTCGCGGAGCATCACATCGATTTTGCGTACCATGGATTGGCGCTGATTAATGCCCTCGCACTGGCGAAGGTAATGTTTCTGGCGAGAAAATTGGATTTCTTTGCAAAGATTAAAGATGCGCCCCTTATCTACCCAACTCTTTTGAAGTCCGCGTTCTTTACGGTTGTGCTTGCCTGTTTCAAGGTTCTGGAGGATGCCGCGATCGGTTTTTATCGCCACCAGTCCTTTCAGCAGAGTAACTCCGAGTTTGGCGGAGGAACCTGGCAGGGAATGCTAACCCTGGCGTTATTGGTGTTCGTGATGCTCATCCCTTTCGTTGGCTTCGGGGAACTTCGACGGGTCATGGGCGAAGGTAAACTCGCGAAACTCTTCTTCCATAGACTCTCTTTGGAAAGCGAATTGTAAAACGCCGTTATTAGAAGTGTGGGTGGAGGCATAAACCCACACGATCACGTTCCGTTAGGTTTTTTTTCGCTTGGGCACGTAATCCAGTGGTGCGCCGATCGGAATGAGCGGTTCGGTTTGAGGCTCTTTCGTAGCTTCCGGTTTGCCGTTCGGTGCTGCACGCATTTCGAGCCTTTGGGATTCTGAAAGCCCCCCCCACGCAACAGCGGGGCCCCGCGATCGAGTGACCTCAACGGTCAGGGCCGCCGGCCCTTGCGCGGGGGAGAAGGATTAAACGTCGTATAATCTCGTGCGCACAACTGGAGAGCAGAACATATGAACGTACAAGAACAAATCAAGAAGTATATTACCAGCCAGCCGGAGCCAAAACGCAGCGACATGCGAGAGTTACATCGGCTCACACTTCAAGTTTCACCAGAATGCAAATTGTGGTTCTTCGATGGTACAGACAGCAAAAATCATACTGTTTCCAACCCCACGATAGGATATGGATTTCACACAATCAAATATGCCCATGGAAAAAGTAGAGAGTTTTTTCAAATTGGTGTGAGCGGAAACAAAAGCGGAATCTCTGTCTATATTCTTGGTCTCAAAGACAAGAAGTACTTAGCCAAAACGTATGGAAAAAAACTAGGCAAGGCCAGCGTGACTGGATATTGCATTCGGTTTAAAGCTCTAAAGGAGATAAACATCGATACGCTTGAAGCGGCAATACGATATGGGCTTGCAGCTCAGAATGAAAAAGGCAAGCTGATGAAATAATTCCAGTATTAAAGGCCAGCAGTCGTCGTTACCGCAAAGACGCCGCATAGTACTCCTTGAACGATTTAGCAGGAGTCAGGCTGTGTAGTCGCGCGCTTCGCTAACGGGGTGAGCCTAAAATGTGGGGGCGATTCTATGCTAGGGCTGGCTGGGAGTGCGCCTGGGAAGATTGGGGGTCAACTTCGGGAGCAGGAATTCCTCGAGGACACTGACGGCAGCGGTTTCGGCAAGGCGTACCGCCGCGATGGAAAAAACCAAGTTGGCGCCATGGCGGTCTTGGCGCGGATAGTAGAGCGTGGCGATGGCTCCAGCAGCCAGATTTCCGCCGATATTGGAATAATTGGGCTGCCACTGGCCGTTGTCGCCCTTGCAGAATACCGAGCTGCCTAAAGCATAAAAGAAGCGCGAGGCTTTGGAGCCGGTTCCTTTGTAAAAGTAGCGGGGATCCTGCTTCAGAAGCGACGGCAGTATAGCTCCGCCGATGAAGGTGCCGGTGGTCACGTCAGCATAAGACGCGCCATACCGTTTCGCGAAGCCTTCCGCGCCTTGGCCGTATCCCTTCCAGCGATTGGTGGCGTCATTCACGCCAGCAAGCAAGCCCACGCCCACGAAAGTCATGGGGTCTGTGGTGGACTTTAAGGCGAGGCGGAATTTACGCGCGGTAGTGAGCGGAACGGCGTCAGGCACATAGCTCACGTAGAAGTTAGGAATGAAGCCCAGCACGCGTTGCTTTTCTTGCGCCGCCATTTGCGCTTCGGCCAGTTCCTGTGGCGGAAGCCCGACGCGCACCTCCGTAACCTGGGTCGGAATGGCTAAGACAATTTGCGGTACAACGTAGGTTTCCTCAGCTTTTAGCGTGCCGGAAATTGTTTGCGCGGTCAGGCCTTCGGAGCCGACCGTGATTTGGAACGGCCCAGGAGCTACGTTGAAAAAGTAGAATTGCCCGTCTTCGTCGGTCTGCACCGTTTGGCTCTGCGATTGGTCTGGGCGCATGAGTTTCGCCGAGGCACCGGTGATCGCGGTTCCGGATTGGTCGATCACCTTTCCGTGGATCATGCCGAAGGTCTGCGGATTGGTCTGCTGCGTTGGGAGGGCCGGGGCGCTTGCGGGGAGCGTCGACTGTTGGGCGCAAACCAAGGTGGGCAGGCCGAAAAGCAGAAAGCCAAGGCCCAGGTGGAACAGGCTCCAACTGAGGCAATACCGGCCGCGCTTCAATATGCCGCGGGTCATACCAGGTCATCCTTACTTCCAAGATGGTATATCTAAGCACTTCGATGCCCGCGTGTTAAGTACGGACACAAGGAATTTATGTGGTACTAGAACTTGGCATGGCTGCCTTGGGTATCGCCCGGCAGGCTTGATCCGGGTTGTCGATTTGTGGGGGGTGACTCCGTCTATCTAGTGAAGCAGGGCAAACGCCAAGAGCGCTGAGCCAACGGGCAGCAGCAAAGCCGGCTTCAGGAGTAGACGCCATGAAAAGCAATCTTTTGCTCGCCGGGCCCATTTTGTTGAGCGTGGCCCTCTGCAGCGGATCGACGCTGAGCGTTGTTGTGAAGATTCTTGAGTTCCTTGGCCTGGTTGGCCTGTTGGCCACGAAATCCGCGGCCGTGGTTTCCTTGGGTGCTTGGCTGGCATCGTCGCTGGCCGTTGTTACGCACCAGGTTCTTGGCGATAGCCATTGCCTGGCCTTCGCAGTCCTCCATGGCGCGATTTGGCTGGTGAGGGCGTTTCTGCTGACCGCGGTGTTTAGCGGCCGCGGGAAATGAGAGAGAATCGGTCTGCGCGGAATGGGCGGTTGAAATTTCGATGGATTTCCGGGCAAGGTGTCGAAATCGCCCTCGCTAAGACGTCAGAGTAACAGACGGGTCAGAGAGACCGAATAAACCACAAAGGCAAAGGATGACGCCATGCAATATGCGCTGCTGATCTACGAATCACCGGAAACTTTTGCAATGAGGAAAAACGACGACAATGACCCCTATCGCGGTGCCTGGCGCGCTTACCACCGAGCTATGGTTCAGGCTGAAGTCTATTTGGGAGGTGACGCGCTGGAATTACCCGAAACTGGCACGACCGTGCGCGTGAAAGAAGGGAAGCGGGGCGTGCAGGATGGCCCGTTTGCCGACACGAAAGAACAGCTGGCCGGAATTGTGGTTGTCGAAGTGCCCAGTCTTGACGTTGCCCTGGAATGGGCCGCGCGTTGCCCGGCTGCTTCACACGGGGCTGTGGAAGTGCGGCCACTGGCAATTGACGCGAAGCGCCGGATTACGGAATGAACGGAAGTGGTCAGGAGGACGCACACCGGGCCATTGAGCGAGTGGCGCGCGAGTCCTACGGGCGGTTGGTGGCCTACCTTTGCGCGCATACGCACGACGTGGCCACGGCCGAGGATGCGCTCAGCGACGCGTTAATGGCTGCGCTGCACGCCTGGCCGCGCGATGGCGTGCCAGAAAAGCCAGAAGCGTGGTTGTTGACCGCGGCGCGCCACGCCTACATCGATCGGGTACGTCATCAGAAGGTGGCCGTGGCCAGCGAACCGACTCTCGTGCTGCTCACCGAAAATCGAAAAGGAGATGCGTCACCGCAGTTTCCCGATGAGCGGCTAAAGTTGCTGTTTGTCTGCGCGCACCCGGCCATCGATCCCGCCCTTCACCCGCCATTGATGCTGCAAACGGTGCTGGGTCTCGACGCGGCGCGGATTGCCCAGGCGTTTTTGGTCTCGCCCACGACGATGGGGCAGCGGCTGGTGCGCGCCAAGACGAAGATCCGCGACGCAGGGATTCCTTTCGAAGTGCCGGCGGAACGCGAACTGCCGCAGCGCCTGGATGCCGTGCTGGAAGCGATTTATGCGGCGTTCGGCATTGGCTGGGACGATATGGATGGCGTCGACCAGCGAGGACGGGACCTGGCGGAGGAAGCGATTTGGCTGGCGCGTGTGTTGACGGAACTGATGCCCAAAGAGCCAGAGGTACGCGGGTTGCTGGCGCTGATGCTACATTGCGAAGCACGGCGGAGCGCGCGGCGCGGGCCCGCCGGCGAGTACGTTCCACTAACGGAGCAGGACCCGGGGCAGTGGTCGATGACATTGATGGAGGACGCGGAACGCCATCTAGCCGAGGCCTCGAAGCACCGCCGCCCTGGACGCTTTCAACTAGAGGCGGCGATTCAGTCAGTGCACGCGGAGCGTGCACACAGCGGCCGTACGGAATGGGCCGCCGTTGCCCTGTTTTATGAACGACTCATGCGCATCTCGCCCACCATTGGCACGCGCACCGGTTATGCGGCGGTGGCAGGCGAAGCCAGGGGCGCGGAAGCCGGCTTGGCGGTGTTGGACGGTATCGACGCGGCGGCGGTTGTGGCGTATCAGCCGTATTGGGCAGTTCGCGCGCACCTGTTGCAGCGCCTGGGAAGGCGCCAGGAAGCGGAGGAGGCGTTTGCCCGGGCTATCGGGCTTGCGGAGGACCCGGCGGTACGCCAGTTCTTGCTCCAGCGACGAGGCTAATTTGTTGAAATTTTCGCGCTGCTCGTTGTCGAAATCGACCTTGTTCCGTCGTCATCCCTGTAGAAGTGGATCGCCAGCGCCGCGGTCCGGGAGGTGAACGATGTGCCCATTCTGCGTGGCGAGCTTAGGGGCGGTGGTCGCCGGTATCGTCTCGACGGGAGGGTTGGCGGCCCTGGCGGTGAAAGTGTCGGCCAAGAGAAATAAAAACGAGGATATTCCGAATTCGTACAAAAGGAGCAAAGACGATGGCAACGAGCAAGATCGCGATTCCTAAGGTAGTGACGCGGGAAGAATGGCTGGCGCAGCGCCGGGAACTTTTAGCGAGGGAGAAGCGCCTGACGCGGGAGTACGACGCGGTGTGCGCGCAGCGCCGGGAACTACCGTGGGTGAAGGTCGAGAAAAACTACGTGTTTGACGGGCCGAACGGCAAGGAGACGCTGGCGGATTTGTTTCAAGGGCGGAGTCAGCTGATCATCAAGCATTTCATGTTCGGTCCCGGATGGAAGGAAGGATGTGTAGGCTGCTCTTTCGGGTCGGACCACGTGGGCGGAGCGCTGGTTCACCTGGAACATCACGATGTTTCGTTTGCGGTGGTATCGCGTGCGCCGTTTGCGGAGATCGAGGCATTCCACAAGCGAATGGGTTGGCCGTTTCATTGGGTGTCGTCGTTTGGAAGCGATTTCAACTACGACTATCACGTGTCTTTTACGGAAGAAGAACTGGCGCAGGGAAAAGCTTTCTACAATTTCGAATCGCGCGAATTGCGATACAAGGTCGAGGAAACGGCTGGGCTCAGCATCTTCTATAAAGATGCCGCGGGCGATATTTTCCATACCTATTCCTGCCACGCGCGCGGAGATGAGGGCGGCGCGACCACCTATTTTTATCTGGACCTGACGCCCAAGGGCCGCGATGAAAACGGTCCCACGTTTACTCTAGGGGATTGGGTGCGTCACCATGACCGCTATGATGCCGGCGGATCCGTTGCCCCGTCGGGACGCTACGTGCCGGCGAGCGAGAGCAAGACATGATGCAGGTTGCATTGCGATATAGATTAGCGACGGTTCCCTTGCAACAGCGCGCGGAGCCTGGAGCGATCCTCGCATTCCATGTCCACAATTTCGAACGCGACCATTTCCGATCGCGAGTCGCGTAGAAATAGCTTGGCAGTGAGGCTGCGCAGGCCGGTTTTGATGCGTAGGGTCGCGGGCGTGCCCGGAAGCAGGTGGTGCTCACACGAACACAGGCCTCCGCCGAGGCCGATTTGCCGGATCGCCACGGAGTAAGTGCCGTCGGCCGTGGTTATCTTTGCGGGCAGCGCCCTGCGCAGCTTCACTCTCGGGTAATAGCGTTGACGGACGCCGGGAGCTTGGTCGTTCGGGTCAAATGGCATGGGCTCAAGATCGGTCTGCGCGAACCCTGCGCTCGAGAGGACGGCTTTGGCCGATTGTGGATCGATCTTTTGCAGAGATTGCGCCGCGACAATGCGCAGCTCCTTGGGCAACGCGGCGTGGCGAGACTCCTCGGATTCCAGCAGCTGCCGCAACAGGGGCACAGCCTCCTTTACGCGCAAGCGTCCGAGCGACTCAACCGCCTTCACCTGCAGATAGTGGCCGGAAAACCCGGACAGGTTGCCGCCGGCGATTGCCAGCAGCAGAGGCGCCGTTGCGGCGTCCCCGCTCATACCGATCTCATCCATGGCCAGCGGCACTACCAGTGGATCGAGTGCGTTCAATAATTTTGCCAGCAACACGCCACGCTCTGGCGCGCCCCCCGCCGCAATATTCCGTATGGCCGTGTCTTGGTAGACCCGATTCCATTCGTTCAATCGCGTGAGCAGGGCTTTTTCGAGGGCCGCGGGATCCAAGCGGCTCAGCAGTCCGGCAAAGAGCGCCGCCGCAGCGGGAGGCCGCTTGGAGAAGGACTCTGCCAACGCATGAGCCGCTTCCGGACCGAGTTGCGAGGCAAGGTGCAGCAGACGATCGCGGTCTCGACGGCGGACCCGCCGGCTGATGGCCGTCGCCAAATGCTCCATCGCCTGGAGCGGCATGCGCCGCAACACTTCAATCAGTTCCCCAGGAGGTTCCGGCAAGTGCGTGGCTTCATCCAGGAAATTAGGAACCCGATTCTCCAAACCGACCCGCGCACGCAGGTCGTGCGCCAGTTCGGGTTGAGACTTTTCCAGAGATGTAAATCTGGACATCAGGGCCAGAATGGCGGGATAGCGGCGCCGCGTGGCCGCCTCTTGTCCCAAAAGAACGAAGGTTCCGGTGATGAACATCAGCAGCCGCGGATCCTTCTCTTGGGCGAGTTGTTCGCCAACATGTTCGATCGCATAACGCAGCGCGTCGCATCCCGGATGGGGAAAATATCCGGCCAGGTCCTTCAAGCCGTGCGCGGTTTTCTGGCGCGCTTGGAGTGAACTGCTGTGGATACAGCCTACGTAGTTCTCGAGAACCTGCTGGAATTTCTGGGCATTTTCGTGTTCGGCGAGTTGATCGAGAAATTGCTTAATGTAGTTGATGGGAACCCGCCAGGCTTGGTCCGAAAGCAAGACCTCCAGCTTGGCAGAGTCCGGCGCGGTGGTCCAAAACTGTTGCTCCAGGGAATCGGGCGGACGAGCGGTCTCCATGCCGGCGGCATGCGTAAGTTTGCTTTCGCTGGAGTCGAGCGCTTGGCGCAAGGTTTCCACCTCGCGATTGAGGCGGTTGAGCATCTCGGTGACGGCATCGACCCGCGAATCGCCTCTGGCGTACCGATCGAGTGCGAGCTGCACGGCCAAGTGCTCCGCCACTTGCAACAAAAATGGAGTATCCGGTCTTTTCTTTCCAGCCTGAACGAACTCATTGACGGCCTGCTGAAACGACTTCTGAGCGGCGGCCGGCAAATGGGAGACTTTCTCGCGCACTTGGGAGGAATCGATGCCGGAGACCCGTTGCTCATGCGCCAGTTGGCTCAACAAATGAATGACCGCGGAAGTATCCTCTTCGCTCTGCTCCGATGGGGCGTCGGAGGCCTGGGAACCTGCTTGCGACGGCGTCGTGGAACCCTTACGACGCGTGCCTCCGGCAGGCTGATCCGCTGCGGCGTATGTTCCTCCGGCCAAGGAAATCAGTTCCAGCAACTTGTACGGATCTTCCAGCACGCCTTCCATCTGGGAGGATTCACCCCCAAACGATTCCGCGAGGAGTTGCGCGGCAACGGTTTTTTCCTGATGTTCCGACCCTGCGGGCACAAAGTGGATCTCGTCGATGGCAATGCCGCACTGCGCTTCCGGCCCGAGCACCTGCTTGAGTTTTTCGGCCAAGCCTTCGGGCTTCGAACCACTTTCCGCGATAACCCGGAGCATCTCCAAGAAAGCCTGGTTGGTTACTTGCGGTGTGAAGCTGACACTGGCCAGATCGGCGCTTTCGAGAAACTGCGCGAAGCTCTGTTCGGCTGGCCCGGCTTTGATGGGCACTCCATCGAAGAGCAAACGGTGATCGGACACCGCAAGCTGCAGGCCGGTTCCTCTTCCCTCGGCAAACACCGCTTGCAGATGCCCCCAGGCATCGGACGCCTGCGCAATGGTTTGCGTGTGCGCCATGCCGTACATGCGCGCCGATTTCAAAAGGATATTCAGGCTGCGCAGAAAACCTCGCGCGGCGGGGCTTTGTAGTTCAACCGGTTGTGTTGGACACATGGCCTGAACGTGCCGGGACGTCTATGAAAACAGAATAGCCCACGGAATTGGGCGGCTGGCGTTGTGCCATAGGTTGCCAACCTATGAGTAAACAGCCCGGGTAGAGCGTGGCCTTTTCTCCGATCTGGGGTCGCTTTCAATGACCTTCTTGCCATGTGCGCTCCGCTAGTCCTTGGTGATGCCAAGGATGTAAGGAACATTCCTCGTACCTTTTTTCGTCTCCACAGTGTACGCTCTCGTTTGATTGAATGGCGCCGGCCGCGGACTGGCCCGCTGGCGACGTTCTCGAAGGCCCTCGTGATGTTTCGCTCGGCTCAGGTACTAATTCTTGCGCTCGTGTCCGGCGCTGCGCTCATTGCTACGCGTGCCTCTGCGCAGTCCAACGTACTTGCCACCATTACGGTGCAGGTGCAGACGTTCGGGAGACCCCGTGCCGATTTCCCGGCCAGGATCGTGATTCATTCCGAAGATCTCGGCTCCGACCTCTCCACCATCGTTGATGGACCTTCCGACACGGTTTTTCCCAACCTCCCTCCGGGCCTTTACAATGTCCAGGTCACCAGCGCGCAACTCTCGCCTGCGCAACTGGACCTCGCTCTTTCCGCGGGGCAATCCATCAAACTGTCACTGATTCTCGATCCTGTCTTTCCGTTGGCCCTTCAGTTCCTCAACCGTGACGCCTCCGCCACCGCTGCGGTTAGCGAACTCCCTGTTCCCGGCTTCGTTACCACGCGCGACTTCTTGCTTACGCCCGGGCTGCGCAAATCTCTTGCTGTTCCTTCCTCTTCCTTAGGGACCTGCTCGCTTGACAAGGTCTTGCCGCACGTAACCGCGCACGCGCGGGAATTTGTGGACAATGTCAACCGCATCACCGCTACGGAAATCCTGGAACTGGAGCGCTGGCGCAGCAATGGAAAACTGGATGGAAGCACGCGCAACAAGGTTGTTTACGTCGCGAACATTGAGCTTCGGGATTCCCGGTATTTGACGGTGGACGAGTATCGCGATGGCGAGCGTGTCCCCGAGGGCTTCATCAAAGCGGTAGGCTCTCCGTCGCTGGTGTTGATCTTTCATCCGATTCATGTCAACGAGTTTGCGATAAGCTGCAAGGGCCTCGGGACCTGGAACGGCACTCCAGCGTATCTCGTGGATTTCCAACAACGCACCGACCGTCCCAATAGCATGAGCGCGTTTGTCACCCCCAAAGGCAGCTACGACGTGAACTTAAAGGGCACGGCGTGGGTGGATGCCAATACGTTTCAGGTAATTCATCTGAAAACCGATCTAATGAATCCAATTCCCGCGTTATTCCTGGATTCTGAGCACCAGGAGCTGGACTACGGTCAGGTTCAGTTTGTACAGCGCCACATCAGCCTGTGGCTGCCGCGATCGGTGGACATTTCCGTGCACCTGGGGAACAAACAATTTAGCGCGCGCCATTCTTACTCCGATTACCAACTGTTCAGTGTGGACACCGGCCAGAAAATCGACAAGCCCAAAGAAAGCTCCAACTAATCGGTTCTGCCGTTTCTACTGCGCGTCTGGCATTTCGCCCATGGCTTCGACGAACTCGTCGTGGGCCTGAACGTAGTCCAGTTGCGATTGCAGAAGAAGCGCCTTGGCTTGCAGTTCCTGCGCCTCCGCCTGGTCCGTCTGCGAACGCAGCGCGGTGCCTTGCTGCAATTGCTGCACCGAGACGCGGTGAGACTCGGTACGCAACGCCAGGAGTTGTTCCGAAACCTGTACCATCTGTTGGGTACGTTCGAGCTTGTTATGCGCGGTTTGCACCCGCAATTCCACTTCTTCCGTCACTCGCGCTAAATTTTCCTTCGCCTGGGACAACTGCGCCTGATGTTCCGCGATCTCCGCGTTTCTGCGCCCCCCGTCAAACAGATCGTAGCCAACGTGCACACCGAAGGTTCCGAAATTGCGTGCCAGAAACGGGACATTGTCTTGATAGCTGTAACGCGCAAACGCTTCCACGTCGGGAATGTATTCCCGCTTGGCCAGGCGAACCGCGGAAGCCGCCTTCTCCACTTCGGCCCGCGCTTTTGCGACTTCTGGATGAGTGGCCAGAGCCGCACGAACACACTCCTCGCTGGCGCAAACGTCCTTCACCTCGCGCACACCGGGCTCCAGCGCCAGCGGGGTGTTCAGCGGTAGCCCGATCGCATCATTCAGCTGCATGGTGAGGTCGGACAATTGCAGTTCCGTGGTCAGTAAATCCTGCTTCGCTTCCAGAGACTGCGCGCGGCTCTCGAGGGCTTGCTCCTCGAGGGAACTGCCCAGCCGCACTTGGACGACTCTCTCGTTGTTCAAATCGTCGGCACTCGTGAGCTTAGCTTGGGCCGCTTCATGCTGGGTCTGCACGATCAGAATGCGGTAATACAGCTGGTGGACATGCAGGGCGATCTCATTTTCGGTTTGTCGTGCTTCGTTTTTCGTGGCGCTCAATTCGGCGGCGGCCACGTCGTTGGCTGCGCGAACCTTGAACAGTTCGCTGAGCGGTTGCGTCAATTGCGTGCCGCTGGTGATTATCGTCCTCTCCCCTTGGTTCAAAATCGCACTTTCTTCGGGAATGGGTGTTCCGGCTACCAGGCCTAAGCTGCCCTTGGGAATGTCGATGAATTGCGTGTCTGTAAGCTGCGCCACAGCGCTGTCGTTGCGTACAAGAGGGAAGTAGCTGCTGCGGGCCACTCGCTTGGCCTGTTGTTTTTCGTCCACCCTGTATTGCGCAAGGCGAACCACATGATTGTGCTTGAGCGCCATTTGCACCGCTTCGTCCAAGGTGATTCGCCGCGGCGCCGCTGGCTTGCTCTGCTGCGCGGCTACCGCGGAGGAAAGAAGAAATATGAGAAAACAGAGGAAGTAAGGTCGGTTCATGAATTCTCTCCATCGGCTGGGGGAAGCTCTTCCGGAAAACTCAGTTCGTGATAGTTCATGGGGAATTTGCGTAGCAGCGCAATCAGCACCAGGGCGCTGACACAGGCCCACGCGATCAGGCGAAATCCGTCGATGAACGTCAGCGTATACGCTTGCAGGCGTACGCGCGCCGCCAGCACTTCGGCCGCGCGCAGGGCGGACGCAGGCAGCCCCGAGGATTTTGCGTACAGCGCGGCGGTCATTTGCCGCAATGCCGTGTCATCCAGCCAATTGCCGTGTTGTACGTGGAGCCCCAGAAGGTTTGAGTGCAGTTCCTCGCGCACCGCTATGTAATGCACCATTAACGCCACTCCGATTTCACCGCCGAGTAACCGGATGATGTGGAAGAACGCGGAAAAAGTCAGAGTGTCCTGTGGTTTGGAAAGGCCGCCACTGAAAACCGCTTGCAGCACAATGGTGGATACCAGGCCCACGAATGCGAACGATTGGCCTACCGCCATTAATAACTCCGAGCGATAGTAATTTGCCGCGGACCACGCCAGCGTGTATTGCGCGTTCAACAGCGACGCGGCGGCCATGCAGGCAAATCCGGCGGCCAACACCAGCCGCGAATCCACACCGTTCAGGAGCAGCAGCGCTGCAAAAATCGCTACCACCAGTTGCGGCGCAGCGGTCCAGAACACCGCAGGCGCATACTGGCTCGCTTCGAATCCATGGATGGAAAGGGATTGCGGGATCAAGATGATGGTAGCCAGTAGACAAAACCGGAACAGCATCAGACCGAAGCCCAGCAACACCGTGTTCCACTGCCGCAGGTACGGCAGATCTACTAGCGGATTGGGCTGAAGCATGCGCCGGACCAGCGATGCCGCCAGAAAAACCGCGCCACCGAAAAACAGCGCGTTGAATAACCCCGAGCGCCACCAATCCAGCCGCTGGCCTTGATCCAGTGCCGCAAAGAGCAGGGCGAAGCCTGCGCTCGCATACAAGAAGCCCTGGAAACTCGGCGCCGCGCCGCTTTTCCGCGGTGGAGGCGTTTTCGGGATTCCGAAATAAATGCAGAACATCATGAACGGTGTGAGCAACGCCGAATTCCAGAACATCCACTGAAAGGAGAAATGGTCGCGATACCACCCGTACATCGTCGGCGCAAGGTTCACCGCCTGGTCCACAAACGTGGCGTACAGTGCCAGGGTAAACAGCAGATAACGCGGTGGAATATTCCGCAAAGCAAAGGTGAGCGTGAGCGGGTAGAAGGTGCCGGAGGTCAGACCTGCCAGCACCAAGCCGGTGATCAACAGGCTGTAGCTGTGGACGAAAGGCAGCCCGGCGCAAAGCAACGTAAACAGCACCGCGGACGCCAGCAGGACCTGCCTGGCTCCCAGCATCGCCCCGAAGTACACGGTCAGCGGGCCGATGAACATAAGCGCAATGTTGAAGGCGCTGCCGATCCATGCGCC
Organism: Candidatus Sulfotelmatobacter sp.; assembly: GCA_035524015.1. GTDB lineage: Bacteria > Acidobacteriota > Terriglobia > Acidiferrales > UBA7541 > Acidiferrum. The sequence goes on from DATKPS010000212.1 coordinate 21,222, forward strand.
TTGGTCGTAGCTGATCCCCAAACCTCCGCGCAGATCCGCCAGACCCAGCGACAGCATGCGCCCAGTCAGCGTGACGATGGCCGCGCCTAGCACAACGCCCAGAATGCCCAGCAACGGAGTCTGAGAAAGTTCCGAAGGGGTTGCCCCGGCAAGCGCCCTGGCAATTTGTTGTTTTGTGGGAGAAGCGAGCGGCGCCGCGTGCGTGGCCATAAATGGCTCCTAGTGAACAGTCCGCACGGTGGCGATCACGGAGAGTCCCGGGCGCAATTGTGCTGCGGCTTTCGAATCATCCAGCGCGATCTTCACGGGAACACGCTGGACCACTTTGGTGTAATTCCCCGTGGCGTTGTCGGGAGGCAAAAGAGCAAATTGTGAGCCGCTGGCGGGCGCAATCTCCACTACCTTGCCGCTCAGCTTTTTGCCGGGATAGGCGTCGATCGAAATCTCCGCAGGATCGCCGACCTTCATGTTGGTCAGCTGCGTTTCGCGGTAATTCGCCTCAATCCACTTCGTATCTGGCACGAAGGCCAGAACCTGCGTTCCGGGGGATACCAGTTGCCCGGTTCGCACCTGCCTTTCGCCGACGGTTCCATCCTCGGGTGCGCGAATTTTTGTGTACGAGAGATTGACTTGTGCGGAAGTGAGCGCGGCCTGGCGCACCTGCAAATCCGCGAATAGCTGTTGCTCTTGCGATTCCAGCACATCCTTGGAGCGGCGTTCCGTCTCGACCGCGATTTCCGCGCTGCGCAAGGCGGTTTGGGCCTCCTGCAGATCCGCCTTTCGGCTGGCCTGCTGCGCGGCAAGCCGCTCTTCGTCTGCCACCGCGGTTTCCACGTGCTGTTTCGTGGCGGCTTGCGATGCCAGGAGAGCTTCCTGCCGTGTCCTCTCCAAACTTGTGCGCGTCACGTCGGCCTGCACCGCTTCCAACCCGGCCTTGGCCGCGGCAATTTGCGCTTTCGCCAGGTCCACTCCCGCCAGCGCTTTTTCGATGCGCGAATCTTGCAGTTCCCGCTGCTTCTGATTGTTCACGATCGCCGCTTTTGCTGCCGCCACGGCCGCGGTTGCCTGGGCCACCTGCGCTTGGAAATCGTCGTCTTGCAACTCGACCAGCAGATCGCCGGCGTGAACGCGCTGGTAGTCGGATACCTTCACGTCGCGAACCAAGCCGGCCACTTTTGTGCTTAGTGGAGTCAAGTCGCCACGAACGGTCGCGTCGTCGGTGACTTGCTCGGCTTTTCCGCCTTCCCAGGCGTTCCAGTTGCGCGTCACGGTGATAACGATGGCCGCCGCCAGGGCCAGAACGACAAACGGCGTCAAATTCTTGAGCCAAGGCCACCTCGGTTTCGGCGGCGTCCCCGCGTGCTGCGCTGGGTTAGCTGCTGGGGCTGAAGTGTTCGCTGGAGTAGGACTCGGTGCGGCACTTGCCATGTTTCCCTCCAAAGAGGAACCAAGCGATCGAAAGGCGATGAGTTCATTGCATGAACTGGTGCTAGCTGGGTTTGGATGCGCAAGCGAGAACGAACGATGAAATTATTGGGGGAGAGCTAGGGCTGGCGGCAGGCGTTTGATTAGGTTTTGCAGGCTCAGCTGTTCGCGGACAAGCCTACCGGGACATCGTCGTAGCCCAAGACGCGTTCGTAATAGCGCTCGTACATCGGGATCACGTCATTGGCGCAGAACTTCTTTCGCGCATCCACACGAGCTTGTTGACCCATCGAGCGACCGCGATCGGCGCGAGACAATAACTCGATCGCGTACTTTCCCGCCGTCTTCACATCGCCCGGTTCCACCAAGTATCCGTCCACGCCATGCTCGACCACTTCCGGCACGCCGCCAGCCTTGGTGGCGATCACGGGCACCTCGCACGCCATAGCTTCCAGCGCCGCCAGGCCAAAGGACTCCAGTTGCGAGGGCAACAAGAAGATATCCGCCTGCCCCAGCTTTTCCCGAATGCCGTTTTGCTTGCCCAGGAAAATCACATCGTGTTCTACGCCGCGCTGCCGCGCTAACTCCTCGGCTGGTCCGCGGTCCGGCCCGTCGCCGATCATCACCAGCTTGGCTTTCATTTTCTCGCGCACCAGCGCAAAAATCTCCACCGCATCCAAAATGCGCTTCACCGGGCGGAAGTTCGACAAGTGCATCAGAATGGGTTCGCCGTCCGGCGCCCACTCAGCGCGCAATTGCGGATTCGGTTGCCGGCAATACAGGTCGCAGTTTACGAAGTTGGGAATCACCTCGATGGGCCGCTTGATTCCGAATTCGTCGAGCGTATGCCGGTACAAGTAGTGCGAGATGGAGGTGACCCCATCACTCTGTTCGATGGAATAGCGGGTAATCGGCAAGAAATTCGGGTTATTCCCGACCAGGGTGATATCGGTGCCGTGCAGCGTGGTGATAAAGGGCAAGCGCCGCGGAGCCGCCATCTGTCGCGCCAGCAGCGCGCTCACCGAGTGGGGAATGGCATAGTGCACATGCAAAATATCCAGCGATTCCGTCTCGAACACCTCGAGCATTTTCACCGCGAGCGACAAGGTGTACGGCGAATGGTCAAACAGTGGGTATTGCACCACAGCGGCCTGATGGAAATGGATGTGCGGATCGTCAATCTTCATGCGGATTGGAGGCGCATAAGTAATAAAGTGCACGTCGTGTCCACGCGCCGCCAGTTCCTGTCCCAACTCCGTCGCCACTACACCCGATCCGCCATATGTAGGGTATCCCGTTATGCCTATGCGCATTGTGGCCCTCGACTTTGACTGCGCGCCCCGTACCTGGATTTCGGGCTTGCTTGCGGATTGGCAAGCCTGAATGCTAGAGTCGCGCGAACCGCAGGCCTGAACTCCTGCCAGCGGAATAGTATACCGTTTAGACGCAGCGTTGGGGCCCTACGTGACACGGCTGGCAGGTAAAATCGCTGTAATAACCGGCGGGGGCAGCGGCATCGGCCGCTCGATAGCCCTTGCGTTTGGAAGGGAAGGCGCCAAAGTGGCGGTTTTTGGGCGTACGCAAGCCACCTTGGACGCCGTTGTAAAGGAAATAGCCGGTATGGGGGCGGAAGGATTGGCGGTTGCTTGCGACGTCACGCGAACGAGCGAGATCGGAAGCGCTGTAGAAACGGTAGAAAGGCTCCTCGGTGCGGTCAATGTGCTAGTGAACAACGCTGGGATTCTGAGCGTATCCACAGCGGAGACGATCACCGAGCAGGACTGGGATCGCGTCATCACCACTAATCTGAAAGGTCCATTCTTGATGTCGCGTGCGGTGCTTCCCGCCTTTCGTCGCGCAGGGCATGGCTCGATTGTAAATATCGGTTCGGTCTTAGGCTTGGTTGCCATGAGGGACCGCGCGGCCTACTGCGCCTCCAAGGGCGGCCTGACGCTCCTGACCAAAGCTATGGCGCTCGACCACGCCCACGAGCACATCCGAGTTAACTGCATCTGCCCCGCGATCGTAGAAACGGAGCTGGTCAAAGACTTATTCGACGGCACAGAGCAGGGTAGAAAGGCGCGTGACGCCAGAATTGGTACACTTCCTTTGGGAAGATTTGGTACACCCGCCGATATCGCCGAGCTCGCCGTTTTTCTGGCTTCTGACGAGTCGTCCTGGATGACCGGCGCGGCAATTCCCGTCGATGGAGGCTTATCCGCTTATTAGGAGAGCAAGTGGGATGGCGCGAAAACTGACGAAAGAAGAAAAAAGGGTCACGGAGCTGGTTCGCCAGCGTATGCAGGAAAGCAAATCTTCCGAATTGTTGGGATTCGAGGTGGAAAGCGTCCATGATGGCCGGGCCATCTTCCGGCTCGATGTTCGTCCGCGGCACAAGCAGATTCACGGCGTGGTCCACGGGGGGATTCTCGCGGCGCTTGCAGACACGACCGCTGCCATCGCGGCCTACACCGTGGTACCCCGCGGAGTCGAATTGGCCACACTGGAGCTGAAAATCAACTATATGGAGCCGGTGCCCGGGGGGCGGGTCAAGGCAGACGCGCGCGTGTTGCGCAGTGGACGCAATTTTATTGTGACGGAATGTGAGATTTACAATGAATCCGGGTCAATGGCCGCCAAGGCACTTCTAACCTTTTCCGCGGCCGCCGGCCACAACATGCCCGGGTGAACTACTCGTCGCCTTCGCCGTCTTTGTGTACGTAGCGGATATGGCGCTTGAAGACCATAAGGTTGGGCGCACCTTCGCGGGTCAGCTTGATACAATCACGGTCATACCACTCGATCACGCCGTGAAGTACTTCGCCCGAGTCCAGCACCACCGACATGGGCGTGCGACTCTGCATCTGCTTCACCCAATAGAAATTCTCCGCGTGGGTGATTTCCGGCGGAGCCGGCTTCTTGCTGGGCAGGGGGCCGCCATTGTGTTGAGGCCGAGGCGCGGGTTGCTCCTTGGCTTCCACGAAACTAGGACGGAACATGCGGCGATTCACCATGACTGCTCCTTATGTAATGGAAAGGCACTCTGTCCCTAAGATGCGTCGGGCGGGTTTTGGGTTTCGCCTATTATCGCTCACTGGAAAGCTGTAGGGACGGATTATTTTGATGCCGCCGACGGTCCGGCTTCTTCCATGGCCAGAGAAGCGGCGAGCGCGTCGAGTCCCAATTGACGGCTCAGGTTGCGACGCAAACCGCGGGCTAATTCGTCCATACCGGCAATCGCTCGCTGAATCCATTGGACATCGACGGAGCGCGCTAAAGGCTCCAGTTCCTTTGCCAGATGCGGATTTCGCAAAACGGGAGAGCGCACCCCGGCATTCAGCTCCAATAAATCAGAGAGCAACCCATAAAAAATGGAGATCAGGTCTTCGAACGAGGACTCCCGGTCCTTCGCTAGCGCCGCCGTGTCCGCGAACAGCTGTGCGAAGCCTTGCCCGCGTGCCGCCCGTTGCAGCACCCGCAAAGCCGCCTTGCGCTTCTCGACGGCTTCCTCCAGATCCAGTTCTAAGGCTAATCCCGGGCTGCCTTCCGAAAGTTGCGCCGCGAGCTTAAGTTCGGAGGGTTTCAGCTTGGAGTGTGCTTTCAAAATTGTCTCCACTTCGTCTATTGGTAAAGGGGCGAAGTGAAACTGCATGCACCGCGAGAGGATCGTCGGCAGCAAGCTGAACGGCGAAGGCGCGGTAAGGATTAGGGTAGCGGAACTGGGGGGTTCCTCCAGAATTTTCAGGAACACGTTGGCTACGTCAGAGCGCATGGTCTCCGCGCCGTCCAGGAGGAACACGCGACGGCGTCCGCTGGGCTGGAAATAGGCCGCGCGGCGCACCGCCCGCAACTGCCCGATGCGCAGCATGGGCCGCGCCACCGGAGTTTTCAGGCGCACGGGATCGGGCACGACGGCCCAGACGTCCGGATGGCTTTGCAGAATTAACGGTACGCGCTCCACAGTGGCGGCGTCGGCGCTCTCCCCGCGCTCCACCAGGCCCTGCTCCATTAGTTTTTGCGGGTCGGCGAGCTGCGAAATTTGCAGGCAGGTAGGACATTGCCCGCAGAAGTCCTCGGTCAGGCGCTCGCAATTGGCAGCTTGCGCAAACATGCGCGCCAAGGTGAACTTGCCCACGCCTCGGGGTCCGGTGAATAGCAAAGCATGGGGGACACGGGAGGAACGCAGCGTCCCGCGGAGGGCTGCCACTATCTTCTCGTTGCCGAGAAATTCCGAGAATCCCATCTTTAGCCTTTTTTCACTGCTCCGACCACCGGCAATACCGCCGACAGAACCTCGCCCGCGATATCTTCGGGCAAGCGCAGGGCATTGCTCTGCGCGTCATAACACTGGATGGTGGCCCAAGGGCGGCTGCGCGAGAGCATGTCGTACATCTCCGCGGCATCTTCCAAATGGCGCAGGCTCTTCTCCTGAATATCGTGTGTGGCGCGCGTGTACTGCCGTTCTGTTTTTTGGCCAACCAACCTTTGCGCCTGGCTGGGAGGCACGCGTAGGTAAAGGATCAGGTCTTCGCGCGGGAGCCCGTAGATGGAGTATTCCAGGTGTTCAATCCAGCGCAGAAATTCGGAACGCTTCTCGGGTTCAGCGCGAGCGACCTGGTGCGCCAGGTTGGAACCCACGTAGCGATCCACCAGCACAATTTTGCCCTCGTTCAAGACCGACTCGATGCGCGGTTTGGCTTCGAAGCGATCACCCGCATACAGCAGGGCAGAGAAGTGAGGATCGACCGCTTGCAGCGGGCCATAATCGCCGTTCAGGAATTTACCGACCATGCTCCCGAACCACGAATCGTACTGGGGAAACCCCGTGGCAAATACCGTGAGGCCTTGGGCCGCAAGGGAGTGTTCCAAAAGCTTGGCTTGCGTGTGCTTACCGCTGCCATCAATCCCTTCGATGGCGATGAGTATTCCGCGTGTCGTCATTTGGATGTGCGACGAATGGTGGGGGGGCCACTCGTGCTAGCCAGTGTAACCGGAGAAAGCATAGCTCGCAACGAATGGAATGAAGAAGTTCTTCGCCGTTCCAGGAGAGCCAGGTCACGGGGAAAGCCCGTTCTTCAGGAGGCGGGCCATTCGTTTTCATTGTGTCTTGCCCGCTTTCAGCCACCGAGGGCGTGAGGTCCAGTTCTCACCCAGCCCTAAACGCATCCGGCTTTTTCCGCGGCCTCGACAGGCGTAATGCCGGGCCATGTTAGGATTTTTAGGAGCGCACGTGCCGAACATGCTGGCGACCCTACAGGAAAACCTGCTCCGCGTGAAGCAGCAGATCGCTGACGCCGCGCATCGCGCCGGAAGACGCGAAGACGAGATTACGCTAATCGGCGTTTCCAAGACGCATCCGGCCGAGCGGATTCGCGAGGCTTACGACGCCGGGCTGCGGCATTTTGGCGAGAATCGCGTGCAGGAGTGGGAGGCGAAGCGCGGCGAAGTTTCGCAGCTAGCCGCCGCGTGGCACCTGATCGGACATTTACAAAGCAATAAGGCAGCCAAGGCTGTAAATTTATTTCACACGATTGATTCTGTAGATGACTTTGCGTTGGCGCAGAGATTAGACCGTGCGTGCAGCAATCTGGCCAGGGGGCAGCGCTTGCGCATTTTGCTGGAAGTGCACATTGGCGGAGAGGAAACGAAAAGCGGAGTTTCAGAGGCGGATCTGCCCGCTCTGGCCGAACACGTACTCACGCTGCAAAAACTCGATCTTGCCGGGCTTATGTGTATTCCGCCATTTCTCGAAAACCTCGAGGAAGTGCGGCCGTATTTTGCGCGGGTGCGCCATCTGCGCGATGAACTGGAAGCGCGCTTAGGGAGAAACTTTCCGGTTTTGTCGATGGGCATGTCGCACGATTTTGCGGCGGCGATTCTGGAAGGAGCGACCGAGGTGCGTGTCGGCACAGCAATTTTCGGTACCCGATCCGCGAAAGCGTGAATCGAATCACGAGGAGCGAACACTCACAAATTCTCTATGCAACTGTTCACATCGTTTCGTCTACGTGGCACCGAATTGAAAAACCGCATCGTTGTTTCCCCTATGTGCGAGTATTCGGCCAAGGATGGCCATCCCACGCCCTGGCACCTGGTCCATTTGGGGAGTCGCGCCGTTGGCGGAGCTGCGCTGGTGTTCACGGAGGCGACGGCGGTCAGCGAGATTGGCAGAATTTCGCCGCAGGACACCGGAATCTATTTGGATTCGCATGTCGAAGCCTGGCGCCCAATCGTGGAATTCCTGCACGCGGAGGGCAGCCTTTCCGGCATTCAGTTAGCGCATGCGGGCCGAAAGGCCAGCACGGACCTGCCGTGGCTCGGCGGCGCGCCCATTCCTGTGCACGATGGCGGCTGGAAGCCCGTGGCGCCGAGTGCTCTTCCTTTTGATACTGGCTATACCGTGCCGAAGGCGCTCACGCTTGCGGAGATCGACCAAGTCGTGGCTGACTTTGTGGCGGCGGCCAAGCGTGCGCTGCAGGCGGGCTTTCAGGTGGTGGAAATACACTCGGCCCACGGTTACCTGTTGCACGAATTTTTGTCGCCGTTCGCCAATCAGCGCGAAGACGACTACGGCGGCAGTTTCGAAAATCGCATTCGTCTGCCGCTGCGCGTTGCCCAGGGCGTGCGCGAGGTCTGGCCGGAGCGGCAACCGGTGTTTGTGCGCATTTCGGCGACCGATTGGAAAGAAGACGGATGGGATCTACCGCAGAGCATCGAACTGGCGCGGCAGTTGAAGGCTGTCGGAGTGGATTTGGTGGATGTTTCGAGTGGCGGCGTGATTCCTGGCGTACGCATTCCTTTGGGTCCGGGTTACCAAGTCCCGTTTGCGGAGGCGATTCGCAGCGGGGCCGGGAT
>DATKPS010000213.1:0-11070 GCA_035524015.1 Candidatus Sulfotelmatobacter sp.
GATCGACTTCTCGCCGCACGGCGAGCTTGCGCAGGAGTTGCGCAAGGAACTGATCGCCATCAAGCACAAACTGTCGGAAGCGGAATCCGCAACTTTGCGGTTCCCGTTGCCGGGCGGCAGAGTATTCGTTCATGAATTTACGCGCGGTGCCTTGGAAGCGTTGATCCGGCCAGTTGTGGACCGCACCATGGTGCCGGTGAATCAGGCGTTGGCCGATGCCCATCTTAAACCAACGGATCTGGACGAGGTGGTTTTGGTCGGCGGCGCCACGCGCACTCCGCTGACTCGGCGTACCGTTCAAGAGTACTTCGACCGCAAACCGCATACGGAATTGAACCCGGACGAAGTGGTCGCGCTCGGCGCGGCGGTTCAGGCCGATATTCTGGATCACGGCGTGAACAGCATGTTGCTTCTGGACGTGACCCCGCTCTCCTTGGGCATTGAAACTTACGGCGGCGCGGTGGCCAAGATCATCCCTCGCAATTCTACAATTCCCGCCAGCGCTCAGGAACTCTACACCACCGGCGTAGACAACCAGACGGGAATCGATATTCATGTGTTGCAAGGCGAAAGGGAATTAGCGAAAGACTGTCGTTCTTTAGCCCGTTTCAACTTGCGCGTTCCAGCCGCTCCCGCCGGATTGCCACGCATCGAGGTCAAGTTTCTGATCGACGCGAATGGGATCCTGCAAGTCAGTGCGAAGGATATTCGTACCGGCACCGAACACAGCATCGAGGTCCAGCCGAGCTACGGCCTGAATGACAACGACATTGAACGTATGCTGGAAGAATCCATCGAATATGCGGAACAGGATTTTGCCGAGCGCCAGGTCATCGAAGCCCGTACTGAGGCCGAATCCATCTTGACCGCAACCGCGAAGGCGCTGGCGAATCCGAACGCGAGCAATCTCACCCTGCCAGAACGCGCCATGATCGAGTCATCGGTCGCGGCTCTGAAAGAAGCGGTGCAGGGAACGGATTACAAGCTCATACGCAAACAGATGGATGACCTGAACAAGGCTACGGAGCATCTGGCGGAACTGCTGATGAATTCGGCGCTGCAGTCTGCGCTGGAGGGCAAAAAACTGGCGGAAGTTTAGGGAGACGCATATGGGTGGTTCGAATCCTTATATCGAAGAAGTGAAATACAAAAAGGCCACGAAGAAGTTCAAGGTTACGTTTTTGCCCAGCGGCAAGACCGTAGAGGTCGACCCGGAAAAGTTTCCTTATGGCCACAACGGTTTACCGGGCAGCATCCTGGACATCTCTGAAGGCTTTAAGGCAGGGCTGGACCACGCGTGCGGCGGGGTCTGCGCCTGCTCCACCTGCCACATCGTCGTCAGGGAAGGTCTGGAATCCTGCAACGAAGCCACCGATGCGGAGTTGGATGAACTCGACGAAGCTCCAGGCATTACGCCAAAGTCGCGCCTCGGCTGCCAAACCGTGCCCGATGGCACCACGGACATCGTAGTCGAGATTCCCGAATGGAATAAGAATTACGCGCGCGAGTTGGACCATTAAGGAATTCCGATGCCGCATACCTTTGATTGGGATAACCTCGACGATATCGCCATAGGCTTGGCGGATCGCTTCCCCGATGTCGACCCCTTGACCGTTCGCTTCACGGACATGCACAAGTGGATTACGGAACTGCCCGGTTTTGCTGGCGCTCCGGAAAAATCCAACGAGAGCAAACTGGAAGCCATTCAGATGGCTTGGCACGAAGAATGGGAAGATCGCCAGAAATGACTGGATCGGCGGCGGATGGCGCGCCGCTCATGATTCCCGTATAATTACGAGATTGCAGTGAACCCCTGTGGCGCTATGGTGCAACGGTTAGCACGCGGCCCTTTCAAGGCCGAAATACGGGTTCGATTCCCGTTAGCGCTACCAAGTTTTCCTTCTCTCAAAGATGATATTCTTACGTGTCAGGCTTTGCCGCCCGGAGGAGAATTCTCATGGCCGATTTAACTCGCTCCAATAATCCTGTTTTGAAAGAAAGCGCGTTTGCTGGTCAGGCTATCACCGGCGAAGTTATGACCATTCAGGGCACCGTCAATAAAACCGGCCTCTTGCTCCTGTTTGTGGTTGTTGCCGCGGCTTGGACCTGGGGCTTAAGCCACTCCGAAACGCCCGAAGCCGCGTATCCGTGGATGATCGGAGGCGCACTGGGCGGATTTGTCGTGGCGCTGGTGACAATTTTCAAGAAAACATGGTCTCCGATTACCGCCCCAATCTATGCGTTGCTCGAAGGCTTGTTCCTGGGCGGCATCTCCGCCATCTTTGAGCGCTCGTATCCTGGTATAGCCATTCAAGCCGTGAGCCTCACGTTCGCTGTGATGTTCGTCATGTTGCTCGCCTACAAATTCGGCATTGTTCGGGCCACCCCTCGGTTTACCATGGGCGTCATGGCCGCGACCGGCGGCATCGCTCTGGTCTATGTGGTGAACATGGTGATGAGCGTTTTCTTCCATCGGCCCATGTCTTTCCTGTACAGCGCCACACCGCTGGGTATCGGTATCAGCGTATTTGTCGTGATCATCGCCGCGCTGAATCTGATTCTCGATTTCGACATGATCGAGCGCGCTGCGCGTATGGGCGCGCCCAAATACATGGAATGGTATGGCGGTTTTGGGCTGATGGTTACGCTCATCTGGCTGTACTTGGAGATTCTGCGGCTGCTCAGCAAGGTGCGCCGCCGTTAAACGAAAGTTACTGCAATCGCCAAACGCACCGCAAAGCGGCTTTTCTCCGATCGATTCATTCAGGCCCTTGCCTACGCAGCCCGTCTGCATGCGCGTCAATTCCGCAGACGCACGCAGCGGCCGTATATCGGTCATCTGCTTAGCGTCACTTCGATTGTCATTGAATACGGTGGCGACGAGGAAATGGCTATTGCAGCGCTCCTTCACGATGCCGTAGAAGACCAAGGCGGCCTGCGGCGTCTGCGCGAAATTCGCAAGAAGTTCGGTGAACGCGTCGCGCACATCGTGGACGGCTGCACCGATAGTTACGCCCAACCTAAACTTCCTTGGATGGAACGGAAACGCGCCTATGTTAAAAGGGTCGCGGGCGAATCCGCCGAAGTGCGACTCGTCTCCGCCGCGGACAAACTCTCCAATGCGCGCGAAACGCTTTACGAGTTTCGAGTCCATGGCAACGCTGTGTTCGACCGATTTGCGGGCAAGAAGGAAGGCACGCTGTGGTATTACCGCGCCCTGGTCACGGAATTTCGCAAAGCGGGAAGCAATCCACTGGTGGAGGAGTTAGACCGCGTGGTGACCGAGCTGGAATCGCTGGCCAACAGCGCAAAATCGTAACGCGGAACCGCGGGACCACTGGCTTTTGCTGTGACGCGGACATCGCGCTACAATTCCTTCAGCACATTTCCTGCCCATGAGCCCGTCTAAGACCGCATCGCATTGCCTGTTCACCATTGGTCACTCTAATCAGGAAATTTCGGATCTCGTCGGCACGCTCATTCGCCACGAAATCCACATGGTTTGCGACGTACGGAGCCGTCCCGGGAGCTTCCGGTTTCCGCAGTTTAATCGCGAGCCCTTGATGGCGCAGCTGGCCAACGCGAAGATCATCTATCAGTTTTTTGGCGATCAGTTTGGCGGGCGTCCGCTCGACTCTCGTTACTATCGTCCCGATGGCCTGGTGGATTATACCGCGCGACGTCAAGCGCCCGATTTTGCCGAAGCGATGGATCGCCTGTTGGGTTTCTTGAAGACTCAAAATGTCGTTTTGATGTGTGCCGAGGAAGACCCGCTTCATTGCCATCGGTTTCTGCTCATTTGTCCGGCCTTGGTGCAGCGTGGAGTTGTGCCCGCGCATCTAAGACGGGGAGCCGCCCTGGAAACGCAAAGGGACGCCGAAGATCGCCTGCTGCAGTTGCATGGATTTGCCGATGTCACCAGCAATTCCTTGTTTGCCCAGGGCCGTTCCGGCGCACTGGAAGATGCTTTGCGTTTGCAATCGGAACAGTACGGATTTCGAACCTCCCCGGAAGCCATCGAGTATTTCTGATTGGGCAAGTCCGGACTACTTTGGCGCTTCTGCATTGGATAATTTGCTCTACTTGGCCGATGATAGATAGCGCCGTTCAAATGGGCTACACTAACTGCTCTTTCCCTCCCGGCTAGTCGGGAACGAATGAGGTCCCAGCTTTGACCGTTACCGATGTGTACGTCGTTGGTTCCGCCAGCGCTTTCGGCTCGCGGCTCGTTCCTTCCGAGGAAGTGGACCACGCTTTTGGCATGCCCGAAGGCAAGCTAAAAAGCCGCGCGGGAATTGTTTCCGTGGCTCATGCGGCCGAGCATGAAGATGAAGGAACACTCGGCGCACAAGCCTGCCAGCAGCTCTTAAGGGATACCGGGCAAGAGCCCGAAAGTCTGGATTGGATCGTAGCGGCCAGTGAAACGCACCACGCCTATCCATCCCTCTCCGCTATTCTGCATGCCAAGCTGCGTTTGCGCGAAAATTGCAACACGTTGGATGCCGGCAGCGGCTGCTTAGCCTTGTTGCAAACACTTGCCGTGGCCCAGGCGTTGCTCGCCTCCGGACGAGCCCGGAAGATTCTTGTCGCCACAGCGGATGTGCACAGCCGCACGCTGGGTCCTGGCCGGGCGGTGGGCGAATTTGGCGGGCTGTTCGGCGATGGCGCCAGCGCGTTTCTTCTGTCCAGCAAGCCGCGCGACTCCAAAAGTCTTGCTTACCGGCTGGGCGAGTTTTTCTTTGGATGCGCCCCAAAATATGCCGAAGCGATTACTGTCAGTGAATCCGGAAAAGGCCAATTGGACGTCCAGTTCGACGGCGACGCGCTTTCCCGCGCCGCAGTCAGCCGTATGGAAAAAGTGATCGACGAGGTCGAGCATCGCAGCGGCATTTCTCGTGAAGATGTCGGAGCCTTCGCCACCCACCAGCCCAATCCACGCCTGGTCACTCTTCTGGCCAAGCAACTTGGCGTGTCCGTTAAGAATTTTCCCCCGATTGGCAGCACGCGCGGCAATCTGGGTTCCTCCATGTGCGGTGCGGCCTTGCATGCCGCTCTGCACCATGCCGCTTCGCAACCCGCCGAGGAGCGCCAGCCGGTATTTTTGGCGTCTCTGGGGCCGGGACTGATTTTTGGCGGCGGCTGGATGGTCCCCGCCACCACCTAAAATTCCTCTCTTTCATTCGCTCGTTGGAAAGCAATATGAGATCCCGCTTTCCGGGCGGTGGAACTAACGCGGCCACGACCCCGCCGATGCATTCTTCCCATCGAACGCTTACAGGAGCTACGGCGCGGGGAGTCCCCGTGTGGAGAATTGCAAATCCGGCGAAGGCACCACGCAGGCTTGCGATGCTGGCCAACCCGGGTCTGTGTTCGCGTTACGGCACAAGGTTGTCAGCGTGGTGCTCACCGTAGATGGTGTGACTACGCCGTCCAGCGCTTCCGCGTACACCGTATAGCTGTGTCCCACTGCTAAGTGCTGGATGACATAGCTCCCGTCAAACTGAGTCGGTCCCGGCGCCGTACAGCTCCAGCCTCCCAGCGTTCCAATCACATTTCCGGACGCGACGTCTACGGCCACCACGTGGGCTCCAAATATTCCTGTCACGCCAGCGGGGGAAATCGGTAAGGAAAGTGGATTTGCAGGAATCACCCGGCCGGCAATCGAACCGACGTACGTGGTGTCATTCGGATCGGTGTACAACGTGCGCAAGCCGGCACGATCATCATCCGCAAGCGGCGCGTCAGGCTGCTGCGCCGTAGGCCGCTGTCCCGAGTAAGTGCCGGGTGCGGCTGCGAAGGGAAACATAATGGCGCTCCACACGGCCGAGTGGCCGAATCCCAGCAGGTGCCCGAACTCATGGATCATCAAGGATTCCATATCGTACGACGTGGGATGTGCGCTCAACGCCGATGGCGTTGCAAACGTCACATTCGAGTCGCTGGGGTTGAAATAAATATCCGCGTCCAGAATCTGTCCGACTTCGGTGGATACGACGTTGCCGAGCTGGATGTCGATGGCGTCTGCGGTGATCACACGCGTGAAGGCCAGAACTCCGGGCGTAAATCCCATGTCCGGCTGGTCGAAGCAGATCGAGTTGAGGCCATCCGCGCCGCAGATATTCGCCGTGGCAACGCGCGTGAGCGGAGCGAAGGTTCCCTCCGTCAGCGAAGTGGAGGCCACACCGGTCCACACGCTTTCCGATTGTTGAATCACCGCTTCTATTTCATTTAACGCGCCCGCAGGGGTTTGATTCGTGGTGAAAATTGTCTGCGGATTCGTGCCAAGCACCGTGCTCCACTGCACCGCAATGCTGTCAGTAGCAACCAATTGATGCGACGGAATTGGGCAAGCGGACCCTCCGGAAATTCCGGCGGACTGACGAACGTCTGGCACGATTTCGTTGAACGCATATCCGTGGGCGGCGGCCACGGACCAAAGTCCGTAAAATACGGTCACTAAGGTTGCGCTTAATTTTCGGCCAATGTCTCGCATTGCTCTCGCCTCTCAATTTACCGCGCGCTGCTCCGGCCGCTTGTTTCCTTTTCTTGCTGGTCCAATCCTACCGACAGCGACTGCCGGTGCAGCTCTTTCTGCAGCCTCTCCAGAAAATGGTCCATGCTCAAATTCCGAATGCCGCTCTTCGTAAACGTTTGTGTCTGCGGATCGAACACCGGCACTTCCGCTGAGTCCTGGGTCACAGTCTCGAGCCCGGTACGCGCGTCTTTGCGGATGCGAAAGGTTCCCTGGGTCCAACCCACGATATAAAATTGCCTTCCAGGCTGGCCGGTCAGGAACAGGTAGACTTCCTCCCCGGGGCGAAACTCCGGAACTCCATCTACGTGAGAAGTCAGGTGTTGAAACTTGCCCCCAGGTACCCGGACGACGATCGGTGTTGGCAAGAAACCTTTGTCGCGTTGCACCACTTCAAACACGGTGTCGGTCCAAATCTCCCGCCTTTCGAACCGCGTATCGGCTCGCACGCAACGAACTCGCGCGATGGCAGAGGAAAGCTGTACCAGTTGGTAAAATTGCAAGCGCGTAAGTGTTGTGGCACGCGCAGCCAACGCGCCCAGGCACACGCCGGTCAGGAGCAAGATCCTGGCGAACCGTCGGCGTTGCGCGCTACTCATGGAAGGCCTCCCAAGACTTACTGCACCTGCAGAACACCCGATGCTGAGGTCTGGTCCAGGTTGGTGTTCTGAATGAAAAGCGTTCGTGCTCCGGGAGTGGCTGTGGAGGGAACCTGCAGGGTCAGATGGATAATTCCAAGTCCCGCGGGCTGTTGCGAGATCACCGCGACGTCTCCAGGGCCAGACACGGTGTACGTCATACTCGTGTCCAATCCCGATTCCGAAAAAATGCAGATATCTGCGGTGGCGGTTCCACTGGACGGCCTGACCAACGGGATGGCATTACCGCCGAGGCTGCACGTATTTGTGGACGTGGCATACATCCCGATCGCGGCAATATCCAGATCGAGGTCGTCATCCTCAGAGTCAATTCCCGCAGTAGTGGGTTCCACCACGGTAATGTTCATGCCGGTTGCGGCAGGCGAACCCGTGGTGAGGGGGATAATGTTGTCGACTGTGCTGGGCTGGACCACCACGAGTTGAACGACGTTCGACGTGCTCGCGTTCGGGTTTTGCACCTGGATATTCAAATTCCCGCCTTGTGCTACGTCTGCGCTGGTTACTGGCGCAGTGCAAATTCCGGCGCCGGTGCAATTGGTAACGCGAGCGGTTCCTCCGATCAATAATGTCGAGCCTGGGCCCGGGCTGCTCGGGACAAAGCCGCTTCCGTCAACTTGCAACGTGAAACCTTCGAGTCCACCGGCATAAACGCTGGCGGGGTGCAGTGTGACGATGGCCAACTGGGTGGAAATGACAATGTTGGCGCTACCCGATTGCGTGGAGTCATACTGGCTGGTCGCAACTACTTGCAACGCGTTCGGTGTGGGCGGTGCGCCCGGAGCCGTGTAATCCCCGGACGAATCTATAGTTCCGCAGGTTCCCGCGATCCCGCACCCAGACCCCTGGATTTGCCAAATAACGCTTTGATTGGTCGTCCCCAAAACGGAGACGGTAAACGTCTGTAGACCCAAAGGTGGCAGGGTCACGCTGCCGGGCAGCACGCTTACAACCACATGGTTGATGATGGTGATCTGGGCCGAAGTGGACAGGCTGGAATTCGTTGCACTGCTCACGGTGATGGTAACGGGATTGG
The DNA here is from genome assembly GCA_035524015.1 of Candidatus Sulfotelmatobacter sp. Taxonomy (GTDB): domain Bacteria; phylum Acidobacteriota; class Terriglobia; order Acidiferrales; family UBA7541; genus Acidiferrum. Next base: position 8,225 of record DATKPS010000213.1, read on the forward strand.
GCGAAGGTATCGAACCAGGCGCCAGGTAATCCAATTGCGTTGCAGTGCCACTACTGTACGGTTGACACGGGCTTGAGCCACTGACACAAATTTGCCCTAGCGTGGCACTGCCTCCGGCAATCCCGTTGACCGCCCAATTCAGCGCCCCGCTGATTCCGTTCTGCGTGGCACTGAGGGTGATTCGGCCGTTAGCCACGACGGTGGCGCTCGCAGGAGAAATGCTGAGGCTTTCGCCCGCCAGAATCGTGATATTTTCTTGCACCTGTTTGCTGGGGTCGGCGAGCGGAGTCACCGTAATCAGCACGGTGTCTGGCTGCGGGGCGGTGGTAGGCGCGGTATAAACGGCCGTGTTCTCGAGGGGAGTTCCACCGGCCGATTGCGTGGTGGTCACAGACAACAGTCCGCAGGCGCTTCCGACGCATCCGCTCCCGCTCACTGACCACGATAGTGTTGGATTCGGATTAGAACCGGGCACAGGTGTGAGCGTCGCTACCAACGACGAACTCGCGCCTGTGGCCATATTCGACGGCGCGCTCAGCTGCAGTGTGAAATGGCTGGTAATGGTGGCGCTGGCGGACGCTTGCTTGGAGGGATCCGCTACGCTGGTGGCCACGAGGGTCACCGACGTGGCGCTGGGCAGAATTTGTGGCGCGGTATAAGCTCCGCTGCTGGTGATGCTCCCGCAAGCATTGGGACAAGCTGCTCCCGCCAAGCTCCAACGCACAGTTGGGTCGGGCTTGCCCTGGCTCTGAATCGTGGCCTGAAAGCTCTGCTGCGCTCCCAGTTCGACGCTGGACGCGTTGGGCGTGACCGAAACCGTAAGATCGCTTACTACCGTTACAGTCGCGCTTGCAGATTTGGAGGCGTCGGCCTGACTCGTTGCGGTCACTTGTACCGTCCCGCCCGTCGGCAGATCAATGGGCGCCGTATATAGTCCATCGGCGGAAATAGTTCCGGCTTGAGCCGACCCGCCGGCGACCCCGCTCACACTCCAGGTCACGGCCGTGTTCGTGGAATTGGAAACCGTTGCGGTGAAACTCAGCGTTTCACCCAGCAACACATTCCCGGAACCGGGTGTGACGCTCACTGAGATGGAGGGAGGTGGTGGCGGCGTTTGCGTTACTGAGCCTGCGCCTCCCCCACCGCAGCCCAGAGTGCACGCACTCGTCGCGAGGAGCGCGATTACCAGCACGGATTCGCGCCGTGCGGCAATGTCGTTCTTCATTTCCTTCGCTATTCGCATTTGCGGAAGGGGCCGCATGCTCACACTCAAAAGCAGGCTGAGGTCCACCCCTCTCCTCATCAGCCCCTTGGGCGGATCCGTTCAGGCATTTTCCTTCCGACGGCTGCTAAACTCTTTTGAAATAGCATCTTCCGAAACCTTATCCGCCTGGCCTATGCCGTCTCGAGAGACCGTCCGGATAGCTTCAACATGAATCACTCGTTCTCTTCTGAAACTCCGTGCGCCTCCCCATCCCACTTTGAAAATCGCCCTGTGCTTTGCTTCCATTGACTTTCTTTCTTGCGCCTCCAATAATCCGCCCATGCCACGTCCCGACGCGCTCCGTCGTGTGAAGAGCTACTCCGCCGCAAACGGCTACGTGTATCAATATTTCTTTTTTGAAGTGAACCGCATCCGTTTGAATGACAGGCCGGTTGGTGAATTCATCTACGCGATCTCTGCCGATCGCAAAACCACCTTTGGACTAAGGATCTTGGTGTATCAATCCGCCTTGGAAGCTTGGGCCCGGGCCAACGGACGGCCTCTTACAGCCAGCGAAGAATATGCGGTGGTTAAAATGCGCCTGTTTCAGGCCTTCGATGAAGGATCCGTCCCATTGACCCCGGAAGGTGCGGCGGATGTCGCTCTCGAGGTTGATGAGACCAACCTTGAGCAGCTTCTGACGCTGCTGAATATTTGATCGTTTTCGCCGGGTGAATGAACCAAAACCCGGAGTATGCCGTCTAGTGAAGTGATAGGAGCTCGCGCATGCAGGAGTTGGTTCTGACCCGGCCCGGAAGCATACTCGAGACCGATTCACCACGGGAGATTGCCCGGGCCCGCGTCCTACGTGAGTTTGAGACGCTGCTCGCCGAATGTGGCCCGCTGGCCTTCCGGGTCGCGCAAGGCGTGCTTCGTAATGCCGCGGACGCCGAGGATGTAGCCCAGGAAGCCCTTCTGCGGGCTTACCAGAAATTCGACCGTCTGCGCGATCCTGCTCGATTTCGTGCTTGGCTCGTGCGCATCACCTTCCGCATGGCACTGGATCGTTGGCGCTCCCGGAAGCGCCGCGAGCTGCGCGAAACCGAATGGGCGTTGCCGGATTTGCGGCCGGCTCCCCCTACCACCGAGGAGGTGGCCTCCGCGAACGCCTTTCAGCTTCGCTTGGAAAAAGCCATGGCGGCGCTTCCGGAAAAATCGCGGCTGGTGTTGTTGCTCGCTGCGATTGAAGGTCACACGCTCGCCGAAGTTTCTGAAATTTTGGCTGTGCCCATCGGGACTGTGAAATCCAGATTGTTTTTTGCCAGAAAACAGCTGGCGGAGAAATTGCGATGAATTGCGGACAGTGCCAACAGGAGATGGTCGAGTCCCTCGCTGCCGGTCAGCAATTTTTGAGCAGCGAAGCCGGTGATCATGTCCAGTCTTGTGCCCGTTGCGCCGAATATTTCCAGACCCAGCGGGAGTTGTTCCGTTCGATCGACGCGGGCCTGCACTCCCTCGTGAATCAACCGATTCCCCCATCGTTTCTTCCTGGGGTGCGCATGCGCTTGGCGGAACAGCCTTCTCTTGCGGCGAACGCGAGGTGGCATTGGCACATAACCGCCGTAGGGGCCACAGCTTTGCT
>DATKPS010000214.1:0-32652 GCA_035524015.1 Candidatus Sulfotelmatobacter sp.
ACAATCAGGTCGAAGCGCTGATTACGAAAGAGGGATTCCAGAGCGATGCGGTCGCGGATGTCTATGTTGTGATGGGTGAAATGCTTGGTGCTGCGACGCAAACGATCCAGATTCCACGTGGTATCACCCGGCTCGCCAAAAAAAACCTGGCGCATGTTGTTGTCGATACCATGAACTTCCCGCCCTCGGCGGTCAAAATGCTCGACCGCTTCGGAACCGATCAGGCCGCTGGAACCCGTGACTAACACTTTATTTACTGGCATTCGATCGCTCGTTTTCTCCCAGAAATCGCGGGCCAATGGGGCGCTTTTATTATGCCCCAGAATACGGATTCGTGTCGTGGAGTTGCGGCTTGTTGCGAGAGAAAATAGTCGTTGCTGAAGTCTTTTGGCTTGCGGCGTGACACATCTATTTCATGTGATGTGGGCGTAGTTCCGGTCCCTTGGCTGCCCTCGGAGGCATACCCCAGCCCGTTTTTCGCTGGAAATGCCAGGTAAAGTGGACGCTTTCCTCATGCCCCGGAATTCGCGAATTTATACTTATAAAGATGACCGCGCCGCAATAGTGGGTGTTCGAAATACCGCCAAGACAGCGCCGCCAGCCCATAAGTAATCACAAAAGCCAACAGCGTTACCGCAGCCCCAGCCGCGGTCGCAATACTCGGGGACCGGTGAAGAATGAGCGAATGACAGAGCCCGAGGATGAGAAAATGGATGAGATAGATGCAATAGGAAAGTCGACCCATTTCCCTTAAAAAACGCCAATCCAGGAAACGGCTCCACAAGCCTTGCGGCTCCAAGAGCGCTAGGAGCAGTAGACACGAAAATAGAGCGGCCAACCAGGAATAGCCCAGAAAACCCATAGCGAAAGAATACGGACTAAACAGCCATTTGATAAAGGCAGGGATTGGCAGCGCCAGGATGATCAACAATGTGTAAAAGCGCATGCGATGGGCAGAATACCAAGTCGCTATTTTCCTTTCTCGCCAAAGCAGAGCGGCGAGTACCCCAAAGGCCAGTGAATCGGCTCGGCAAGGCATCCACACATACATTGCGGAAGCGCCGCTGGACGATAGGACATAGAGAGAAGCACGGAGAATGGGAGCCAGAAGCAGTGTTGCGATAAGTACCGTTTTCAGCCGGCGAGGACTTAGGAAGCGCACCAGGGGCGGAGAAACAAGATAGAATTGCTCTTCCACCCCGAGCGACCACGCCACCGCAAGCCATAACCAGGCAAAAGACCAGAAGGGCATACCAAGGTAATTTTGTAAGAAGAGATAGTACGCTGGAAGCAACTTGGCGGAAGAAGGATTGTTGGGATAGATGCCGCCAAGCGAGGGGCCAATCAAAAATGTGGCGAGGCCGAACAACGTGAGCCACAAGTAATAAATCGGCAAAATTCGAAAAAAACGGCGGAGATAGAAGGTTTGGAAATAATTGTCGGCTTTCCGCGCATCCAGAAGAATTCCACCAATGAGGAAACCCGAAAGAACAAAAAAAAGGTCGACGCCCGCCCATCCAAGCCGGAATATGCAGCCGAACCGATAGAGCAGGCTCCTGAAAGGACCGTGGTCTGCGTCATAGAGATAATGAAGAGAGATCACCGCCAGAATGGCGATACCGCGAAGACCGTCGAGTTGGGGAATGCGAGCAGACGAGGCCGGCGCAGTGGCGTGTTCATGCCCGGTCGGATCACACTCTAGCCCGGCAGCAGGAGTATTCATGTTAACCAGGAAGCTATTTTACATGATGGCTGCGTAGTTCCGCTTCGTTGTCGCGAATCCACTCAAAAATGTGCTTGAAACCGGTCCGGAGGTCGACACGAGGTTGCCAATTCAGCCTCTCCGCGGCCTTGCGATTATCGGTCCAATACAGCAGGATGTCGCCCTTGCGCGGCTCATCGGAGATGGTGATAGGTGTGGAGCGCCCCGAGATTTCCTGCATCGCTTTGGTGGCCTCGCAGAGCGAAATGGAGTTGGCAGCGCCGCCGCCGAGATTGAAGACCTCTCCGCGAAACTCGCCAATGCGCGAAATCTGTGCACCCAACAGCTCGAGCATGTCTTCGATAAAGAGGACGTCGCGTACCTGCTTACCCTGAAAGCCAATGTAGGTCAGTGGAAGTTTGAACCAGTGGGCCACCGCCCACCAAACTACCCAGCCTTGATCTGTGTGTCCGAACTGACCCGCACCGGAAATAACGCCAAAACGGTTGACCACAATGGGCAGATCGTAGGCCTGTGCATATTCCTGGCAGGCTGCATCGGCGATCAGCTTGCTCAGGCCGTAAATGCTGCGCTGACCGCCGTCGATCGAGAACTGCTCGGAAACGCCGCGATGCGGATCAAAGCCGGCGGGGCGCTCCTCGATTGGAATGCGTGCCCAAGCTTCCGGGTCATACTCAAAGCGCGTCGAAGTTTCTCGCCTCGGCAAAGCATTCAAGCGATCGGCGCCGTAGACGCGGTTCGAGCTCCAGAACACCAAAGGAATCTTGCGCGGACGAGCGTATTCGAGAATACGGATCGCACCGATGCCGTTGTTGGTCAGGTCGAAGAGCGGGTTGGCATAGCCGGTCACCACGGAAGGCTGTGCACTGGTATCGCAGATCAGTTCGATTCCAGTGGGCAGGTTGGCCAAATCTTCGGGGTTGCGGACGTCGCCGTGAAAAAAGTGGATGCCGCGCCGAGCGAGCACGGAAAGGTTGCGTTCGCTGCCGCGGCGCACCAGATTGTCCATCACGGATACTTGATTGCCCTTCTCACGCAGGTGCCGCGCCACGTGCGAGCCGATAAAGCCACACCCACCCGTTACCAGTATGTGCAACCGCGTTCTCCTCTCAATCCACCGTTGGCCCCTGACGGACCTTCCACCATAACTGAAAATCCATGTAGGGGAAATACAACAAGATCAGCAGATCAAAGGCTGCCAACTTCCAGCGGTGTGCGCGAATATCCTTCTTGAACGGCTCAAGGAAATTGTAACGGAAGTGTACCTTGAGGGCATGACCGAGCACCGAACGTAATCGCGAGCCTTGGGCATAGGCGTTCACGCCAAAACGCCACCACCGCCAGTAGGCATTCAGAATCGAACTGGTCGTGTCGTGACGCAGATGCGTAACCACCGCCGAAGGTGCGTAAAAGAATGCCCCGTGGTTTTGACGCAAGCGCGCACAAAGATCCACGTCCTCGCCGTTTGTGCGCATCCTTTCGTCGTAACCGCCGGCTGCCAGAAGCGCCGACCTGCGAAACAGGTTGTTGCAGCCGAAAAGAAACCGTGGATCGCGAATCGCAGTATCTCCCCAGTGCTGCGGCATATGCACCGCGCGCCACTCGTCCGCTGTAGTGTTCTTCACGCCCTCAATCAACTTTCCACCAACACCCACGATGGCAGCGTCGCTGAGGTTGGCGGCCAGTTCGGCGAGCCAGGTAGCAGCCGCAACGCAGTCCGCGTCGAGGGCCGCAAGTAACTCGGAGTTCGCTGCATGCAGCGCGGTGTTCCGTGCCGCGCCCAGTCCCTTGTTTTGGTCATGTCGCAGAAGGGTTACTTGCGGATAGCCCGCAGCAATCTCAGCGGAATTGTCAGTTGACCCATCGTCGACGACGAGAATCTCGGCTGGCGGCAATGTTTGGTTGCGCAGCGAGTCGATGGCCCGCGCCAGAAACTCAGCGACATTGTAAGCGGGAATGTAGACGGTAACCTTTTGCGGAGAAGAAGGGGCAGCGCTCATTGGGAGGGGGTTTGCGGCAAGGTGGTGAGTTTTGACGAGAGGTCTAGCAAGCCAGACATGAAGGCCAAGTCACAACGGTACAGAGGAAGAGTCTGCGCAACATTCATAATTAGTTGGCTCAACCTTGAGCCGCGCCCGTTCTGCCAAGCCAATCGCGGAACCGGCCGAGATTCTGCCCGGCATACCAATCGCGTAATTCATAGTATCGGCGTGGCGGCAACAGCAGTGTCGCCGGGCCCATCACCAGGTATTTGAATAAACGATAACCGAGGCTCGGATTCGGGTAACTCGCGCGAAAATCCAGCATTTCTGTCTGTAGTGTCTCGAAGCGACTGCCGCCAAATGTGCGCAACTTGTACCTGTGGATGGCGATCCACACCGGATCAAGGAATGCCGAAACGCACTCGGGCGCGACACCCAATCGAAGCAGCATCGGCGAAATCTGGTTGCACATTATCTCATCCATTTCGTACCGGCGCCGAAGCTTTGCTCTGTCGTCCGGATTTATTGCGTACAGATTCGCGGAATGAAAACGGTAGTACGAAAGAGGCTGGGGCAGCACACGAACGCCGAGAGCCATCGAAGCAGTAGCAATCATGCTGTCGGCGGAAAACACCAGAGCCTCGGGAATAGGGATCACCTGTTCCAGGACTTTTCGCCGTACTGTCAGTGCTCCCATGATCAGATAAATCCACTGTTGTTGCGCGAGATGCGCGGCCTGGGGACTGGCCATGTTCACCAGAATCGTTTCCGGCGGACCAACCACTTTTGCTTCGTTGGTCTCCTCGTAAAATCGGTAGTAGGCGTGACTGACCGCAGGTATTTCCGGGTGTCGTTCTAACTCCTCGAGCACTGTCACGAGTTTTCCCTTCGCCCACCAATCGTCGCCGTCCAGGATGGCCACAATCTGGCCCGTCACTTCAGGGAATGCGGCATTAAAGGCAGAGGCCTGGCCCCCGTTTTTCTTACGAACATACTTGATACGCGGCAGAAATTTCTGAATGATCTCGGATGTTTTGTCCGTGGACCCATCATCCACCACTACGACCTCAAGCTCGGACGGCGACAGTCCCTGTTCGAGGACACTCACGAGAGCCGCCTCGATGTAGCGCTCGTGATTAAACGTGTCTATCAGCGCTGTAACCAGTGGCTTCATTCCCCGTCGATCGTCCCTCCTCTCCTACAAGCGGCAAGCCGCTGAACTCATGATCTACGCCTCTTGGGTGAACTAAGTCCCAGACACAGGCTTGATCGTGGAAGCGTCCGCCGAACTCGCGAAGACGGACAAGCTTCCAGGAATGTTCAGAAGCCCGGACCATCGGTCCTGTGAGTGGGACAGTGGAGCACTATCAACCACAAGTGGTTGGGCTGCCTCCCACGCTTCGACTAGCTGACCACCATTCAGGTTGTTGCCCTTGTTAAACAGTGCGCACCGAATCGAATAGACGCCAGGCTTCAGCGGAAGAAAAGGAAAAGTTACTTGCAAACTTTGGTAGCCTTGCGGGATATTCACGTCGTCGAATCCCCAACCGCCCAGAAGGACTTCGGAGTCGCTGAAAATATTCACTCCCAGGTGTCCGGCGGAAACGGCCTCCTTTAAGAAAATACTGAATTGGAGTGTCACGCGGTCCATCCCGTCATGCAGAGTGTTTTGCGAGCCGGGAATTTCCCAATACAGAAAGCAATGCGGCGAGTCCCCCTGCCGTTCCGCCGAGGTGGCAGATGCTACTTCATAGGACGCAATGATGTCGCGAGCACTTCCTTGGTCGCAGATCTGGCCTGCCTCCAGCCAATACACGCGTCCACAAAGACGCCGAATTTGATTCATTTGGTGACTTACGAAGACTATGGTGCGCCCCGTCCTGGAGGCTTCGCCCATTTTGCCCATGCATTTTTTCTGAAAATTGATGTCACCGACGGCCAGGACTTCGTCGACGAGCAGTATTTCCGGCTCCAGATGTGCGGCGACTGCAAAGGCCAGACGCACATACATCCCCGAGGAGTAATGCTTCACCGGAGTATCGATAAACTTTTCAATCTCCGCGAATGCCACGATTTCATCGAACTTTCGATCAATCTCCCCCTTGCTCATCCCCAAAATGGAACCACTAAGATAGGTGTTCTCGCGTCCAGTAAGCTCAGGATGAAAACCGGTACCAACTTCCAAAAGGCTCCCGACCCTCCCATGAATTTCGGCCCAACCGGCGGTGGGCCGGGTGATGCGCGAAAGGACCTTCAGCAGCGTAGTTTTGCCGGACCCATTGCGGCCGATCAGGCCGATTACTTCGCCCTGGTGCACATCAAAGGAAACGTCTTTAAGGGCCCAAAAGCTTTCTTTGCGCTCGCCGCGGAATAGTTTGTGGGGAGCGCGGAAGGCCAGGGCCAGCTTGTCGCGCAGCAAGTCGCTGCTGCCAACCAAGCCACGCTGATAGCGCTTGCTGAGATTCTCGGCAGTGATGACGACGTTGGACATTGCGCTCTACTCAGACCCGATCCGCTATGCTGACTTCCATGCGGTTAAAGAAGATGAGTCCTCCAAAAACGGTGAGGCAGACCATCGCCGTGGAGGCAAGGATAACCCCACCAGGGGCATGCCCGGTCCCGGTCAGAGCCCAGCGAAAACCGTCAATGACGCCGGCTATGGGATTCAAGCCGTAAATCCAGCGATATCGCTGCGGCACCATTGCACTGGAATAGTAGACCGGTGAAGCTAGCGTCCAGAATTGAATCAGGAAGGGCATCAAATAGCGGACATCGCGATACAACGCGTTCAAGGCAGAGAGCCATAGACCGACGCCAAGCGCCGTGAGAATGGCGAGCAATAGAAAGAACGGTAGAGTCAGAACTGCGAGCGTCGGCCGTATGCCATAAACCGCGATGTAGATCAGAAGAACGCAAAAACCGATGGCGAAATCGACCAATCCGGATAGAACCGCGGAGAACGGAAGAATCAGGCGAGGAAAGAATACCTTGGTGATGACCCGTTGATTGTCCACGACAATGTTCGTGGCGTTCAGCAGCGCACCGGAGAAATACATCCACGGAACAACCGCAGCGAAAACGAAGACGGAATAAGGCAAGCCGCCCGAGGGCAACTTGGCGAGCCGGCCAAAGAACAGCGTCGCCACCAGCATCGTCAACACCGGCTGCAGAACTACCCAGAGCACGCCAATCGCGGTTTGTTTATAGCGAATCTTGACATCGCGCCAAACGAAGAAATACAGCAATTCCCGGTAATTCCACAGCTCTTTTAAGCGTAAATCGAGCCAACCATGTGGTGGTTCGACGCGAATGGTATTGGCGCCGGGCTGCCTATGGGAGACAGAGCCAGCAATGGTGGAGTTGGAGGTCACAGAGGCCATGTAGCGCGAACCGCAAAGAACGCGAGCGAAATCCCCAGTAAAACGTTGAGTTTAACAACAGGATACCGAGCCGGGAGAAGAGCGTACCCTGGGCGGGCATTTTTCATCTTATCGCGAAACTTAGGGCTGCGCATCGTCGTTTAGCTGCTCCACATCTTTGTGCTCAATTTGCTGCATCAGCTCGCCGCGCCGGAAGAAGTAATCGTGCAGACTACTGGTTACCCGCACCGGAACTACGCAAAACTGGTTATAGGTGGCTTCGCGAAATGAAATCGGACCGCGCGCCGGCACCAGATGTACACCCCATTGGTAGATCAAGCCCAGGTTCCAAAGCACAAAACAGGCCAATACCGCGGAGCACACCGCCAGGGCCACGCGCTGTCGCAAGAACAGTGCCGCAACCCGCTCCAGCAGATAGGCCAGTCCTAAAACAAAAAGTGCCGTAAGGGACACGAAAAAGCGGTTGCCGTAAGACGAAATTCCCGCCCAATCGGGATACACACAAATAAACAGATAAAACGCGACGAATGCTGCGACAAACGGCACACCCACCTTCGGAACGCGGAACGCAAACAGAAAGAGCCCGGCAATCGCGAAGGCCAGCAACGGAGTCCACGACAGCAGTCCGTGGTCAGAAGCAAATAAGACACTGAAAAACACCGGCGAACGCCACAGAAATTCACGAAGTGAATAATACCCGCTTTCCAATGGGCCGCCGTAAACGATATCCCGGGTAATAAAGGTGGGAAGCATGGTGACAAGCACAACCACACCGAACAGCAACTGGCGGCCGAGCAACGGCAAAAGCCTGGAAGGTGAACGGCCGCTGCGCAGAACGTCCGCGTATTGGCGCAGAGCTTCGACCAGCAGCACCGTGACAATCATCAGGTTGGCGTAGTACACATCCAGCATCACGCCAACAATTACACCCAGGATGACCCACTGGCGAACACTTCGATGTTCCTGGGTTGCGTCCCAATAGTAGAGAAACAGCGCGCACATGAACGCGGAGTGCGCGTGGGACCATGCAGGGTTGAAGTACATGTATACCGGCAAAGAACTGGCCCACCAAATGGCCAACGTGGCGACAAACGCCCATACCGGCCCCACGTATTTCCGCGCCAGTCGGAACGACAACCACAACCCTAGAAAGCCGTAAACCCCGGTGGCGAAGGCCATCGCGTAGCGATAGGGGGCGGAGAAGCCGTCCGCAGCAACCTGCGCGCCCAATTCACGCGCCAGCAACACCCCACCGTGAGCCACCAGCAGAAAGGGAGACCACAGCAAAGCGGGGCCGACCGTGAAGTGATTGTCGAGGTGGCCTGTGCGCGTGTAATAGATCGGGCGAATGCGGCCATTTGCCTCCAACCGGTTTTCCCGAAAACTCTCGTTGGCGTGCTGGTAGTCATGGCTGAAATCCAAACTATGCTCGATGAGCGGGGCACGCGCATAGGCGTAGTAGCCGACGCCGTCGCCGCGAACCCATGGATTCAGAAGTGGAACGGTCAGGAGAAACAAAAGAAGCAAAAAGAGTTCGAAGCGGCGTTGTTGCTGTTCGAGCTGACTGCTCAAGTCGGCCTTTATCCTGTCCGAGACGGCGCTATTCACACGGTTGACCCCGCCACGCACCGGTGGCCAACTGTTCCCGGGGGCTTCCCCATGGCTGCAAGTTTACAAGAAAACGACGGAACAAGTCGCTCCCCAAGTTAGCTTCACAGGCACTAACCGGTTCAGGCAATGGAGCGATTGGCGGTGGCGCTGGCTCGCAAACCTTCCTTTTGGCGGTGGTACGCGGCCACACGATCAATGATTTCGGCCAGAGTGGTTTTGGGACGGAATCCGGTCAGGGCGTGGAGTTTGTCGATGCAAGGAACTCGCCGCATCATATCTTCGAAGCCCGGTTCATAGGCCTTATCGTACGGGATATAGTGAATCGGTGAATCGCTGTCGGTACGCTGCTTCACTTGTTTGGCCAGATTTTCAATGGTGATTTCTTCGGTGTTTCCGATGTTCACCACTTCTCCCAACGCCTGCTCCAGCGGAATCAATCGCAGCAAGCCTTCCACCGTGTCCCGGACATCGCAGAAACAACGAGACTGCTTGCCATCACCGTAAACCTCAATGGGCTCGTTCTTCAACGCGCGTTGCACAAAATTCGGAAGAACCATGCCGTAGCGTCCGGTCTGCCGCGGTCCCACGGTGTTGAAGAAGCGCACCACGATCACTGGCTGCTTTTTCTCTTTCCAATAGGAAAGTGCCAGAAATTCATCAAGCGCCTTGGACGCCGCATAGCTCCAACGGCCTTTGGTCGTCGGCCCGAGAACCAGATCCGCATCCTCGTGAAAAGGCACTTGGGTGTTCTTTCCATAAACCTCGGAAGTGGAGGCCAGCAGGACCAATTTCTTTTTCTTGGAGGCGGCCTCCAGAATCAGCTGAGTGCCGTTGACGTTGGTCTCGATGGTGCGCACGGGACTTTCGACGATAAGCTTCACACCCACTGCCGCGGCAAAGTGAACGATTACATCCGCGTCGTCGACCAGTTCGGCAAGCAATTGCTTATTCTCGATGCCGTCCAGGTGGTACTCCAGGTTTTCGGAGCTCTTCAAGTGCCGGAAGTTTTCCATGCTTCCGGTGGACAGATTGTCGAGCAGCACGACATTTTCCTTTTTCTCGAGAAGACGCTCGGCCAGGTGCGAGCCAATGAAACCCGCACCGCCGGTGATTAGATAGCGCAAGACAGCCTCCTTATAGCTTGTCGAAATCGTCGTCGTCCCGGTCGGCGGGCTTAACCGCGGTGGGGACTGGAGAAGCCTCCTCGTGTTCGTGACCCAGTTCCAGGGACTCCTGGGGGCCATAACCGTACGAATACGGATAGTAGCGATACGAGTAGTAATAATCGGGCGCGCTGGAATCTACCGCATTCAGCACCACCCCGAGCAAATGGCATTTCACGCTGGTCAGCAAATCGCGCGTCCGCGTGAAGGCCTCTTTGGGAGTCTCACCGCTGCGCACCACCAGCAACACACCATCGGTTTGCACGGAAAGAATCACCGCATCGGTGGCGGCCATGATCGGCGGCGAGTCGATGACGATGAACTTAAAGCGCTTGCGCAATTCCTCGATGGCTTCGGTTAATTTGTGCGAAGAAAGCAGGTCCGCCGGGTTCGGCGGCAAAGGTCCGGTGGGAATGGCGGCCAGATTGGGGATCGCCGGATGAGGCACGGTGACCAGATCGAGCGACGATACGCCGGCCAGATAAGAACTGAGGCCTGCATACTTGCCCGAGCCGAGGTTCAACAGCCGGCCCACCCCGGGCTTGCGCAAATCGGCATCGACGAGCACGGTTTTATCGCCCAATTGCGCCAGCGTGACCGCCAGGTTGGCCGCCGCGGTGGTCTTGCCTTCGCGTGGCAACGCACTGGTCACCAAAATCACCTGAGGGGGACGATCCGGCTGCGACAATAACAATGCGGTCCGCAATGCGCGGAAGGCCTCCGACATTTGCGACTTGGGCAGATGTTGCGCCACCAACTCGATTCGCTTCTCGTGGCCATTCGAGGAACCGGCCCGTAGATAGCCGGTTCGCCGGGCAGAAGAGGCGTCGTCCCCGAACGCCGGCACCACCGCCAGAGAGGGCAACCGCGCGAGAGATTCCACGTCATCTGGCGTTTTTACCGTGTTGTCCAGATACTCGCGGAGCAAGGCCAACCCGATTCCGCCGACCAGACCGACGAGAAAAGCTAAAGCAATATTGCGCGTCTTTGCCGGCCGTGAAGGCGTGGACGGTACCATGGCCGGATCCACGATGCGGATATTCGAAGACTTCAGCCCCGAGGATATCTGCGCTTCCTTCAACTTGGTTTGCAGGCTGTCGTAGAGCGCCTTGTTGGCTTCGGCTTCGCGCTTGAGGATGTTGTACTCGATCATCTTCTCGGACATGGCGTTTACTTCCGCCTTTTGCTCGTCCAGTGAGCGGCTGAGCAGCTCCTCATGCTGCTTCGCTTCGCGATACTCACTGCCCAATTGTTCGATGATGCCCTTTCGCTCGCTGGTCATTTCGTCGTCAAGGGCCTTCATCTGGTCCTGCAGCCGCTTCACCTTCGGGTAATTCGGACCGAACTGATTCACGGCATCGGTATACTGAAGGGCGAGATCGTTCTTCTTTGCTTCCAGACTCTGTAGGGTAGGGTTCTCCCGCAGTTGGGGAACAGCGTCGGCATCTCCTGATTTCGCGAATTCGTACATGGCCTGGCGTTTCAGGCTTTCGCTCTGGGCATCGGTTAGTTCCTTGTTCAGATCCGAAAGACGCTCGGTGGCCACATTGCCCTTGTCGCTTTTGTCATCCACGTTCCAAATTTGGTTATTGCGCTCGTAGGCGATGCGCGCGTCCTCCGACCGCCGTACTTTGACGCTCAGTTCATCGAGCTCCGACTGTAACCACTTGGTAGCATCCGCGGTGGACTCGTAGCGGCTCCTGTAGTTCTGCTCAATGTAGTTTTCCAGATGCGCATTAAGGATTTCTGCGGCCATCTTGGGGTCGGTGGATTCGAAACTTACCTCCATCAGACGGGTATTCGGGACGCGCCGAACAGACAGGCTGCCCAAAAATCCGCCAATCTCCGGAGGGAGTTTCTGATTCTTCAACGAGCCCGAAGCAATGGCTTCCGACAACGTGCCGCTGGCGTACTCCGGGTTGCCTGCCAATCCCAAATTCCGGATCGTCTCCAGGGCGAGGGTTTCGCTGGTCAGGACGCGCGCCTGGGTTTCGATGTAATTGTCCATGTCGACTTCAATATCGTAGGAATCCGCACCCTGGAATGGCAGGATGTTGGTGTTTTCACGGTCAATCTCGATTTTGGCGCTGGCGGTGTAAACCGCCTTCATGCGGAAACTGGCGATGCTGACAATGGTTACGACCACCACCAAAAACGACAGGATCAGCCACTGGTGCTTGCGCAGGATCAGCAGGTAGTCGTAGAGGTGTGGCTCGCGCGGCGACAATTCGATGGAGGGCATGCGCGAGCCGGTCGACGGGAAAATCTCCACCTTCCCGTTCGATCCCGGTTCACGCGGCACAATCTTGGAGTCGTCGGCCATTCGTTTCCCTACTAGTAACCACCAATCCGATAGATGGCAAGCGCGGTACCGACGGCAAGTGCGATCTGCGCTGCCTTGAGCAAGGCCGCCCTGGTGTAGTTCGTGGGAATGTACAACACGTCGCTAGCATGCAGTTGCACATCTTCCGACTGCAGCTTCAGTATCTTCCTCAAGTCCACTTCGGTTTCCGTTTGCTTGCCCTGGTCATCTTTACGAACGATGATGGCATGCTCAGACTTGGCAATGTCCGTTAGTCCGCCAGCCAGCGCCAGCACTTTCATGGTGGTCATTTGTGCCCGGTCGTTGGCCATCACGAAGCCTCCGGGACGAGTTACCGCGCCAAGCACATACACAATGCCCGAATGCGGCACAGTCACAACATCGCCCGCCTGCAACGGGATGTTGTTCTTCATGTCGCCCTTTTCCAACAGCTCATTCAAATTTATCGTGATCAGGTTGCCGCCTGGCGCGCGCGCGGGAGTGTCCGCAGCGCTGGCACCCGACGTAGCGGGTGGGGTGGGATTTGTCGCCATGTCTGTTGCCGATGGAAACGCCGGACCTTCGGGCTTGGTGGTCGCGTCAGTGTCCGCGCCGGGCGGTTCCGCGGCGGCAGGCCCAGAAGACTCTGCTGAACCAGGCGCTGGGCTGTCAGTGGGCGCTGCCGGAACCATCACGAAAGCCGGCCGCGCTCGCGTCACGATGACGGTATCTCCCGCGTCATTGGCAACGCCTCCGGCCTCAGCTAACACTTCCAGCAGCGTCACGTTCTCGGCTGCCTCGTATACCATGGGGTGCTGCACAGCGCCTACAACCGTGATGGGCCTGCTTCTGTGCTCCTTGACCAGAACGCCGACTTCCGGGTGACTCACCAGCCCGTTGGCCTGCAACACATCGGCTATCACTTGCTCGGCTTGCGATTCGGTCAGGCCCGCCACATGAATTCTCGTGGGCACCAGTGGGATCGCAATTGTGCCGGATTGGCTGACACGGATGTCCCGCGAAAGGTCGGGAACGTCGAACACCGAAATATTCAGAAGATCATCCGGACCGATCGTGTATTCGTGGGAGTTGGTGGTGGACTTGGCCGTAGCACTAAGTTGCTGAAGCCGGTCGTTGAATTGTTGCGTGGTGCCCACGACGGACACGTCTTGCGCCGAAGCGCACGAGGTCCTGTGGAAAAATAGTACAACCAGAGTGCATGCCAATACATACACTTGGCCCCGGTGAAGCCGACCCCTCAACTTCGATAACCCCCTGTCAACATTATACATTCTGTCTTCCAAGAGCCACGCGCTCTTTTCGCCTTCGGTGCTGGTGATGGTGCTCTTCTCCTACTGTGTCGGCGGGCGGAAGGCGGACAGCAGCCATGTGGGCTGAGACAAAAAACAGCAGGGCGTTCGCTGGGATGTGCAGGTTGAAGTCTACCAGACTATGCACCAATATCCCACAACAAGCGATTAGCCCGGAGAGATTCAGCACTGTCCCAAACGATCCGTCCGCGACCGCCATCCCCTTCAAGGCATTCAGCAGCAAAATACCCAGGAACCATAAACAGCATAGTCCACCAATGATTCCGGTTTCCGCGAGCGCTTCCAGATAGTCATTATGCGCATGGTTAACTATCTTTCCGTCGTACTCGCTGTCGTAAGGGGGGTACACCATCTGCAAGGTACCCAGCCCGGTCCCGATCACCGGATGATCCAGAAACAAGCGAAATGTGTCACGCCGCATTGCCGATCGTTTTCCTGGTGTAACCTCCAGGCTTTGTATTCCTTGAAAACGCTCTAACACCTGCTGCACCCCAATCCACGACACCGCCATCACGGAAGCCAGCACTACCACGCCGCCGACGATCATGTATCTGCTGCGGACCCGACGCACCACCAGAAGCAAAAACAAAACCACCAGCTGCACCGCGAGGCTGATTATTCCTCCACGCGATGCCGAAAGCACCAGCGCCACGATGGGAACCACCGCAAACACGGCCACCAGCAAAATTCTTTCTCTCCGCACCTTCCCGAGCACCAGAGGCACCAGTGCCACCGGAATAATAAGTTCCGCAAAGCCCGCGAAATGGTTGCGGTTCACGTACGGCCCGAACGGTATTCCTCCATAGCGCATCACACGAAACCAGTACAGCTTTCCGTTGAACGTCAGGTGCTGCAGGATGCCGAAAATCGATACGGCGAACCCCAGCGTCATCAGGTACCAGAGAAATACGCGCCAGTGCCCGCGCCGGTAAAATACCTGGGCCATCAAAAAAATGACGATCAAGTAGCTAACCAGTAGTTGCAGGTCGATCCGCGTGTAATAGCGCGAGGCAGTAAGGTGCAACACTAACTGGGCGATCACCACCAGCGCGAAGGCCCCCAGTGGAAAAAACTCCTGCGACAGAGTCACCTGCTCGGACTTGGTTACGTATTGCCTGATGGCCCAGGCAACCAGCAGGATCGCCACACCCACCTCCAGCACCGCTTGCGACCAATCCTCCGTGGCCCCAAACGCCAGGACCGCAAACGCCAGCAGGCAATAGATGCCAACTCGGAAAAATCTCATGGCTTGCGATGCTCCGTCGGTTCGGGTAACAGGTTCACATCGTCTACCCAAGCGGCCCCAGAAATGCGCGCTTCCGGATTCTCACTGGCATCCCGGACCACACAGATCTGCACACGGTGCACATCACGCGCCGAGGTCAGACTTTCCTCAAGAACGGTCCAAGCATTGGTTCCGAGAATCTGGCGGGTAGTGACATCGGTGCCCGGCGCGCCCTTGTCGTCAATGGGACGCAAACGAAAAGCGACGCCTTCATCAGAGGTGAGCGCTTTGGACTTGACCCAGCCTGAAAAATGATAGGTGGTGCTGGGTTGCACGACGGTCAGGATGCATGCCGCGTCGATGTCGGGATCGTGCCTGCCGTCGAACGCCACGCGCAGTGACTGCTTGCCTGAAAGCTTTTCTGACTTGTCCAGATCCACGCTGACGCCCTGACTGATCGGCACATAACGCCAGGCGAAAGAGCCACCCTCAATATCGCTCTCGAAACTTGGATCCCAGACAACGCTGGTTCTGGGCTGAAGCAGCGGCGGCAGGGGAAGCGTGGCCGTGCCTTGATCCCAGACCTGGCGGGCTTCCGCGAATTCGCCCGCGCCCAGCAGGTGCTCGTCGAAAGTCTGCACGTCGCGCAGCTCCAAATGCGGATGCAGCAGCATCAGGCGCGCCCACACCGTTTTGGCCACGGCCAACTGCTGTTCATTTAAGGCTTCCTGAATCACTCCGACGTACACGGATTGTTTTGCCGGCAAGAGTTCTACGAGGAGTTGGTTGATGTCCGGGTTCGTACGGTACGCCCGCGAAAAAGCCGCCGCCGATCGCTCCGGGTCCGCATCTATAGCGCGATAGAGTTCCGCGTAAGCTTGCTGCTGTTCGCCTTGCCGCAACAAGAAATTCCCATAACGCCAAGAAACATCCGCGGAAACGGGATAACTCTTTTTGGCTGCCCGATAGGCCGCCACCGCCTCGCCGGTTCTTCCGTCCAGTTCGTACGCGGTGCCAAGGTCGAGCCACGCATCGGTCGCCACGGGATTCAATGCGATGGTTTTCTGGTAGGACTCCTCGGCCGCGGCGGCATCTGGGTTCTCCAGGTTGTATTGCTGGTAGCGGCCCAAGATATACCAATAGTCCGGGTTGCCGGGCTCCAACCTCACCGCGGTCTGCAATTGCTTCAGCTTGTCGCCCTCGGAATAGTGCCGTGCAATCGCCGCGCGAACGCTAAAGAAGGAGAGCCATAGCCCCACCAGCAGCGCAGCCACGACCACCAGTCCGCGTGAGAGGGAATCGGACAGACGCAGGATCATCTGAGGATAATGTGCCCAGAGGGCGGGGAAGAAAGCAAGATGAAAGTAGCGGCAAAGGGGCCTGTTTCAAATTGAAACGCGGCTCACTTACCGCTTCCCGCATGCGCGCTATCGTCGTTCCTTCCGCGCCGGCGCACATCAATTCCCAGCCTCTTGATTTTCTGGTTCAGCGTCGACAGCGGGATCAGGAACCGCTCCGCCGCCTCGGTCTGATTCCAGCCGCACCGCTCCAGCATATCGACGATGATGCGCCGCTCCACCTCGTCCATGATCTGGAACAACGTGGGATTCGGATTATCTGCAGCCGAACGAGAACCCGGCTCACCGGGAAGCGGCGGCAAAAACTCGGACATCTGCAAGCGCACGCCCCGCACGATTTCCTTGCTACGGATGGAATCGGGCAGCAAGTCTACATCCACCCGTTCCTGGGTGGACAGCACCACAGCCCGTTCCACGACATTTTCCAGTTCGCGCACGTTGCCCGGCCAGTCGTAGTCCATCAGCAGCTTCATCGCTCCGGGGGTAAAGTGGCGCATCGGCTTGTTGTTTTCCGCACAGAAGCGCTCCAGGAAGTGCGCCAGCAACAGCGGAATGTCTTCGCGACGCTCGCGCAAGGGAGGCAAGCGCAGGTGAATGACGTTGAGACGGTGATACAAATCCTCGCGGAAGCGTCCCTCTTTGACCAGTGAGAGCAAATCGATGTTCGAAGCGGCCACGATGCGCACGTCGACCTTTAGTTGCTCCGTACCACCCAGGCGCATGAATTCGCGTTCCTGGATCACTCGCAAAAGTTTTGCCTGCGTTTCCGGGCTCACCGTGGCGATTTCGTCAAAGAAAATGGTTCCCTGATCCGCCACTTCGAATAGCCCTTTCTTCGAAGACACCGCGCTCGTGAACGCGCCCTTGACGTGCCCGAACAATTGCGACTCCAGCAGATCCACCGGAATCGAGCCGGTGTTGACCGGCACAAACGCTTTATCCGCGCGCGGCGATGCGGAGTGAATGGCCTTGGCGATCAGTTCTTTTCCGGTGCCGCTTTCCCCGCTGATGAGAATCGTCGAACGCGAAGGCGCCACTTGCGCCACCAGGTCCAGCAGCGCCAGCATTTTCTCGCTCTTGCCTATGATGTTCGGAAAATTAAACCGCTGTTTCAGCGCACGCTTGAGTTGCACGTTTTCGTCGCGCAACCTCCGCGCTTCGACGGCCTGGGCCACTTGGGCCAGTAGTTCGTCGTTGGACCACGGCTTGGTGATGTAATCCATCGCGCCGCTTTTGAATGCGGCGCGCGCCATTTCAATCGAGCCATACGCGGTGATCAGCACGATGGGCAGATGCGGATCCTGCCGGTGTACATCCTTCAGCATCTCGATCCCGTTGCGATCCGGCAAGCTCACATCCAACAACATTAGATCGAACGGACGCTCTTCCAACCGCGACAATCCCGAAAGGGCCGTTTCCGCACTGGACACGGCATACCCTTCGGTCTTCAGCAAAAGCTCCAGGCCTTCGCGAATCTCCGATTCGTCGTCGACAACTAGGATCGAACCTTTAGACATGCACTGCTTTCCTGACTGCCGGGAACTCCACATGGAACGAAGTTCCGCGGCCGGGCGTGGACCGTACATCAATTTTACCGGCATGTTCCTTGATGATTCCGTAACTCACGCTGAGCCCGAGACCAGTTCCTCGGCCACCCGGCTTGGTGGTGAAGAACGGATCGAAAATCTTATTGATGTGCTCCCGGGAGATCCCGTTGCCTGTGTCCGCCACTTCAATTTCCACGCTGCCATTGTGCGCCGCGGTGCGCACCTCCAGCATTCCGCCGAGCGGCATAGCGTCTCTCGCGTTCAAAAACAAATTCAGAAAAACCTGCTGCAGCTTATTGGCAGAGCCGCGCACCTTCGGCAACGACTCGCCCAACTGTTTGACTACCTGGATCTGCGCGGTCTTCAACGGGTGCGCTACCAGCGAGAGCGTCTCTTCCACAACATAGTTCACGTCTACATCGGAGAGCTCGCCTGAACCGGTACGCGAAAAGTTCAGCAGATTGTTCACAATTTCGCTGGCCCGAAACGTTTGCTTCACGATCTTATCGATGATGGCGTGCCGCGGGTCGCCTTCCGGCATCTGCTTCGCCAGCATCTGTATGTAATTCGAGATGACCGCGAGCGGCGTGTTCACTTCGTGGGCTACCCCGGCAGCCAGCAATCCTAGCGAAGTGAGCTTTTCCGTTTGCGACATCTGCTCTTCCATCTGTTCCCGTTGGGTCACGTCATCGAACAGCAGCAAACGACCGATCTTTTCTCCGGACTTGCTGACCAGCGGCGTGATGGACACATTCAGAACCACGAAACGGCCGCCGTGCGCGAGTCGATGCTTATAGATGCCGGTGACCTGCTCTTCGTCACCACGCGCTTCGATTTCCAGAACCAAATCCTGCGGCAGAATCTGCGCGAACGGCTTGCCGACGGCATCGGCCTGACTTACCCCGGTGAGCTGCTCCATCTTGCTATTCCACGCGTCCACCGTGCCCAGCAGATCCACCGCGAAAACACCAACGTTCAACGATTCCACGATGTTCTCGCTGAAATCCTTCAAGCGCGCCACTTCCACCGCTTTCTGCTCCAGCGAGGTGTACAGCTGCGAATTGTCCAGGGCGATGGCAACGTAACCCGCAATGGTTTGAATCAGCTCCACGTCGTCGCTGGACAGATAATCGCCGTCCACCGTCTTTCCAAGTCCCAACACCGCGACGGTGTGATCGCGGATGCGGCAGGGAATGAAATAGTTCAGTTCCAACTGCTCCAGCGTGCGGCGCACCGAATCGCTGACATCCCGCGCGCTCTTGGGGGATTCGAAGAAAATGGGACCGCTGGCAAACTCCGGCCGTGACGAGCTCAGGAAGCTCAGATCCAACGGTTCTACCAGGCGAACACCCATGGACCGCGCCAGACGCATCTCCCCGGGCCGCTGCGGATCTTCGACAAAAATCGCCAAGCGATCCACCAGCAACGTTTGCGACACCCGGTCCATCACCGAACCGAGCATCGGCTCCAATCGCACTTCATTCGTCAAAGTGCGCCCAAATTCAATGAGTGTGCGCCGGTAATTCAGGCGATCGCGATAAAAGAAGCGGTCCAGGCGTGCCTGAATGCCTTCGCGGAACGGCTGGAACAGAAACGCGGCGATCACAATCGCGATCATGCCGGCCACCGGCCCGCTGGTTTGCGCGTGGAAGATTTCTGCGATCAACGCCACCAACCCAAAGTAAATCGCCGCCACCGCCGCCGTCGCCGCGGTGTATGCCAAGCCGCGCTTGAAAATAATATCCACGTCCATCAACCGGTAACGGATGATGGCGTAGCCGAAGCACAACGGAATTAGCACCAGCGAAATTACCGAATACTGCATCCACGAGCGCGACTGCGGATCATAGAGGTACGGCAGCACGTACAGCAGCGTGAACGGCAGACTGCCCGCCAGCGTCCCCCCCGTCAGCCATTTCAATTGCTGGCGCAAAACACCAGAGCGCGTGCGCCGGTGGCTCACATAGAACACCAGCGCTGCGATCAGGAAGTACGCTCCCAGAAACGCATATTCGATCTGTTCCAACACTACCCGCGAGCGGACCGAAGGAACAAAACCCAATGCATTGAACGCGGTGAGAACGTGTACAGTAAGCAGCGCCGCAGGCAGCGCATAGATCGCCGCAATTTTCAGGATGGATTTGCGGTCCGTGGTGCGCCCGGGGAAGACCAGCGCGAAGTGCAACAGCAGCGTAGGCGCCAGCATCTGCGCCACAATCCCCGACCAATACACTTCCAGGTCGAACAAATCCAATTTTCCGCTGTAGTGGAACGAGTACAGAATGAAAGACACCAGACAAAATACGTAGAAGTGCACCGCACGCGGCGCGTTCCACCGGCGGATAAAAATAAACAATCCGATGAACAGGTAAAGCAGGCCAACCACACGCTCGTAGTTTTCTACCGCTAACGGCTTTTGCGCCGGTGCGGTAATCAGCCGGGCCTCGAAATCTTCGCCATTGCGCATCAGCTTGTAGCGCAATTGGGTCCAAAGTCCGGCGCGGAATAAGCGCTGCGTGACGTGCTTTTCGTTGGGAACCGCGATGTCGTCGATGGCCAGCAGCTGATCGCCGGGACGAATACCCGCCGCCGCCGCCGGCGAATTCGGAGTGACCTTCCAGGCGACGATGCCTGTGTCGCTGTCCGTCCAGGCTACGCCATCATCGACCAGGTCATAACTGGTGCGCTGGAGGAAGTTCAGCCAAGCGAAAATCACCGCCGCCAAGGTGGCAAGCGCGAGCACCACCGCACCTACGCTGACACGGAGACTTTCCTTCATTTCAGAGGTACCGCACTCCACTCACTCACTACTTTAGCCCGTTTAACGGAGCAAGTCCTGTTCCAATCTTCCGTAGATCGAGTTTTAAATAAACCCTATAGATACAAGTATTTACTGAGAAACAAGGAGGGAGCAAAACGCAACGTCCACTTTCTGGTAGGCGGGATACAGCTTTCCAGAACCTATTAGCCCTTTAGAATTGCAGGCTCAACCCACCCCGAAAGCTTCGAAACGCGGGGACCAAGATCACCTGTCCGTCCCGGGTATTGATTGGGACGTTGCCTTGGGCCAACAGGTTGTCGCACTCTGCGTTCGCCTCCCAATGGCCGACGTTCGGCCAAGGCAAGGGCTGGCGAATGCCGATTTGCAAATAGGGGCTAATGTCATAGATCGCTTCGCCGTAGGGATCGACGCGAGAGAGCGCCAAACCGTTGACCCACTTATACCCAACGGAGAGCTGCGTCCTGGCGCCGGGAATCTTCCCAGATAGCTTCATCGCCGCGGAATGCCGGTTTACGGTGCCCAATGCGTCTCGCAAAGCGCCGTCGGCCACACTGATCGGTGCCAGCGATCCCGAAAATGCGTAGATGGCGGTCCACTCTAAATCGTCGGTAATTCTTTCGCGCAGCGCCGCGCGCGCACCCCAGGAAACCGAAGAGCCGCCGTCATAGGCGAACAGATTCGCATAGGCCGGGAAGAAATCGGATGGCAGGTTGTAGCCCTTGCCAAATAGCGCGACGTTCGAGTTGTCGTCGTGGAAGGCCGCCAGTTGCAGCATGCTGTGATTATCGAGTTTGCGGTCCACTGCCAATTCCGAGTGGCGGCCACTCTCCAGAACCGCTTTTCCGTCGCGCCACAGGAGTGTGGGGAAAGAGTCCAGCTGGCTCATAGCGTCGGCCAGAACCCCGGGGCTATCCGTCTCGGTCAAAACTGCCACGGCGTTATCGCCATTGGTTACCGTCGCGGGCAACGCCGCATAGATCGCATCCACGTACCAATTCTGCGTCACCCGGGTTTGCAGATCGAAGCGCGGCCGAATGCTCCAGGCAGACGCACCTACACCGACCAGCACGTACTCGCCGCCCCCGCGCAACACAATATGATCTGTAAGATTGATGGTGCCGTTCTGATCGATGCGCACGCCACGGAACATCAATCCAGTGGGCCCGACTTTCGCTTCACGAAGAACGATGGTGCTCTGCGGCGCATCGGCTTGCGAACCCATCGGCAGCCAAACCGTCGCCAGTCCGCCGGCTTGGTCGTCATCGTCGTAACTCGCTTGACCCGCAAAGACCAAATGGCTATCGGATCCATAACGATCGTCGTAAGCGAACATCGTGCCCGGCGCGCCATCGTAGTTAGAGACCGAGCCCGGCCGCCGCGCGCCGTCGGTAAATTCCAGCCGGCCTGTTTGCCGCGGTGGGCCCAAATCGGCCACCACCGAAGAGCTGCTATCGGAATCGTCTTCGTGCCACTGCAAAACCGGCCGCATTCCAGAAGCCGAGCGCAGCACCCATTTCCAGTCATCGGGTTCCACCGTGCCGTTTGCCGGTGGACGCCGCAATTCCTCAATCGAGGTGAACAGCGATTCCAATTCGATGCGCACCACCGTCGTTAAATTCGCGGAAATGTGGATGTGCTTTTCCAGTGCCGGCAAAAATCCGGCGAGCGTCACGCGCACGGTGTAGAAACCCACCGGCATATTGTCCGCGCGGAAATAGCCGTCGGTGTTGGTCAGCAATTGGTGCGACAGGATGACGCCAGGTGCCTCGGCAAGAACTTCGACAGTAGCGCCTAGTTGCGGAATGCCGTCAGGATCGTGCACGATGCCGGAAATCGTTCCGGCGGTCGCTTTGTGATTTGCCTGGGCCCCAGCGCGAGGTGCGCTGACACACACACCCAGAATGGCCAATACAAAACCGAAGCACAGAATCGAGCTGTGCCTCACCTCGACTACCTCCCTGGTGTCACATTCGCCGCAGCCTTTTGCTCCACTGGGGCCGTGACCGTAAAATCCGCGGAACGAGAAATGGTGCTCTGGGCTAACTTATCGGTCGCACTGACTTCGAGAGTATACTTCCCAGGCGTCAAAGTGGCTAGTGGCAAAAGCCGCTCAATCGTGACCTGCTCGCCGGTCTGCTTCATGTCCGCAGAGTTTTCCTTAAACTGCATCACCTGCTGGTCTCCGCGCTTTACCGTGTACACAAAGCTCGCATCGGACTTGTGGGTCTTCTCGTCGGGCTTCAGGTTGTATACCTGCAGATAGATGCCCATCTTTTCCTGCGGAGTAAAGCTGGCGTCAAGCTTTGGCCGCACTTTCGAGGAGCCCAACACAAACTGGCCGGCGCCCACCTGCTTCGCCGGAACATGTTCGATTTGATCCGCAAGGATCAGCGAACTCGCTTCCAGTTTGTCGTCGCCGTAGCGTGGCACCGCCAGCCGCGTGTTGATCGCGCCCACGTTGCCGCTATCCACATCCTTGATGACCAGGTCCAGGCGGTATAACCCGGGCCGCAACGGCAAGGCCTTTTGGTAGATCGACATTTGCTTGGAAGCCATCGGGAACAGCGAATCTGGATAATCTTTGATCACCGCGTCTTCGAAGGTTTGGATGACCTTGCCGGACACCGAACTCACCCGCCCGAAAATGTTCATTTCGGCGGAGTGCACCCCATCCTTGGCCTTAAAGGAAAGCTGGCTGTTGGGAACCTGCACGGAGATCGGAACTAGCACGGTATCGTCGGTCACCTTCAGGAAATCCGTCTGGTATTGGAACCGCAGCGAATCCCGCACCATGCGCGAAGTTACGATCGCTTCCAGGTCTTTGTACTTCACTTCTGGCGGACGCTGCACCTTCGCGTACAGTTCCAACCGGTTGAACTCTTCCAAACTGGCTGGTGTGCCACCCAAAGCGGTCGGCAGGTTCGTCCCATCGGAACGCGTGAACCGATCGGTCTTTGACGCCAACCCCATCGATTCCAAAAGGCTCAAACCCGCGCCGGGAACGTGCAGCAACGCGTCCTTTTCCGATGGATCCATGGTCAGGTGATACTCGCCGCTGCTCGTGGGATCGACGAACTCCAGAATCACGTTTTCCTGAATGCCTTCCAGGTAGCGGTAGCGCCACGTCTCCCAAGGATAGGTGGTGGTCGAACCGCCACCCATTTCCATCGGACGATCCCACGTGCCGCCGGTCGGATGCGATTCGATTTCATCCGGCGGGCCCCAAATGATGTAGATGCGGCCGCGATCAGTCTTCCAACCCGGGATACCGGAAGAGAAATGCTCGTTGGCATAGGCAATGCGCCGGTAATGCTCTTCCTTGAAGTCGTTGGTGGGCAGGTCGGGATTACTGCTGCGGCGCAACCAGAAGGATTCGATGAACTGGTCGCGCTCCTCGTTGGTATTCAACTGCAGGAATTCCTGTCGTTCTGCCGGAGAAATGATGTAGACCACGTCCTCGTTCAGCCAAGTCTTATACGGGCCCTCGAGTTCCTTGAGGGTCTGCTTCATTTTTTTCTTTTGTTCTTTCGTGAGCTTCTGTTCTTTGGGAGCATCCTGTTGGGAAGTCGAATCTTGTACCTGAGGTGTTTGCTCTTGTGCAGAAATGGGAAGAGCCAGAAGAACGGCTGACGTCAACACAGCGCAAAATTTTCTAAAAACATAAGGCATGGCGGACACCCCTACGACGTTTTAAGTTTAAACGCTCATTTCTGCCCCGTCAATTTGTGAATCTCTTTCATTCAAAGCCACTTCTCCGCCGTTCACGCGGTTAGACGGCAAGAAATCGCCACAAGTTGCCCAATTGCAATGCACACGGCAACATTCCACGCCAGCGATCTCACCATGAGATTGTGAGTACTAGTATTGGACGGACTTACTGCAAGTGACGGTGCTTATTCTCCGAGCCGATCAACGCATCAAAAATCGCCAGCACGTGCCGCCGATATTCCACCATTCGAGAGAAGACCGAGCGCAATTGCGGTTCCCGTTCCGCGTCCTTGTGCCACTTGGCTAACACCGCCGGCGGAACTTCGATGTCGCGACGCAACTGTTCCGGCGAGTGTCCGCGCAGAAAAAGGCCGTAAAAGAAGGCGGCCTCCCGTTGCGGGAACGCCAGATCCGCGATCACTTCAGCCGGTAGCGTTGGAGCGATTGTCGCCATAGCAAAAACGCAGTTTACTCAAAACTTTGTCGACGTCAAGTAGGACGCTGGTTTTCTTGTCGCGAGCCAGTAAAGACGGCCGGAGGAAGGATGCAACGGAACGGCTCTTGACCGGTTCTAACCGGACATAGGATGCTAGACGCGATGGCGAGGTTACACAAGTCGGTGGCCGGACGCGCGGTGGGGCGGTTCCTGCGCTTTAGTGTGCTGCGTGGCTTGCAATCCGTCGAGATTGATCCCGAGGATTTTCGCCGGAGTTTGGCAGAGAAGCACGGTTTGTGGGTTCCGCACTTCGGACGCATGAAAGACGCGCCACTCGAGAAGCTCGATGCGATTGCGGAGCGCCTGATTCACGATGCGCAACGTTTGGCGATGGCGCAAGGAGCGGGCTTTGGCTTGGGTGGTGTGATCACCGTGATTCCCGACACCGGTTTTCTTACCGTCATTACCCTGCGCCTCATTCAAAAACTGTGCTTGCTTTACGGGTTCGAAGACAATGGCATGGAACGCCGCGCGCAAATGTGGATCGCCGCGGCCAGCGCGGCCGGCGTGGATTTCGGCAAGGATCTGGCCGAAAAGCAAATGATTGAAAAACTCGCGCCGCGCGTGGCCACCCGTCTTGCGGTGCATCTGGGCGAGGAAAGCGCCGAGAAGTGGGTTGGGCGCATCGTTCCCTTGGCGAGTTCCGCGATTGGCGGCGCGCTCAACTATTCGTTCGTGCGCACTTGGGGCCGCCGCGTGCACAAGCACCTGCGCGAAAAACATTTGGCGGAACGCGCCGCAACCGCCACGAATGCCACCGCGCTTCGTCCGGCGATCGTTCGCTGAAAATCTTCGCTTGCTAGCCACTCCCATGCAGCCCGCGTCGCATACTCCTTTTCTGTCGGCATTGGCAATCTTCTTGTGTATCTCGTCTCTTTTTGGCGCAGCCTCCGTTTTCGCGCAGGATGAGGATGCTGTGCGCGGCATGCCCGCGGAACGCACGGACGCCCAACAAATTCGAGCGCAAATGACCAGGGCGGAAAGCTTGCTCGGCAAAACTCCCGATCGCGCCGCCGTTCTGTACTTCCTGGCGGTTTCCCATGCCACTCTGGGCGATATTCTTCCGGCCATCGATCAGCTGCAAAAATGTGTGGCGCTGAAGGAGGGCTTCGATCCTTCGAAAGATCCCGCGTTTGCCGCCATCAACACCTCGAAAGATTTTCGTAAAATCGTCGACGATGTTCACAAGGATTTTCTGCCCGTCAATGATTGGCGCGTGGCTTTTACCAGCACCGAAAAAGATCTGTTTCCCCAAGGTCTGGAATACGATCCGGCTAATGATTCTTTCTATCTCAGCAGCTTGTACCATCCGAAAGTTTTGCGAATTTCCCCTGAGGGAAAAATCGAGGGCTTTGTCTCTGGCCAGCGCTACAAATTGCTTCCGGTGATGGCCATCCATCTTGATCCCGCGGACGGCACGATTTGGAGTACCTCTTTCGACGAAGACGCGCAACGGTCGGAGATTTTGCATTTCGATCGCTGGGGCGGTCTTCTGGCTCGTTATCCCTCATCCGAACATTTCGCGCACGAATTTCACGATCTGGCCGTCCTGCACGATGGAAATGTTCTCCTGACCGACACGCTGGCGGCCAAGCTTTATCGTTTCGATCCGCGTACTCAAACGTTTGCGATCTTGCAACTTTCCCGGCCATTCTTTTCGCCCAAGGGCATTGCCCTCACCGAGGACGACAGCGCGGTTTACGTGGCCGATCAGTTAGGCGTCTTACGCATCGACTTGAAAAACGACACCTGCGCGGAGGTCGACCCGGGAGCGCATTCCACCCTCGCGGGTATCGACGGGTTGTATTGGCACAAAGACACATTGATCGGCGTGCAGACCGGGATCGGCAACCCTCGTATCGCGGCGTTTCACGTTTCTGCCGACGGCCTGCACGTGGTGAGAACGGCAGTGCTGGCGACTTCGCTGGTCTCCCCTACCACTGGGGCGCTGCGTGGCGAAGATTTTTATTTTGTCGTGAATAGCCAGGCGGACAACTTGAACGGCAGCCACATTCTGGATGTCACTGCGCTGCAACCCGCACGCATTGGCGTGGTCCGCTTGCAGTAAAGACTCGGCACGCCGGTCGCGCCTGCGTGTGGAATTCTTGAGGCGTTCGCCGTACAGTGAAAGAGGGCTATGCCGCCGGACGGAGGCTGACATGAAGAATATGCTTAAAACTGCCGGGTTTCTCGCACTTGTCATTTTTCTCGCCGTGTTACTCGTGCTGCCGCAGTTTGCCGCCGTGCCACCACAACAGAAAAGCGTGGCTGCGGACCAGAACTCCAGCAGTACCGAACCGGTTCCGGCGTTCCACGCGCAACCGCCGACCGGGGAGTTGCCACCGACCATAGAGCCTTCGATGTTCAGCGAAAAACTGATTTTTAACGCTTACGTTGTCGCCGGCCGCGTGAAGAAGGTTCTTTACCAGCAGCCTTGCTACTGCCACTGCGACCGTCACAGCGGGCACGCCAGCTTGCTCGATTGCTTCGTTGGCCGTCACGGCTCCGAGTGCGATATTTGCCAGAAAGAAGTGTTTTACTCCTACGAACAGACCCACCGCGGCAAAACGCCTGCGCAAATCCGCGCGGGCATCATTCGCGGAGACTGGCAAAAGGTTGAGTTGGCAAAATATGAAAAGAACTATTTGCCCCCGTTAAACACCCCGGCGAAATAATCTTCAGCGTCTTTCCAAAATGAGCCGCAAGGAACACCCTTCGGAGACACCGGCGACCGCTTTTTTGCGCCACTACGGCGTAAATTTCACCGGGCATCTTTACGACTACGTGGAGCACGGCGGCACCGCCGAATCGTCGAAGCAGTTGCAGGTGCCGGAACACGCAGTAGTGAAAACCCTGGTCATGCAGGATCAGTACGCCAAGCCGCTGGTTATCCTGATGCACGGCGACCGTCAGGTCAGCCTGAAGAATCTGGCCCGCCAGATTCACGCCAAACGCGTGGAACCATGCAAACCGGAGGTGGCACAGCGCCACACCGGTTACCAAGTGGGCGGTACCTCGCCGTTTGGGCTTCGCAAGCCTCTGCCCATTTACGTCGAGCGCACGATTCTGGAATTGCCCGTGATTTACATCAATGGAGGCGGCCGAGGCTTTCTTGTTTCCATAACGCCGCGGGTGCTGACGGACCTGCTGCAAGCGCAGCCCGTCGATTGTGCCGCAACTGAGTAGCGGCTCGATGGCACTCTGCTTCGCGTCGTTAGGGCGTTCTCCAGTAGGACAACTGGCGCCGCGCCGGCAATTGCAAGGCGCATCCTTCGTGTACACTGAGGTCATTCTCATACGCTTCGGCGCTCCCCGACGTCTGGACTCTCGATGCGAGGTCGCACGATATGACGCCTGCGCAGCACGAACTTCTCGAAGAACTGCAGACCTTTGCGTCGTCTGCGCTCAACGCCCAAGCGTTGATGGAGCACATCTGCAAACGCCTGCACGAGAAAATGACCCGCTACAATTGGGTCGGCTTTTATCTGGTCGATCCCGCGGATCCCAATTACCTGATCGTCGGCCCATTCACCGGCAGTTTCACCCCCAACACGCGCTTCCCGCTGAATGTGGGACTTTGCGGCGCGGCGGCCACCAGCGGAAAAGTGGTCATCGTTCAGGACGTGACCAAGGATGTGCGCTATCTGGCAGGTTCGTCCCTGGTAAAGTCGGAGATCGTCGTGCCGATTCACGTCAACAAAAAGGTTGCCGCGGAACTCGATATCGAAAGCTATTTCGCGGACACGTTTACCGCCCAGGAACAGAATTTCATCGAAGCTTGCGCGAAGGTCCTCGGAGATTACCTGGCAAAAGCCTGACCCCGGCTCGCCGCTCGTCTACTTTCTTGGAATTCCCAGACGCAGATAATCGTCCGATTTGTTCAACCAGTCTTCGCGCGGCGGATTGAACACGTCCAAATCGAGCGTGTCTTCGAGCGCCCAGGCTTCGTGCGGCATATTCGAGGGGATGCACAGCACTTCACCCGTGTTCACGACAATCTCTCTTCCGTCGATGGCGAACTTCAGCGCGCCCTCGAGAATATAGGTAACCTGTTCATTGTGATGGTGATGCAAGGGCACGTGCGCGCCTTTTTTCAAGAACACCCGGGCTAGCATCAGGTTATCGCCGACTACCATTTCCCGGCCGATCAGATCGTTCAGCTGTTCGTGCTCGACGGTTTTCCACGGTATGTATTTGCAGCTAGGTTTCGCGGTCATCCTCATCTCCCCCGGAGCTACGGTTTGGCATCTTCGCGCAGATAAATTGTCAGCGCAAATGCCCAACTGAAGTACCTGGTACTTTACATGAGCTGATCCCGGCAGGCTGAAGGCGGCTGGGAACTCGTCCGAATTTCTTTAGCGCAACCCGGAGACCTGCGCTATCGTCTAATCTGCAGGGTCCGCGCACCTCGAGGTGCCCAAATGAAACGTCCGTTTGTTTTTCTGTTTTCTGTCCTTGTCGCTTTTCTGTGGTTACTGACCACCCCTCCGGCAAACGCCGATTTGAGTCATGCACGTATTGTGCGCCTGAGCCTGGTGCAAGGCGACGTGCGCTTCACCCGCGAGTTTCACAAAGACTCGCTGGACGATTCCAAGGCCAGTTGGGAAATCGCCCCACTGAATTTGCCCATCCGCGAGGGCTATGCGCTGGCTACCGACGCCAACGGGCGCGCCGAAGTGGAGTTCGAAAATGGCGCGATGGCTTTCCTCAGCGCGAACACCCTCGTTGAGTTCTACGACCTCTCCCTCGACGAGGGCGCACACATCACTCGATTGATTCTCCGCCAGGGTAGCGCCATTTTCTACGTGCATCCTGCCCAGGACGATTATTTCAGCGTCACCGGCGGGGATTTCAGCGTGGAAGCCGATGGGCGCACGCGCTTCCGCCTGGACAACTTCGACGATGGTAGCAACGTCAGCGTGGACATGGGTCGCATCAACGTGCTGCGCGGCAAATCTTCCAAGCCGCTCGAAAAGGGACAGTCCTACGCCGTCAATATTAATGAGGGTGCGAAGGCCGCTCCGATAATTGGCCGCGCTGCTGAAGACGACGATTTCGACAAGTGGGTCTCGGGCCGCATCGACAGCGTGGCCACCGCTACCACCTACGCCAATCAGTACGTGAGTTCGGCAGATTACACTTCGGGTTTTGCCGACCTTTACAACTACGGAAACTTCTACAACGTTCCTGGCTACGGCTTCGGGTGGCAGCCCTTTGGCGTGGGCCTCGGCTGGAGTCCCTTTGCCTTTGGCGGTTGGTACTCCGATCCGTTTTTTGGCTGGAATTTCATCAGTTCTGCCCCCTGGGGTTGGTTGCCCTATCACTACGGTGGATGGATGTTTAATCCGATCTATGGTTGGCTGTGGATCCCTACCGGCTTCGGATATGGCGGCGGCCCGGTGTATTACCACCCAATTACCGCAGTTTGGGTTCGCAATGGCACCACTACCGGCTTGGTTCCTCTGAGCCCCACTGACAGGAATGGCAAGCCGCCCGTGAATCTGGCGCACGGCATTTACGCGCTCAACGGAAATACGCTGGCCACCACCAGAACAGCGCTTACCGCCGGCGAGAAATGGTCCGTAGTGAAGAATCCGCCGCGCGAAACACTTACGGCCACCGCGTTGGCGCCGACCACGCCACCTGCGCGCGTTTCCCGCACTATTCTTAGCAGCAATGCCGGGAGCCGCCCGGTCACCTTGAGCCGTGATTCGTCGATTGTTTACGACGGCACACAACACCGATTCGTCAACAGCAATACTCCGCCAAAAGCGCCCGTGGAAGAATCTAAGGAAGCCACAACCAACAATTCACCCGGATCGGCACAAGACAGGAAAGCGGTCGTTGCGGAATCTACGACGGCTCGCACAACGAATGTTCCGTCGGAAACCCATCGCGCCGCGGTACCGGAGCGCCCCCGCATTTCCCCGCCAGAACCTCACTCGGGCAGCGGTGGCCATGGTTCGTTTCCAAGTGGCTGGAATGCGGGGAGCAGCACCAGCAGCGAGAGTAATTCCTCGCACACGGTTTCCTCCGCTCCCGCTGGCCATTCCGGCGGTGGGCACCACTAGCTTCGTAGCGGCGGGTTTATCCCGCCGGGCAACAAGCTGAAGCCGCTGCCACAAAAATGTTGGCACTCTCGCAGAGTAGTGCCTCTACCCGAAAATCATCCCCGCATAGCCCACAACCTCATCCCGGTTTCCGCTCACGTCGCCCGAAGTGGCATAGCGCACCAATTCTGCTTTGCTCACTCTCAAAAGATTCATCGCCGTCAGCATGGTGACAGCCGGGCCCAGACCACACATCGAAATTTCTTCTCGGCGACAAGTGTCATAGAGCGCGGCGGGATCCAGCTTCAACATACTCTCAATCGCTTTGCTGTCCTTACGCCGCGTCAGTTCGTCCTCTTCGTAGTGATTCATATCGGACGAAGTGACGATGAAAATGTCTTCCTGGGCCTGTTCCAAAACCCGTGCAATGCCTTCGCCCGTTTCCTTCAGGTGCTCGTATTGCAACGTGCCGACCGCGATCGGAACGAACGAGAAGCCCGGCGCCAATGCCTGCAAAAAAGGCAGCTCCACTTCCAGGGAATGTTCACGGCTATGCGCCACGCTGTCTTCCCGCAGCAGCGGGCACGCGTTGCGCAGGGCCATGGCGAGTGGCGTGTCGATCGGTATATCGCCTAGCGGGGTGCGCCATGCGCCGTCGGAGAGAATCGCCAAAGCTTCCCCACGAGGATAGTGCCGCACTCCCAACACCACGATTTTCTTCGGCAGCTCCAATCGAGCAAATACGGTTCCAGCCACGGGACCGGAATACATGTATCCCGCGTGAGGCACCAGACACGCGCGCGCTTTCACCTTCCTTTGGCCGTTTGGTTTTGTGTAGCTTTCGATGACCGCGGCAAGATCTTTGGGATTTCCAGGATAAAACTGACCGGCAACAGCAGGCAGGCGCAACATGACTCCCTCCGCTTTAGAGGGGCCGCGACGGTTTTCCTTTGATACTCACAGCGGTGCGGGTAGCCGCGTCGTAATAAATGGTCACCTTGTCGCCATACTGGTATCCGCCGTTGTCCACGATCTTCTGCATCTTGGCGGCGACTTGCGGATTCAGTGTAAAAGTCTGTAGAGACAGCTCGTTGCTCTTGGCACGGGCAGTAATCTGCGCAGTGTTCGCGTTCACGATGTAGCCTTGGAACTTCACCACGCCGGCGGGTTTGGGCTTCGGTGTCACCGCCTTCACTATGATCGGGGCCGCTTCGCTCACGATAATGGGCGTCAGGATGGGATCCTGCGCCGCGGCGCGGGACACCCCGACGGTTCCCAGAATGGCCACACCCAACGTGCTCACCGCCGCTATGGCGAAAATGCTTTTCATTCGATATCGTCCGTCGCAATCCGCAATGACTTTAGAAAACGAACGTCCTGGGGGGTCATGCTCAGCCGCGAGGGCTGCCGCTTGTCCGGCTCCTGCTCTAGCGATTCCTGGTCCACCTGGATGCGCAACGACTCCAGAAAACGCCGGTCTTGCGTGGACATTTTCGGCACGTCGGTGCCATCTCGGCGGGCCAAGCCGATCGTCGCGTCCAGCTTCAGCACGATGTCATAGCCGTGAGCGCGCACCCCGGCAATGGCTCCGGTGATGCGCTCCGATTCCGACACCGTGTCGTTGATGGCGTGTCCCAGCTCGCGCAGAAGATTCTTGAGGTGATCGTCAAGTTGCAAGGTCGGTCCCCCAGTACTGCTAATCCAGATTTTAGGCCTACGCTAAGTTGGATACAAGCTGACCTTTTCCCGTTGTCCTCAAAAATTCATAGGGTCTTAACCCTGTCCTCTAGGCCGGGGGTCGCCGACGAACTGTTTGCGCTTCTGCGCTAAGATTCCAGTATGTCCACCGCTGCGGGTAGGCCTGCTCGCCCTCCGGAGCCGCGCGGATTTCGCCGGCTTTGGCGCGTTCTGAAACAACTCTTTTACGAAGCCGTCGGCGCCATGTTCGCCGTTCTCGCTTTGGGCTGGCTGAATTCCGCGTTCCGCGCGTGGAC
>DATKPS010000215.1:0-8948 GCA_035524015.1 Candidatus Sulfotelmatobacter sp.
TGCGGAAAAAGTCCAGAACTGAGCGTTTTCGTGGCACAGGCACTCTCGCCAGTGCTGATTTTGCTGCATTTGGCTCGAGTGCACAGACAAGAGTGTCTGTGCCACGGGAGTTTTTCCGCAGGCTGTGAAGCCTGTGCTACAGGCTGCATCATAGCTCTATCGATGAGGATGAAGGACGGAAATTGAGAAGACGAACTGGTGTGAATCTGTTGATTGTGGCGCTGGCCTGGATTGGCGCCGCGAATCTGGCGTGCGCCCAAGGAGGGCATCCCACCCCTCCACCGCCGCCCGCCGGGGCCAAGGCCGTGGTGTGCACAGGCCGGACGATCCCGCAGCTGGAAGATATTACGAGTAAAACGGGCATTACGTTTCAACATGCGTCTGATCCGGACAAGAAATACATCAACGAATCAATGAGCGGGGGCGTAATTCTGTTCGATTACGACCGCGACGGATGGCTGGACATTTTCTTTCCGAATGCGCCGAGTGTGGCGATGATGAAAAAGGGGCAGATGCCGCGAAGCGCCCTGTATCACAACAACCACGACGGGACATTTACGGACGTGACGGACAAGGCGGGAGTGGGAACGCCATGCGCAGCAATGGGGGGCGCGGTAGGGGATTACGACAACGATGGCTGGCCGGACTTGTACGTGACGTGCATGACCGGCGGAAACGTGCTTTACCACAATAATGGCGACGGCACGTTTACGAATGTGGCGCGGCATGCCGGAGTGACGGACGGACGCTGGTCAGCGGGCGCAGCGTTTGGGGATTACGACGGCGACGGATATTTAGATTTGATGGTAGTGAATTACGTAGATCTGCATCTGGATGATTTGCCGGGATTCGGTTCTGCGCCGACCTGCAAATACCGCGGGTTGGATGTGCAGTGCGGGCCCCGCGGACTAAAGGGCGCGGGAGATTCGCTGTTCCACAACAATAAGGATGGAACGTTCACCGATGTTTCGAAGGTTGCGGGGGTTTCGGATCCGAATGGCTACTACGGGATGCAGGTGATCTGGGCGGACTTCAATAATGTGGGCCGGCCGGACGCGTACGTGAGCAACGATTCCACGCCGAAGTTCCTTTATAAAAATGAGGGCAACGGGAAATTTTCGGAAATTGGATTGGAGTCGGGGACCGCGGTGGATGAAGACGGGTCAGAGCAGGCATCGATGGGAATCGCGGTGGGGGATTACAACCACACGGGGCGGCCGTCGTTGTATGCGACGAATTTTGCCGACGAATACAGCGTGTTGTACCGCAACGATGGTGATTGGAATTTCACGGACGTTTCGTACAAGTCGGGTGTCGCGGTTCCGTCATTACCCTACGTGAAATGGGGAACGGCTTTTGTGGATTTGGACAACGATGGCTGGCTGGATTTGATTGCGGTGACCGGGCACGTGTACCCGCAGGTGGACGCGTTGCCGACAGGGGCACGGTATCGTCAGCCGAAGATTCTGCAGATGAACGAGCGGGACGGTACGTTTTGTGATGCAAGCGCTCAAGGCGGACCGTCGATCACGAAGCCGAATGCTGCGCGAGGGCTGGCAGTCGGGGATCTATTCAACGACGGGCAGATGGATATCGTGATCAGCAATATTGACGGAGCGCCGCAGGTGTTGCGGAATCATGGCCTGACGGGAAATCATTGGGTGAGTTTCGAATTGGCGGGGACGAAAAGTAACCGGATGGCGATTGGCGCGCGGCTGAAATTGGTGGCGGGCGGGATGACCCAGAGCGACGAAATTCATAGTGGGGGAAGTTATCTTTCGCAGAACGACACACGCGTGCATTTCGGTCTAGGCAAAGCGACGAAGATCGACAGTCTGGAGATTCACTGGCCGTCGGGAGCCGTCGAGACGCTGAGGAATCTGGATGTAGACAAGTTCTATAGCGTGCTGGAAGGGGAGGGAATCGTACCGGCGGAAAAGATTCGACCCAGTGGGGCGGGCAATTTGCCGAAGCACTAAGCCTGGGAGCGCCGCGGCGGGGGGAAGGCGGGTTGTCTGGTTTGTGCAGTCACCGTAGAATGTGGGCGAGCGAGGTGCCATGAAACTCTTTAGAGCAGCTATGGCGGTGCTGTTTGTTTGCGCGGGAATGGCGGGTGCATTGATGGCAAAAACAGAAGTGAACGAACGAAGCGGGGGGAAGTTGCCGGATGGGTCGACGGTGGAGATTTACACGCTGAAAGATGGAAAGATGGAAGTGCAGGTGATGAATTATGGCGGGTACGTGCTGTCGATCAAAGTGCCCGACCGCAACGGCAAAATCGCGGATGTAGTTTTGGGATTTGACGATCCCGCGGGGTATTACGCGGCCAATCATGGAAAAGGTAACCCGTTTTTTGGACCGATTGTGGGCCGGTACGCGAACCGCATCGCCCACGCGCAATTCACGCTAGAGGGCGTGGTGTATCACACGCCGAAAAACGACGGCGATAACACGCTGCACAGCGGGCCGGACGGGTTTCACAATCAGATGTGGAAGGGGCAC
Source organism: Candidatus Sulfotelmatobacter sp. (assembly GCA_035524015.1). Classification (GTDB taxonomy): domain Bacteria; phylum Acidobacteriota; class Terriglobia; order Acidiferrales; family UBA7541; genus Acidiferrum. The sequence continues at coordinate 2,503 of DATKPS010000215.1, forward strand.
ATCATCCCGGATGGCGTGGAGCTGAACTATTTGAGCAAAGATGGGGAAAGCGGCTTTCCTGGGAATTTGTCGGTCACGGTGAAATACACGCTAAAGAGCAACGACCTGAAGATCGATTATTCTGCGACGACCGACAAGGCCACGGTGCTGAACCTGACCAATCATTCGTATTTCAATCTGTCTGGTGATGGCACCAAGACCATACTGGGAGATGAACTGAAATTGAATGCGTCGCGGTTCACTCCGGTGAACGCGAGTCTGATCCCCACTGGCGAGCTAAAGCCGGTGGCAGGGACACCTTTCGATTTTCTAAAGGCGCACACGATTGGCGAGCGAATCAACGCGGATAACGAACAGTTGCACTTGGCGCATAACGGGTACGATCACAATTTCGTGATAGACAACGGGGGCAAGGATTTGAAGGAAACCGCCGAGGTCTACGATCCGACGAGCGGACGGGTGTTGACGGTGCTGACGACCCAGCCGGGCGTGCAGTTTTACTCCGCTAATTTTCTGGATGGCACGATCAAGGGCAAAGGCGGTATCGCGTACGAGCGAAACGCCGCGCTTTGCCTGGAGACACAGCACTTTCCGGACTCCCCGAATCAGCCGGCCTTTCCCACCACAGAACTGAAGCCGGGCAATGAATTCCATTCCGTAACCATCTTCCGATTCTCCACGCGGTAATTGCGGGAAATTCGGGGAAAGCAGCTCTTACACATGAGCCTTTTAGGCATTGATGTAGGAACGGGAGGGACCCGCGCGGTCTTGATTGATGGGCGCGGACGGGTGATCAGCGCGGCGACAGCGGAACATCAGCCGATGACTTCGCCGCGGATCGGCTGGGCTGAGCAATCGCCGGAGGATTGGTGGAGGGCTGCGTGCAAAGCGATCAAGGAATGTCTGGCGAAAAGCTCCACCACCGCACAAGAAGTCTCCGCGATTGGTCTGACGGGGCAGATGCACGGTTTGGTGCTGCTGGACGCGCAGGACCAAGTGGTGCGTCCGGCCATTATCTGGTGCGACCAACGCACCGATGAAGAATGCCGGGAAATCACGAAGCAAGTGGGCGCAGAGCGGTTAATCGAATTAACGGCGAACCCCGCGCTGACGGGCTTCACACTGCCGAAGATCTGGTGGGTGCGCAAGCATGAGCCGGAAAAGTGGGCGCGGGTGCGGTCGTTGATGCTGCCGAAGGATTACATCCGGTTCCGGCTGACCGGAGCGCGCGCGATTGATGTGGCGGATGCCTCGGGCACGTTGATGTTTGACGTAGTGCACCGGCGGTGGTCGCAGGCGATGCTGGAAGTGTCAAAGCTGGATGAGGGATTGCTGCCGAAAGTATTCGAATCGCCAGAAATCAGCGGTTACGTGAACGAGGAGGAAGCGCGTCAAGCGGGCTTGCGGGCGGGCATTCCGGTAGTAGCGGGCGCGGGAGACCAGGCGGCGGGCGCCGTGGGTATGGGCATCGTGAAGCCGGGAGCAGTGAGCGCCACGATCGGCACATCGGGGGTAGTGTTTGCGGCGACAAGCAAGCCGGTGTTGGAACCCAAGGGGCGAATTCACACGTTTTGTCATGCTATTCCGAATCGCTGGCACGTGATGGGCGTGACACAAGGCGCAGGGTTATCGTTGCGGTGGTTCCGCGACCAATTCGGAGCCATCAAAGAGGATGGGGGTGACCCGTACGACCGGCTGGCGGAAGAAGCGGCGAAAACTCCACCGGGAGCGGATGGACTGTTGTGGGCGCCGTATCTGATGGGTGAACGCACACCGCATCTCGATCCAAACGCGCGGGGAGCCCTGGTGGGAATAACCGCGCAACACACTCGGGCTCATGTGATTCGCGCGATCCTGGAAGGCGTGGCGTTCAGTCTGCGGGACACGCTGACGCTTTTCCGGGAAATCGGTGTGCCGATCGAATCGATTCGCCTCGGCGGTGGCGGAGCGCGATCCCGGCTGTGGCAGCAGATCCAGGCGGACATCTACGGTATGCCGGTGGAATTGATCGAGGCGGATGAAGGCGGGGCTTACGGTGCGGCGCTGCTGGCGGGAGCCGGAAGTGGGAATTGGCCGACAGTGGAAGAGGCGTGTGAGAGCGCGGTGCACGTGGCCAAGCGAGTACAGCCGAATGCGAAGACGGTTGCGTTGATGAATCAGCAGTATGCGGAATATCGCAAGCTGTATCCGGCTCTACGCGGTATCAAACACAGTTTCGATTAATTTTCCGGGCGAGTAGCGCAGAGGGATTCCTCACTGCGCCCGCTTGCAGAGCCAATTTGCAGCCCCCAAGCAGCGGATTTACAGGAAACAGTGCATTCCAGAATCGTTGTGGGGCAGATATTTGTTGAACATGTCTGCGCGCAGGCGTTTTCTGTCGCTGTGGTTCGCGAGTGTGTTGGTTTGCGCCAGCGTCGTTTTTGCATCCAGTGAATTGGGCGCGACTTCAAACCAACGAGCAGAAAAAATAAGCATTCCGGGGATCCGCGACGCCGGGAAGATAAACGATTACCTCTATCGTGGAGCGCAGCCCAAAGAATCGGCACTCAAGGAACTCAAGCAATTGGGCATCACTACAATTGTGGACTTGCGTGGCGAGCGCCATGGGTTGATGGAGACGGAACGGAAGAACGCACAGGCGCTGGGAATGGAGGTGGTCAATCTGCCGGGGAACGGATGGTCGCCACCAACGGACCAGCAGATCGCGCAGTTTTTCGAGATAATGCAGACGACACCACGGCGGAAAGTGTTCCTACATTGCTGGCTCGGAGGGGACCGCGCCGGAATTTTCATCGCAGCTTATCGTATGGCGTTTGAAAGGTGGACGCCGGAGCAGGCTCTTCAGGAGATGCACGAGTTTCACTTTCACGGATTCTGGCATCCTGCTATGGCGAAGTATGTGCAAGAGTTTCCAGAGCGCCTGGCCAGTTCACCGGCCCTGGCGGTGTTCCGACATGCCGCAACAGTGGCAAACAGCGCGCAAACTGATGAGGCACGGCCTGTGGGTCCAACCACGCCCTAACAAGCAACCGCCGCATAAGGCGTTCCAGCAAACTGTTTACGCCGTTTTGTGTATAGCCAACCGTAGCACTCATGAGTAGATTCGCGGAGATGCGAAGCAAGGCATTTTGGCCGGCAAGGAGGTAGTTGTGCCGCTAATCCAAGTTGTCATGGTGCTGATCGTAGTAGGCGTGTTGCTTTGGTTGGTCAATCGATTCATTCCGATGCAGGGCACCATCAAATCCATTTTGAATGGCGTGGTGGTGATTGCGGTGGTTTTGTGGCTGCTGAACGCGTTTGGGCTATTTCAATCCTTCTCGCACATTCGAGTGGGGTCGTAGGTGCGCGAAGGCCACACTGAAGAAATCGTCAGGGTTGCCAATAGTAGACTTGGCGAGCGCGCACGTCGACATCCCGTTTATTGACGCGCACCTGCACTTTGTTTAATTCATTTGGCTTCTGGTCCAGTGGTGGCACAAAGGTAAGTTCGTAGTAAGCGTCGGCGTCGTTGACACACCGGCGGACCTCGGCAGCAATGTCATTGCTGACGAGCAGGGCCATCCCGCCGCTTTGCACCGCGAGCACTTGCAAAGCCAGGTTACCCATATTCGCGTCGTAAGCCTTGTTCACGCCGCCGGCGTACTCTTGCCACCAGAAGGCGTTGGTACCGAAGTCCGCGGTGCCGAGAGGGTCGACGCTGTAAAGGGTAATGCGCGCGTTGCGCAAAAGGTTCGAAAAGCTGACGACGCTATTGAAGATTTCCTGGCGTTGCTTGTTATCGAGTTGTTCCTGGACCCCTGGGCCGGAGAGGATTGGCCAACCAGGTGAGAGCCAGATAACAAACTTGCGACCGGGCACAGATGCTTCGCGAGTAGCAAGTTGATCAAGAGCCTTGAGGGAAGCTTCGAAGCGCTCTTCGGCACTGTAAATGCCGCCCGAGCGCAGAATGGAATGCAATCCCACAAAAGTCGAGGCAACCGAGGCACTGAGCGCGTTGCCGTCGGTGGAATAAGAATCGGGCAGGGTGAAATTGGTGTCGGTGAGGTAGGCGAAGCCGACGGGATAGGGCAGACGGCCTGCATCCATCTTGAGGAACTTGTCGAGTTCGGAGCGCTCGTAGGCGATGTGCTCAACGCCGGTATTCACGTCGTCGATGACAATGATGATATGGAGGTCGACATCGCGGCCACGGACGGCGTGGAAGGAATTGATGGGGCGTTCCTTCTTGTTATCCAAAACGGTGAAGTCTTGCTGCTGGAGATCGCTCAGAGGCGGGCCGGATTTGGGAGCGACGACTACGTCCAAGTGGACCATATCGTTGGACACTGACGTTGGCGGAATTGCCGATTTAGACGGAGCGTCAATAACTTGCGCGGAAGCTGCAGTGGTGAGCAAAAGAAAAGCAAATAGAAAAGAACCGACGCGAGAATTGGACATGGGGAGCACCCTCGTTCGAGCCGATGCAACACCGTGGACGCCGCGCCACGGCCGGTTGCACGACATCCTCTAAAGTGGACGGTTTAAGCGACTGGCGTAGGTACAAATTAATTCAGAAGGCGATGTCGCGCGTTGATGTGCAGGGGATGCGGAAATTCCCAATTCAAGGAAAGCAGGCTAAAATCAGGAGCGGGGCTCGTAGCTCAGCGGTTAGAGCAGCGGACTCATAATCTCGCTGTCGGGTACTGGGTATTCATAGTTTTCAATCGTTTAGACCGATGATAGTCGATGATAAACGGGTATCACTGGCGCTTTTTCGTTGTTGTGGGACCTGAATTGGGACCGAGTATTGGGACCCGGAGGTTTCTAGCTTACCGGGCAAAGCAGTTTTGCCCACTTTTTGTGGAAGTGCGCGAGATGCTCTTTCTCGATTTCTTTTAGCTGCGCTCTTCGGAGAGCCCAGGTACTCACTTTGGGACGCGGATCGCTGTTAGTCATCACGACGTGCGGGTGACCGGGCGGGAGCGGGCGTGGATTTGCCGTGGCCTTTTCCCAAAGCGCTCTAAGCCGCTTCACTTCTTCCGGCGTCGATCCTTGCTCCATAACGCCTCCCAAAGCACGGCCGCAAAAGCATTAGTGGTTGGCAATCAGCGCAGTCTCATCATTGCCGTAGTCCACTTGCAAGTGCAGCCCATCAGTGCCTTCAACGATGGCCCGGATCTTCCCTTCCACAATGCGGCCGTCGTTCAGCCGAACGATGATCGGGTTGCCTACTTTGTATTCGCTAGCCACGTTTCGGATATCGTCTTCGCCACTCCCGCCGCGCTTCGTCAAGTTTCAACTTCCACGGGTCCGGCAGTCCACTCACTCGGATGCCGCACAGCCTGCGAGCAGCCTGGCCAAACTCGATCAAGTCACTATCCGGCATTGCCTGCAAACGTTCCCGTAATTTACGCAGACCAAGTTCCTCGGATTCGAAACCGATAGCCATCGCAGCCTCCTGGTAGAGGAGGTGGGCTGCTGCGATTCTACATCAGCCGATACTTTACCATCGTCAGCAATCGTGCCCGTGGCCATGCTATAAATTTGGCATGCCCAAACCGGCCGTGCAGTGGCTGCTGTTCAAGTACATCGATGGCGAAGTTGCCTTCCTGTCTAAGCCGTTCAAATCGAAACAGCTCGCGGAGAAAGCGCGCTCGAAATATCCGGAGCGAGAGCGGAAGAAGATTGGGGTTGGTGTGGTTCGGATCGAATCATAAAACCAGCAATGGTCGTCGCAGCCCGACATCCTCCCGGAAAATGACTTCTAATTTCAGACTCGAATTCTTTTTGATTATTAGAACCGCAAGACTTACAGGGCAATTGTTGGCTGACATCGATCGCAGTTGTCGCTCTTGATGTGCTCCAAAACCTCGTCCGCGCCGGCTGTTCGATATTTTGGACGCAACGTTAGTTTCGGTGACGCGCGCCACACGGCTTCTTGTTCCGGAGTGAAGTGGAATTCAGTTTTCTTTTTGCTAGGCATCGCGCGAAATTTCCACCGGCAGCATTCTATAGTACTTTTATTCACTTGACATCAAATTTTAGATCGCTATATAAACGATTCACCGCAATCGTTCCTAACGGCACCAACACGAAAAATGGGGCGTGTTGAGCCGGATAAAGGTCAGGTCAGGAAGTAGCTGCATATCGTCTCGTGCGCTGATGTTGTGGTGTGCCTGCGCGTCAGCTCGGAGGAATCATGCGATCAGTATTGGTGTGCCTGCTCATATTCTGCTTGAATTCACCCGGTGTTACGTTTGCGCAACAAACCTCCAGTGCTCAGCCGTCGGGGGCAACACTTCTGACACAATCTGCCGCCGCTTTGTCGAGCAGTACCACAGTTTCAGATATCACATTGACAGGCAACGCTCAATGGATCGCAGGCTCCGATGACGAGTCTGGAACTGTAAGTCTGAAAGCGATGGCAGCGGGCGAAAGCCGGATGGACCTGAGTCTGTCGGGCGGAG
>DATKPS010000216.1:0-13431 GCA_035524015.1 Candidatus Sulfotelmatobacter sp.
AACGCCGTACAAGTCGAACACGTACGGCGTCGCCAGCGATCCCGCGGTAAAATCCGCGCCTGTCTGCAGGTTGAAACTCCCGTTGCTCGCCTGGTTCAAATCCGACTGCACCACATATCCGGTGCTCGTCGATTGCAGCACAAAACTCAGCCCCAGGCTTCCATCCGCTTTAGTCAGCGTCATCGTGCCGTTCCCGTTCGATTGCACCTCGTAACTCCCGCCGGTGATCGCCACCGTGGTCGCCGGTTCTCCGGTGCTCAGTTGCAATACGTCTTCTAATCCTCCCGTGATGGCACCGTCACCATCCGCCGTGAAACTTCCCGCCTGCGCGAAGTAGCCCCCGGTCAAATCGATCCCGGTCATCAAGAACGCATACTGCCCTTTCAAACTCGCATTGCTGAACTGTCCCGGCGGCGGCGTCGGCGGTTTCGCCCCGCCACACGCCACCAGACTCATCGCCAGCACCACCATCGCCGCTATCCGCATCCGCATCTTCGGTTTATCCGCGCTTTCTTCTATTCCTAACGCCGCATCGTCAATCGCACTCCAGCATAATCGTTTCCCGCACCGCTGCAAACTTTTTGGAGTGCGGCGGATCACCGCCGCTTTTACGTTCGATGGAAGGTGTCATCCCAGACGCACACACAGCTGTTACGCACGGGCTCCTTCCCATTCACCCACGCCAAAACTGTCATCCTGAGCAGCGAAGGATCTCACCCACTGCGTCTTGATCCCCAATCCAAGTGGAACTACTCCACAAGCGAATGTTCTCGCACTCCTCCGTTCCTGATCTCTGATCACTGGTCACTTCCCGCCCACCCCACTAAATCCCCGCTACCACCTATCCAAATTTCCTATTCTCCGCCCCATTGACACTACCCGCTTCTCCGAACATAATTGTATGTACGTCAATCCTGCGGAGGTTCGATAAGCTTTCATCTGCTCTGCGTGCAGGTGTGAGCAACCCGGATGGCGCCAAAATATATCTTTGTTACTGGCGGTGTTGTTTCCTCACTTGGTAAGGGCGTTGCAGCATCTTCGATAGGTTGTCTCCTCGAAAGTCGCGGTTTCAAAATCACCATCCAAAAATGTGATCCGTACCTCAACGTCGATCCCGGTACGATGTCCCCCTTCCAACACGGCGAGGTCTTCGTCACCGATGATGGCGCCGAAACCGACCTCGACCTCGGCCATTACGAGCGCTTCACCCACGTCAAGCTCTCCCGCGACAATAATTGGACCACTGGCCGCATCTACGAAACCATCCTTTCCAAGGAACGCCGCGGCGACTATCTCGGCAAGACCGTCCAGGTCATTCCTCATGTCACCGACGAAATCAAGCGCTGCATCAAGAAAGTCTCCGAAGGCGTAGACGTCGTCATCGTCGAAATCGGCGGCACCGTCGGCGACATCGAGTCACTTCCCTTCCTCGAGGCCATCCGCCAGATGCGCCTCGAACTCGGCCCTGAAAATACGCTCTTCGTCCACGTCACTCTCGTTCCTTACATCGCCGCTGCCGGCGAACTAAAAACCAAGCCCACGCAGCACAGCGTTAAGGAAATGCTTGGCATTGGGATTCAGCCCGACATTCTTCTTTGCCGCAGCGATCGCCACATTTCCTCCGAACTCAAGCGCAAAATCGCCCTGTTCTGCAACGTGGCGGACTCCTGCGTCATTTCCATGCAGGACGTAAAGACGATTTACGAAGTGCCCGTGGAACTCAGTAAGGAAGGGCTCGACGCCCAGATCACCCGCCTGCTTCGCCTCGAAGATCGTCCCGCCAACATGCAGCCTTGGCTCGATATGCTCAATCGCCTCCACCATCCCAAGGGCGAAGTGCGCATCGGCATTGTCGGCAAATACGTCCAACTCGAAGACGCCTACAAAAGTCTCCGCGAAGCCCTTTTACACGGCGGCCTCGCCCACAACCACAAAACCGTCATCGAGTGGATCGAATCCGAAGAGATCGATTCTCTGGAAACCGCCGAAAAACGCCTTAAGAATTACGACGGCATCCTGGTTCCCGGCGGCTTCGGCAAGCGTGGCATTCAGGGCATGATTTACACCATTCAATATGCCCGCGAACACAAAATCCCCTTCTTTGGCATTTGCCTGGGCATGCAGTGCGCCACCATCGAATATGCTCGCGATGCCGCTGGACTCGAACGCGCCGATAGCACCGAATTCGAGCCGCAAACTCCGCATCGCGTAATTTACAAATTGCGCGAACTCCTCGGCATCGACGAAATGGGCGGCACCATGCGCCTCGGCGCTTGGCCGTGCAAACTCGAGCCCGGCTCCTTGGCTAACAAGGCCTACGGCGCCACCGAAATCAGCGAACGCCATCGCCATCGCTACGAGTTCAACCGCGAATACGAAAAAACTTTAGTCGCCGCCGGTCTGCGCATCACCGGCCGCACTCCCGACGAAAATTACGTCGAAATCGTCGAAGCCCCCAATCACCCGTGGTTCCTCGGCTGCCAGTTCCACCCCGAATTCAAGTCCAAGCCGTTGGAGCCGCACCCACTCTTCGCCGCCTTCGTCGGTGCCTCTCTCGAAAATCGCCTCCAGAAGGCCCGCCCAACCAGCGCCGCCACCAGCGTGGAATCTCATTCCCACACCCCAGCCCTACGCGCCGCGCCCCAAGCCTCCGCCTGACCTGCCGCTCTGCATGGTCTCACTTATATTGGATTGGCCCTCTTGGCGGTCGCCACCCTGGCCGCTAACGAAATTATTTCTTGACAATTTGTGTATCATTCTATAGAATAAATAATGAGTACAATTGTGGAACTTGCCCGTCAGGCACCGGGCTCCAACCTAACTACCTTTAAAGTCAACACTTACAAATTGACAAGACCTAAACCCCTTTAAAGTCAACACTTCCGAAAAAAAAGGGGGGAGGGGGGCACAATTCTCGATTCGATCGTTTTTCCACGATGTTTTTCCCGAATTTTCCCGCTAACTCCTTTCCCTGTCACTCTTACGGGAAAATAGGGGCTGGGGGGATTATCGGTATTCGCTCCTGAACAAATCAGCGTTTCGCATTTCGCTAATCAGCCGCCACTCGCCACTAGCCACTAGCCCTTGTGATATCTTCTTTGAAACGGCATGTCCACTACTCGCGAAATTAAATTCGGCTCCCTGCGCCTCGGCGGCACGAATCCGCTCTTTCTTATCGCTGGCCCCTGCGTCATTGAGTCCGAATCCCATGCTCGCAAGATGGCCGAGCACATCGCCAAAATCGCCCACGATGCCGGCGTTCCCTACATCTTCAAGGCTTCCTACGACAAGGCCAACCGCTCGTCCATCAAAGCTTTCCGCGGCCCTGGCCTCGCCGAAGGCCTGCGCATCCTCGCCAAAATCAAATCCGACCTGCGCCTCCCCATCCTCACCGATATTCACGATTCCTCTCAAGCCGCACCCGCCGCCGAAGTCGCCGACATTCTTCAGATTCCCGCTTTCCTCGCCCGTCAGACCGATCTCCTCCTCGCCGCCGCGAAAACCGGTCGTATCATTAATATCAAAAAAGCCCAGTTCCTTGCCCCGTGGGACATGGGCAACGTCGCCGAAAAGGTCGCTTCCGCCGGCAATCCCAACATCATCCTCACTGAACGTGGCGCCTCGTTCGGCTACAACAATCTCGTCGTCGACGTGCGTACCTTCCCCATCCTCCAGAAGTTCGGTTACCCCGTGGTCTACGACGTCACGCACTCCATCCAAATTCCCGGCGGCCTCGGCCACGCCAGTGGTGGCCAGCCCGAATTTATCGAAACGCTGGCCCGCGCCGGAGTAGCCGCAGGCATCGACGGCCTCTTCCTCGAAACGCATGACAATCCCGCCGCCGCGCTCTCCGACGGTCCCAACGCTCTGCCGCTCGCGCAACTCCCCGAACTCCTCGCTCGCGTCAAAGAATTGTCCACCGTAGTCCGCCGCTGGAGCGCATCATGATAGCGCCAACCTTGCTCCTCGTAGGGGTCCAGCACTGCTGGACCCCAATCGCCCAGTCGTCCACCGCCATCTCGGAGCGCGCGATGAGTGCAGTCGATTTACTCCTCGTCCCCATTAGCACAGTCTTCCGCCTGTGTGGCCCAAATCCCCGCACCAAGGCCAATCTCCCATGAGCCTCGACTCCGCCCGCCGCGTCCTCCGCATCGAAGCCCAAGCCATCCACGACCTCCTCGATCGCCTCGACGCCTCCTTCAATCGTGCCGTGGATCTCCTCCTCAGCTGCAAGGGTCGCGTGGTCGTCACCGGCATGGGCAAGTCCGGTCTCATCGGCCGAAAAATTTCCGCCACGCTATCCAGCACCGGCACGCCCTCTTTTTTCCTGCATCCCGCCGAAGCCCTCCACGGCGACCTCGGCATGCTCGCGCGCGGCGATTCGCTGCTGGCCATCAGCTACGGTGGCGAAACCCCGGAGATCCTGAATCTGCTGGAAACGTTGAAGCGCCTCGAAATGCCCATCGTCACGCTGACCGGAAATCTGAAATCCACGCTCGCCTGCGCTAGTGATGTGGTTCTCGACGCCAGCGTCAAAGAAGAAGCTTGCTCACTGAATCTCGCGCCCACCGCCAGCACCACTGTCGCCATGGCTCTTGGCGATGCACTGGCGATCGCACTCCTCGACCGTCGCGGCTTCCAACCCGACGATTTCGCCGCCCTCCACCCCGCCGGGCGCCTCGGCAGAAAGCTCCTGCGCGTCGAGCACTTCATGCACACCGGCGATGCCATGCCTCGGGTCTCCCCGGAAACGCCCATGCCCACCACGTTTCACGAAATGTCCGCCAAGAAACTCGGCATGACCACGGTCACCACGCCCGACGGCAAACTCGCCGGCATTCTCACCGACGGCGACCTGCGCCGCCTCATGGAGCAACATGGCGGCGCCACACTTTCCATGACTGCGGGCGATTGCATGATTCGCATGCCGCAAACCATCAGCCCCAATCTGCTGGCCAGCGAAGCCCTCAATCTAATGGAGAAAAAGAAAATCACCTCCGTGGTCGTAGTCGACCCCGCCACACAAAATGTTCTCGGCGTAGTCCACCTCCACGACCTCTGGACCCTCGAACTGATTTAGCCCGAAACAAACTTCCACTGTCTTTCCGAGCGAAGCGAGGAATCCCTCTCTTCCAACGATCGACGAGGAATTCCTCGCTGGATTCAAGCGCGATTTCCGTCGTTCAGCTCTACCGCATCGCTGCCAACTTCGCCGCCTGTAGCGCCTTCTTCAAGAACGCCTCCCCTTCCGGCGAGGACATCGTCTTGGCTCGTGCATCCGCAGGCCAATTCGCACGGTCCGCCATCATTCGCTTGAGCCCTGCCAGAACCTCCTCATCGCCGCCGGTGAAATCATCCACGAGCTTCTTCCACCGCGCTACCAGCGCCTGAGCTTTCGGCCCCGCTGGGTCTTCCCCCAACGAAGCCTCGACATCCGCATGCAGTTCTGCCCAATCCTGGTTCGCCTTCTCCAGAACCTCTGCGGAAAGCTGGCTCCGCCGCGCTGCCACCTTGGTCTTGGCTTCGTCGCTGAAGTACTTCCCTTTCCATTCGATGCTCTTTTGCATTTCCAACTCCTTGACGATAAGTTGAAACAGTTTCCAGTCGGGTTCGTTTCGCGACCGGAGCGAGCGCTCGGCGTTGCTGATGGCGCGAATGGCCCTGTCGAGTTGCAGCCGCTTGGCGAACAACACTGCGCGCTGCTTCTGCAAAACTCCCGAGAGTTCCGCGTCGGGTTCCAGCAACCGGCTCATCTGTTTCAGAGGAATGCCGAGAAACTTCAGCACCACGATCTGTTCCAGGCGCGCAAAGTCTCGCGCACTGTACAGGCGATATCCCGCTTCCGAGCGCTGCTTGGGTTGCAGGATTCCCAAGCGGTCGTAATGATGGAGCGCGCGCACGGTCACGCCGGCTAGGCCCGCGAATTCCTTGGCGCGATACAGGTCCTTGGTTCCGGTCTTCACGGCTTACCTCCAGAGCATGGTCGAGCCTGACGCAACGTCAGGGTCAAGCCCTAAATTATCCGCCCGTTCTGGCCAATAAGAGAGATTCCTCGCTTCGCTCGGAATGACACTGGATGTTGGGCCAGCGGCAAGACGCGGGGAAGCGCGGCGTAAAGCCGCGGCTACAAGCGCGAAGCGGAGACGAGGGGCGGTGGAAAACGGACGGCCCGCCTCGGAAGGCGGCCGCTACAGAAGCCCAGAGTCCCTCCTATGGGCTGATCGATCCACCGGCACGCGCCGCTTCTCTGCTAAACTTTACGACTCGCTTGTTCCTTGGAGGTCCTGTGGCTCGCACTCCCAAAATCTCTCCGGCGCTGAAAAAACGCGCCGCCCAAATCAAAGTCCTGCTGATGGACGTCGACGGCACCATGACCGACGGTGGCGTGATTCTCCTCTCGCAGCCCGATGGCTCCGCGCTCGAAATCAAGCGTTTCGACGCTCACGACGGCCAAGGCCTCACCCTCGCGCACACCGCCGGCATTCGCACCGGCTGCATCACCGGACGCGAAAGCCCCGCGCTGCTCCGCCGTGCCAATGAAATGAAGATGGAATTCATTTACATGAAGCAGCCCAGCAAAATTCCCCCTTACGAGGAAATCCTCCGCAAAACCGGCCTTCCCGAATCCGCGGTCGCCTATGTCGGCGACGACCTGCCCGACTTGCCGGTCATGCGCCGCGTGGGCTTGGCCATCGCCGTCGGCGATGCCGTGCCGGAAATAAAACGCGCCGCCCACTTCACCACCCCATCGCATGCCGGTCGTGGCGCCATTCGCGATGCCATCGAACTCATCCTCAAATCCAAAGGCCTTTGGGAAGAACTGATCGACAAAGCTCGCGCTTAGGAAAGTGTTCGCACAGCTCCTGCGCTTTTTTGAAGCCGAACTGACTTGACATCCCCGCGCGGCGGTTTCACACTCGCGCCAACGGATCGCCGCTTCCTTTCCTTTCGCGGCGCACTCAAGTGAGGTCCTCGCATGCGAACGAACTACTTGGCTGTCTTCGTTGCTGCCGTCGCCTATTGGCTGCTTGGCGCTCTGTGGTACGGCTTCTTGTTCAGCAAGCCATGGATGGCACTGGAGCACATGACCATCGAACAAGCGCAAAGCGCCAGTCCGGTGATTCCTTACATCGTCTCTTTTCTTCTGGAACTGCTGGTCGCTTATTCGCTGGCGCAACTGTGCATCTGGCGCAACGCCAACACGCTCAGCCGTGGCGCGGCTGTCGGTGTTCTCGTGTGGATTGGCTTCGTCGGCCCGATCGCACTCATGAACTATATGTTCGAGATGCGGCCGAAAACGCTCTTCGCCATCAACGAATTCTATCCCCTCGCCGGCTTGTTCCTGATGGGCGCGATCCTCGGCGCCTGGATCAAAAAAGCCGCCTGAACACGTCACAAGAAGCTCCCCTTGTAGCACAGGCTTCAGCCTGTGGAAATCTGAAAGCTTTTCTCAGCGCAGGCACTCCTGCCTGTGCTGAGATCGATGTACTTGGCGTTGATGCACAGCCAAGAGCGGCTGTGCCACATGAGTCCGCACCCGCCGAACACAGCCCTTACGTTTCCCGCCATTCTCAGGCGATAATAGATGCTCACTTTTTCAGCAGCGAGGCTCCGACCGCATGCATCCATGGCACGACGTTTCTCCCGGCAACGAACTACCCCGCGACTTTCAGGCGCTCATCGAGATTCCGCTGGGCTCGAACGTCAAATACGAACTGGACAAACCCACCGGGCTGCTCAAGGTCGACCGCATCATTCACTCGGCGGTATTTTATCCCGCCAACTATGGCTTCATTCCGCAGACCTACGCCGAAGACAACGATCCGCTCGATGTACTCGTACTATGCCAGGAACCCGTGCAACCCCTCGCGCTCATCAAAGCCCGCGCCATCGGCGTGATGACTATGATCGATTCCGGCGCCAGCGACGACAAAATCATTTCCGTGGCCACTAACGATCCCGAATTCAACACTTACATCGAAGCCCGCGATCTTCCGCAGCATCGCTTGCTCGTGCTTAAGCGCTTTTTTCAAGACTACAAGCAACTGGAAGGAAAACAGGTGCAGGTGGAAGACATTCGTCCCGCATACGCCGCTGCCAACATCATCGAAAAAGCTCTCGCTCGCTATAAGGCCCTGCGCGACGAATTGCGTTCGCCAGCTCATGCTTAATGTGGTACATCCTTGACCTGGAGATAGCATGCCCTCAGCCGTGAAGTATATTTTGGTTTCGCTGTTGGTCCTGGCCGCTGGAGCCTTTCTGTTGCTCAGCATCATGGCCGGTGGCGCTAAGGACGCGTTCTACATGGTTCGCTACGCGTTGCCGCACATGCATCGCGGCAACCTGAAGGTGGGCGACGAGGCTCCCGACGCGCGACTGGTCGCGCTCGACGGCTCCACGCGTTTCCACATTCGTGAGCGTACCGGATCGCGCCCGCTCGTCCTCGTCTTCGGCAGCTTTACTTGACCACCTTTTCGCCGGCAGGTTGCCGACGTCGAACAGCTCTATAACGATTACAAAGATCACGCCGATTTTCTGACCATTTACATTCGCGAAGCCCACCCCACCGATGAGTGGCGCATGGGCTCCAACGAAAAGGATCACGACGACGTTTGTTACGCCCAGCCAAGAAACCTGAACGACCGCGTGGCCATCGCCAATGATTTCACCAAACGCTACAAATATGCGGTTCCCTTCGGCATCGACGAAATGTCCAACGCCGCCAATGACGCTTACGCCGCATGGCCCGAGCGCCTCTACGTCATCGACGAAACTGGGCGCATTTCCTACAAAGGCGGCAACGGCCCCTTCCACTACGATCCCAAAGAAGTGCGTGCCTGGCTGGCCCATCGCTACGGCGAGGTGAAACACACTGCCGCCACAGCCACCGCCGAAAAGAAAAGCTAGATATCTCCCGAGCCTGGAGTGCGGTAGCCCAGCTCCCGCCGTCACGCGATTTCAGCCCTGCCAGCCCGGCTGCCGCCTACACCACGGTTGGCGTTACACTGCTCTGTCCCTGTGAAAAAACATCATCGCACTTCGTCCATCCAACCCAACGCCCGGCACATCGGGCTGGCGCGCGCCCTCTCGAAATCGGGCTTCTGTTCCCGCTCGCGGGCCTTTCAACTGATCCGCGAAGGCAAAGTCCGCCTGAACGGATCGGTGACCAAGAATCCGGAGTCTCCCGTTCGCCTGGGCAAAGACCGCATCGAAATCGAAGGAAAGCAGCTCGCCGCCGCGGAAAAAATCTACTTCATGCTGAACAAACCTCGCGGTATTGTCACCACGGCGGCCGACGAAAAGGGTCGCGACACTGTCTATTCGCTCCTGCCCTCCGCTCTTCCGTGGATTGCGCCTGTGGGCCGTTTGGATCAAGCCAGCGAGGGCTTGCTGCTGTTCACCAATGACTCGGAATGGGCCGCGCGCATCACAGACCCGGCCTCGCACTTCGACAAAACCTATCACCTGCAGATTGCCCGCGTCGCAGACGAAAAGCTGCTCGAAACTCTTCAAAATGGTGTAAAAGCTGAAAATGGCGAACAACTCAAAGCAAAAAGCGCCAAGTTGCTTCGCGCTGGAGGAAAAAATTCCTGGCTTGAGATTGTGCTCGACGAGGGCAAGAATCGCCAAATCCGCCGAATGCTCGACGCCTGCGCAATCGATGTGCTCCGCCTGATTCGCGTAGCCATTGGCCCTTTGCAACTGGGGGATCTGCCCAAAGGCGCCCACCGCTTTCTTCGCCCAGTCGAAAAACGCGCCCTCGATGCTGCGCTAGGTCAGGGCACGACTTCAGTCGCGCCACAACTCTCGCAAGAGCAACGCGGCTTCAGCCGCTGAGGGGAGACTCAAGCACGCCGCTATTTTGCCGGTGTGAGTTCGCTGGTGCCGTAGAGCGGCGAATCCTTCGGGATCGGCTCGTTCCAGATGTAATGATTGAACCAATCCCAGTTCGCTTGTTGCAGCGCCTGTATCGACTTTGGCTTATTCACCCCGTGGCCAAATCCAGTGTAGAAAATCATGCGCGACTCCACGCCCTGATCCTGCAATCCGCGATACAGCTCGTAGCTATCCGGCACCGGCACACGCTTGTCGTTGCTTCCCTGTTGAATCAGCGTAGGCGTTTTCGATTGCTTGATCGTGGTGATCGGCGAAGTCTTCGCATAAATTGCCGGATCGTCCCAAGGCGTAGCATGCAGATACTGCCGCGTGAAGGGCGTAATGTCCGTGTTTACGTAGTAGGTCATCCAATCGCTGATGCCCGCGCCCTCCGAAATAGCCTTAAAGCGGTCCGTGTGCGTGGTCAAAAACGATGAAATATACCCGCCCTCCGACCAGCCCATCGACGCCATACGCGTCCTGTCGACAATGCCCTTCGAGATTAGGTAATCCACGCCGCTCATCACGTCCCACATGTCGCCCACACCCAAGTTGCGCACGTTCAACGCGCGAAACGCCGCGCCATATCCGGCACTGCCACGGTAATTGGGTTCCAGCACCAGCGCGCCCTTGGCCAGGAATTGCTGAATTGGGTACGCGTAGCTCGTCGCCGAAAGCGTTGGCTGCGAAGTTCCCGTGGGTCCGCCATGAATCTGCACAAATAACGGATACTTGCGGCTGGGATCGTAACCGGCCGGCTTGTACAGAATCCCCTGGATCGTCGCGCCGTCCTGGCTCTTCCAGGAAATCACCTCGGGCTGGCCCAGAACCCAATCTTTTGTCTGCGCCGTCATGTCCGTGAGCTTCTTGGGCGCGAACGAATTCATGGGAGAAACAAACAATTCGCGCATGTGCTGCGCGTCTTCCGCGATGAACGCCACGGTTTTGGAATCCGGCGTGATCGACGTGTCTTCCATCAAAAACGTGTCGGGGTTGCTCATCCGTTCGATCTCACCATTCTGCGGATTCAGCCGGAACAAATGCGCGTTGGTCTTCTGTTCCGCGCCGAAGAAAACGCCACCAGGCCCCCAATCGATCAGGTATGGATCTTCATCGAATTTTCCGGTTAGATCGCGTACATCGGCCGGAGTCGTTGCCGGCTTATTCAAAACTGTGGCAACATCCACCACCGCGATGTGGCCAT
Organism: Candidatus Sulfotelmatobacter sp.; assembly: GCA_035524015.1. Lineage (GTDB taxonomy): Bacteria > Acidobacteriota > Terriglobia > Acidiferrales > UBA7541 > Acidiferrum. Next base: position 11,081 of record DATKPS010000216.1, read on the forward strand.
TCGCATAATAGAAGTAAGGTTGTGCCAGTGCCGTCTGAAATGCGAGTTGCTTCCCGTCCGGAGAAAATATCGGATCGGAGTCTGGCCCCTGTAGCGCGACGATTTTCTTTACCGCATTATTCTGCGTCAAATCCAGCAGATAAATGTCCTGATTGCCGCGATACGCCAGCATAGGATTAGCGGTGGCGGCGAATGCGATTTCCTTGGAATCCGGAGCCCATGCAAAGCCCGTGACGTTCAGCGAAAGATCCGTGAGCAACCGCTTTGCCGTCACTGGCAGGTAATTCTTCTCAGCTTCGCTCACGTCGACCGACCATAGTTGATTCTGCCGGTAATCTTTCTCGAAGACCTCGTACTCGCTGTACTTTTCCTTGCGGTCCTTGCTTTCTTTGCTCTCCGGCGCATTGGCGCTAAACGCGATGAACTTGGAGTCCTTGGACCAATGAAACTCGCCCACATCTGTTTCGGATTTGGTGAGCTGCCACGCTTCTCCGCCTTGCGGCGAGATCAACCAGATTTGCGTGCCTGCGGGCTTGCCCGGCTCCTTCTCGCCTTCCTTCTTGTCCTGTTTCTTCTCTTCTTTTTTCTCCTCGGTCTTTTCTTCCTTCTTGCCGGGCGGTTGCGGCGGCTCAATCGCCGACGCCTCGCGTTCGGTTCCGAAGGCTAGCCAGCGGCCGTCCGGCGACCAGTCCGCGCCTCCCGCGGATTTCTTCCCGCGCGTCAGTTGCAAGCTTTTGCCGGTTTGCACGTCCACCAGCCAGATCTGGTGCACGAATTCGTTGTCTTTCCAATTCGTTTCGCGTACCTCGTAGGCCACAAACCGGCCATCCGGTGAAATTTTCGGCGAACCCACGGCCTTCACACTCAGCTCCTCTTCCAGCGTGGGCGTGTGCTTGGTTTGTCCGATTGCCAGAGCAGGCAGCATCATTCCAGCAGCAAGAATCATCGCCGGCACATGCCTTTTCGTCTTCACGGGTACTCCTCCTGTGCAATGCCGCTTGAGTTTACCTGCAAATGCTCATGGAAAGGTACGCACGCGGCTCCTCGCAAGTTCCTTGGGCAGCCAATCCCTCGGAACGCCCGCGAAGCCGCTTTGCGTTTTGCGCATCCGGCCCACGATTTCCCACGCATCTTCGCCCGAAGCTGTTACAGTGGTAAGACCCCTATGAACCTATTCTCTGCTCTGAAGCAGGACAAAACTTTCTCCCAGCCTGTCAACTGGGGCATCACTATTTTCATGATTGCGCTGCATCTCGCCGCGCTTGCCGCCGTCTTCTTCTTCACCTGGAAAGCGCTGCTGCTCTGCGTTGTCATGTGGTGGGTGGCCGGCAGCTTGGGCATCGGCATGGGCTACCATCGCTTGCTGACCCATCGTGGCTACAAAACCTCCAAGTGGCTCGAATATTTCCTCACCACTTGCGGCACTCTGGCCTTTGAGGGCGGCCCGATCTCTTGGGTGGCCACGCACCGCATCCATCATCAAAACACCGACAAAGAGGGTGATCCCCATTCTCCACGCGATGGCGGCATCTGGGCGCACATGGGCTGGATTCTCACCGGCCGCGCCATGCATCGCGATCGTTCCGAGTTGCTGCCTTATGCACCCGATCTGCGCAAGGATAAATTCCATTTGTGGATGAGCAAGTGGCACGCGATCCCTTCCATCGCCTTGGCGATTCTCTTTTACGCCATCGGCGGCTGGCCCTGGGTTTTCTGGGGAGTCTTCGTGCGCACGGTCTTGAGCCTGCATTTCACCTGGCTGGTCAACTCCGCCACGCACATTTGGGGCTCGCAGCGCTTCGCGACCGGGGACACCTCGAAAAACAGTTTGTGGGTGGCTATTCTCACTTTCGGCGAAGGCTGGCACAACAACCATCATGCTCATCCACAAGCCGCGCGTCACGGATTCACCTGGTATGAACTGGACGTGAATTGGTATGGCATCTGGACGCTACGCACCATGGGCTTGGTGTGGGACGTAAAAACCCACAAGCTGCACGCGGAACCAGCACCCGATCGCCTGGCAGCGTAGCTTTAATTTGTAGAAGTAGCATTACGATAGCTTTGTTCTGCCCACCGCAACATTTCGAAACGGAATATCCGACGCTGTAGGCGAAACCGACGCGCTTGTCGGGAAATCCATCACACTCTTCTCTGATTTCCTCGTAACGCGTTGATTCTTCATATCGGCCACTCACTTGCATCCCTCCACGTCAGTTGATGCATTTGCACTCGGAGGATTCCGATATGTCCAACTACGATTGGGTATTTTGGCTGAATCTCACCAACATCGCCCTCGGCGTGATTGTGGTGCTGGCGATCCTGCTGGTCGCTTACGGCGTTGTGTGGGA
>DATKPS010000217.1:0-25775 GCA_035524015.1 Candidatus Sulfotelmatobacter sp.
TTTCCCAAGGGGGATGCTTTGACTCAAACTACAACTACATTGCCTTGGCCGAAACCAATCGGCAGTCCGGTGCTGGAGAGCGTGCGGTATGCCATCGAATCGTCGCGCGACGTGCAGACCCATTACAACAAAGTCGTCGAAGTGGCCTCGTGGATGGCTTACGAGGAACTGCCCATGCCGGAATTTACCTTACCGTTCGGAGTGGGCCAGGGAAACACCGACGAAGCCATCGATTTCATCATGGTGGCAGACACTATCGACACCGCGTTCACCGATTTCACCACTCACGTGAAATTCCAGATGGATTATCAAGGCCAGCACTGGTCGGATTCCGACGCGGAATTCGCGTGCATCAAACGAGCGGTCGACCAGGGCGTGCCGCTTCTCGACGGTGGGTACTTGGCGCGGATGACTCGTTCCGAGCTGAATCAGGTTTTCGAGGGCAACACCGAGATGCCCATGCTGGACGAGAAGCTCGAGGTATTGCACCAAGTCGGCAAAGTATTGCAGCAGAAATACAACGGGTGCTATCACAATTTTGTGAAGGCGTGTTCGCCCAAGCTGTATGACAACGGGAACGGGTTAATCGACCGGCTGGTTACGGAATTTCCGCGCTTCAACGACGTGAGCGTGCTGGATGGCCATGAGATCAAGTTCTATAAGCTGGCGCAACTGGGCGTGTGGATGATGTATTCGACGCTGCATCGCCAAGGCAAATTCCGGCTGGATGATCCGCAGAAGATGACCGCTTTTGCCGACTATATCGTGCCGGTGGCGCTGCGGCTGCACGGGATTACCAGTTATTCCGACCGGCTGGAAAAGGCTATCGATGCGCACCAGTTGATTCCCCGCGATTTTCGGTGGGAGATTGAAATTCGGGCGCACTGTATTTATGCCACGGCCCTGCTAACGGAAGAGATCAATAAGCTGCGCCCGCCGGACGCGCAAGTGATCATCCCGCAGATTGACGCGCGGTTCTGGACCCACTTTCACACGACCACATGGCCGCATCATTTGACGCGGACGATTATGTATTAGTGAGCAGTAATCAGAGACCAGAGACCAGAGACCAGGGACCAGGGACCAGGAAGCGTGCCACGCATCGACAATCGGAGCTGGGGGATCGGTTGAGATCCTTCGTCGCGGAAGGCACTCCTCAGGATGACAGAGGGTGGGGGTAAACCCGCCGCTACAGGGGCGGAGCAGGATTGAAATTGTTTGGGAAAGGACTACGGGCATGAGTTGGGGGAAGCGGATAGGGAGTGTGGCGTTGGCGCTTTGCGTTTGCTGTGGGGGATTGGTGGCGCAAGGGAAACGCAAGTTGATCGTCGATCAGGATGCCGCGGGGCCGGGTGGGACGGACATGCAATCGATTCTGGCGCTGGTGAATTCGCCAGACACGGAGGTGCTGGGAATTACAGTGCTGACGGGCGATGCGTGGCGCGACGAAGAAGTGCAGCACACGCTGCGGTTGCTGGAAATTATCGGGAGGCCCGATATTCCGGTGGTGCCGGGCGCGGTTTTTCCGCTGGTGAATCGCAAAGAGTACATCGAGAAGTGGGAGACGATGCACGGAAAGCTGGTGTACCAGGGGGCCTGGAATTTTGCGCCCGGCGGAAAAGTGCACGGCCCTTACGAAGTGCCGCCGATGCCGGAAGGAGAGCCGAAGATCAAGCCGTCCAACGAGAATGCAGCAAATTTTCTAGTGCGGATGGTGCGGCAGTATCCGCATGAAGTGACGATTTACGCGGCGGGCCCGATGACGGATCTGGCGACGGCGATCGCGCTGGACCCGCAATTTCCGGAGTTGAGCAAGGAACTGATCGTCATGGGTGGAAGCATCAATCCGAAGACCGATGATCCGGAATTTGCCTTGTCGCCTTCGCACGAATTCAATTTTTGGATGGACCCGGAGGCGTCGCGAGCGGTGCTGCATGCGCGCTGGCCTCGGGTGGTGGTGACGACGGTGGATATTTCTGTGAAGACGCGGATGGATAAAGAGCTGATCGAAGAAATTCGCAAGAGTCCGACACCGGCGGCGCAGTACGTGGCCAAATATGCGCACGCAAATTATCTGTGGGATGAATTGGCGGCGGTGGCGTGGCTGGATCCGACGATTATCACGAAATGGAAGAAGTTGTACATGGACGTGGACACGGACCATGGAGCGGGCTACGGAAACACGCTGGTATGGCGGGAAGGCAGCCAGCCGGGGTTGGGGGAGATTTTGGTGGATGTGCAGGATGATCTGGACAAGGCGAAATTCTATAAGGAATATGAGGAGTTGCTGACGCGCGCGACGCCGCGAGCGAGGGCGGAAGGGAAGTAGAAGTGAATGTGATGGTGCGCACTGCTCGTGGACCCGAATGAAGTTAGATTCACTTAGTAAGCGGCAGCGCCATCCTGCGCTGGTGAGAATGCCGTGATCCACGACCTCCGGTACGCTGTGCGCATGCTCGTGAAGTCTCCCGGCTTCACGTGCGCGGCTGTGCTCACGATCGCTCTGGGGATAGCGGCGAACAGTACGATTCTCAGTTGGGTTAGCGCCACACTGCTCAATCCCATACCCGGTGTCACGCACACGAGCGATCTGGTCAGCGTGATGCGCGGGGAACGCAGTGACCATCCGAGTCCGCCTTTTTCCTACCTGGATCTGCACGACCTGGGTGAGCGCACGCGCAGCTTCTCTGGCCTGCTTGGGTACCATGACGATTACATGTCACTCACCGGGGTGACGAAACCGGAACGCCTTTACGGAGCGCTGACGACATCGAACTATTTTGAGGTGCTCGGAGTGCATCCGATTCTGGGCCGAGGCTTCCTGCACGACGAAGGAGAGCAACGCAACGGAGCGGCGGTTGCGGTAATCAGCTACGCAGTTTGGCAGAATCACTTCGCGCTGGACCCGCAAATCATTGGGAAAACCATCCAGCTGAATCGTCATCCTTATGCGATCATCGGCGTTGCCGGCCGGGAATTTCTGGGATGCAAAACGGGTTTGCGCACAGACGTGTGGATTCCGCTGGGCATGGATCGCGAGGTGTGGGGCTCCAATCGGCCCGATGACCGCGGGACTTACTGGCTTAATGTGTTGGGCAGGCTGCGGCCGGGGGTTCGGAAAGAGCAGGCGCAAGCGGAACTCAACACGGTGATGGAGGAAATTGCGGAGCGATACCCGGAGGCGCATCGCGATTCGCCGAATCAAATCTCGCTCGATCCGCTGTGGCGCTCGCCGTTCGGGGTCAACGGCTACCTGTACAAGATATTTCCGATGCTGCTTGGTCTCGCGGCGGTGTTGCTGCTGTTGGCTTGCGCCAACGTGGCAAATTTACTGCTGGTGCGGTCGGTAGGCCGGAGGCGTGAAACGGCCATTCGGCTGGCGATGGGTGCGTCGCGGACACAGCTAATCCGGCAATTCCTCATTGAGAGCCTGCTGCTGGGTTTGCTGGGTGGCGCGGTAGCCATCCTCAACACCTTCTGGACATCGCGGAGCCTGATGGCGTTCTTTCCTCCCAGCACGCTGCCGCTCAGGTTCGATGAGCATTTGGATCTACGAGTGTTTCTAGCGACGATACTGCTGTCGATCTTGACCGCGGTGATTTTTGGAACGGTTCCCGCCATTCGCGCGGCGAGCCTGCCGTTGCAAGCGGTGCTCAAGGAAGAGGCAGGGAGTATTTCGGTTGCGGTACACAAAAGCCGGCTGTCGAGCAGCCTGGTAATCGCACAAATCGCGCTGTCGCTGCTGCTGCTGGTGTGTGCCGGGCTGTTCACGCGTAGCCTGGAGAAAGCGCAACAATCCGATCCAGGATTCGATCCCAACCACGTGCTGCTGGCCTCCTACGAACTTTCTCCCGCGGGTTACACAAGAGCGACCGGTGCGGCCTTCGATCGTCAAGTGTTGGCGAAGCTTTCCGGGTTACCGGGGGTAGAGTCTGTCAGCATTGCGGATTTCTCGCCGCTCAGCTTTAGCATCCACTCCGATTATTTACAGGTGGAAGGCTATATTCCGCAGGCACACGAATCTATGGAAATTTCCCGCGCGATTGTTGGCCCGAATTATTTCCGGACGCTACGCACCAGCCTGATCTCTGGCCGAGAGTTTACGGACGCGGATACCAGCGAAACGCAGCCGGTAGCCATCGTGAATCAGGCTTTTGTGGACCGCTATTTGAAGGGGGAAGAGGCGATCGGCAAACAGGTTACGGACGACGAGGATCGCTTAACTATCGTGGGTGTAGCGCGCAACGCCAAATATCGGTTGCTCACATATGCGCCCGAGCCGGTCATCTATCTTTCGATTTACCAGGCGTACCGCTCGACGCAGGACACGACGATTCACTTGCGCACTTCGGGCGACCCGCGAGGGATGGCCATTTCCGTCGAGCAAGCGATTCATCAACTGAATCCCGAACTGCCGCTCTTCAACGTCAACCCACTTAGCGACACCATGCGGCTGGGCACCCTCTTCGGTCGAATCGCCACAACATTCGCGAGTGCGTTCGGCATGGTGGCCCTGTTGCTTGCGGCGATCGGCATTTACGGCGTGGTGGCCTACACCACGCGACAGCGCACGCGAGAAATTGGCATCCGCATGGCGCTGGGAGCGGGAACGGGGAATATTTATCGGCTGGTGCTGCGACAGGGATTCCAACTGGCGTTGGCGGGTGTGGTGATTGGGACGGTGCTGTCCCTGGTGGTCACCCGATTCCTGAAATCGCAGTTGTTTGGGGTGAGCGAAAGTGATGTGCTGACGTTTACGACGGTGGGAGTGCTGCTTGCCGCCGTGGCGATCCTGGCGTGTCACATCCCTGCGCGGCGTGCCGCGAAAACTGAACCGACCGAAGCGCTGCGCTGCGAATAGGTCTCGCTTACAGGCGAAGGGCAAGTAGTGATAACCAAGAGGGATTCTTCGCTACGCTCGGAATAACAGCTTTTTATGCAAGGGCGAACCTCCACTGAACCGTGGGTATCTGCGCGAATTCGCTTGGAACGAGCAGGGTGGCGGCGGCAGCAGGGCTGCCGCTGATCGAACTGCGGTTGGGATTGGTTGGCAAACCGGCAGGAGCTGGGCTCCCGCACTCCACTAGAACCAGTCGGGGAAGACCAGGTCGACGAGGCCGGGAGTCCAGTAGGAGTAGAAGCGATCGTCGCAGATTTTGTAATGGCCGTATTTTTTGGTGGCGAACTTGCCCCAATCGGGACGGGTGCCGTCGATGTCGGTGAAACCGTATTCGCGAGCGAGGGCCCAGGAACTGAAGACGCGCCCTGATTTTGATTTCGCTTTGGGATCGGCGGCGAGAGCGACGACGGCGCGGCCGATGTAGCGCGGCGACTCCGACTGCATAAAATCCGCGGGAGCATCATTTTGATCTTGGGAATTGGCGTGGGGATTTTTACGTTTGCCGACATCGCGCCAGTTGGCCTCAGTCACTCCAAAATGTTGCAGCACCGCTTCCGAGCGCAAGAAACCTGGAGTGAGCGCGACGGAGACGACATTGTATTTGCGCATTTCGTAGTACATGGCGAAAGCCATGCGGATGACGGAAGTTTTGACGAGGTCGTAGAAGAAATTGCCGCGATAGTAGAAGGCGTCACCGTCGGTGATTTCGAAAAGAATGGGGTGGCGACGGCCGATCAGGAGAGGCGCGGCGTAATAAGAAGTGATGATGTGGGAGTGGAGCGCTTGCTTGAGCATGAGCAAGCCGTTTTCGAGATTGCACTTCCAGAGGCGCTTACCGAATTCGGTGAGGGGATCGCCGCCCCAAATGTCGTTGACGAGGATGTCTAGGCCCTTGTGGCGTTTTTTGATGGTGGTGACGAGTTTGCGGACTTGGGCAGGCTCGGTGTGGTCGACGCGAAAAGAGATGCCGTGGCCACCGGCGGCGGTGACGAGCGCGGCGGTTTCTTCGATGGTTTCAGGGCGTCCGGGAGTGGCACGGTGGCGTTTGGTGCTGCGGCCGGTGCAATAGACGGCGGCGCCGGCTTCGCCGAGAGCGATGGCGATGCCGCGGCCTGCGCCGCGGGTGGCGCCAGCGACGAGAGCGATGCGGCCTTTTAGGTTGGGAGGACGGTAGGTTGTGGTTGGCATGATTTCGTCTCCGCGTAGAGTGAGACGGCAATTATGCCGGACTGACGCGGTTTAGGCAGCAGGTGTTTCGCGGGTCGATGGTGGATTGGGCGGTGTTTCGGGAGGGGACGCTGCGGGAGCGTCTGCGGAAGGATTTGGAGACGCTGGTGAGGCCGTACCGGAATCGGGGTGGAAGTAATCAAAAGAAGAGAAAGGCAGTGGCGAGTGGCGAGAAGAAGTAAAGTCGAAGAGTGGAAAAGAAGACCCACCCTTTGCAAAAGGCGCAAAGGATGGGGCACCCACGCGGCGTAGAAGCGTTGAGGGAGAAACGGGGAGAAGGCGTAGGGAAGTATGGCGGATAGCTTAATCGAGAATGTGTCGGACACAGCATTTTGGGTGGCGTATTACCGCGGAGTGGAAACGCGGCGAGCGGATGCATTGTTTCGGGATCCGCTGGCGGAAGTGCTGGCGGGGGAACAGGGCAAGAAAATCGCGCAGACGATGCCGGGGCGGTTCATGACGGAGTGGGTCGTCGCCATCCGCACGCGGCTGATTGATGAATTTATTCGAGAGGCGGTGGAGGAAGGGGTCGATACGGTAGTGAACCTGGGCGCAGGGTTGGATACACGTCCGTACCGGATGGAGTTGCCGAACTCCTTAGTATGGATCGAAGCGGATTACCCGCGGATGATTGAATACAAAGAGAGCCAATTGGCGAAGGACACCCCAAGCGTGCAGCTGGAGCGCGTGAAGATTGACCTGGCGAATGTGACGGAGCGGGAAGAATTTCTAGCGCAGATCGATGCGCGCGCGAAGAAGGCGCTGATTTTAACCGAAGGCGTGATCCCCTATTTGAGCGTCGAGGCCGTCGGCGCACTGGCGGATGATTTGCGAGCGATGCAGCACATTTCTTTCTGGATCGTGGACTATGTCTCACCGGAAGCGATTCGATTTCGGTCACGAAGCGGAATATCGAAGAAGACTCAGAATGCGCCGTTTAAATTTAAGCCGCCGGATTGGTTTGGATTTTTTCGGGAGCACGGTTGGCAGGCGAAGGAGACCCGTTACCTGGTGGAAGAAGGGGAAAGGCTTAAGCGGAAGCCGCGGTTTCCGTTAGGACTGAAGATTGCAATTCGGGTGCGGACGTTGTTGGCGTCGAAGGAACGGCGGGCGAGATTCAAGAAGGTGGCCGGCTACGCGTTGCTGGAGCCGGTGGAGAAGCCATAGAACCTGCCTCAGGCGCGAGGCGCGGAGGAGCGGAGTTTTAAGACCGGACGTGACTTTACCCGCGATTACGCGCGGGGCTACCTTTTGGCGCTGGTTTGAAAAATGCACACTCAAGACACGATCTGCATCGGGCAAACACCACCCTCGGAATGACAATTTCTTGATTTTTTCGGCAAGCTGGGAAGCCTATGGGGAGAAATGGTTGATCTGAAGTTTGGAGAGCACCTCAGCAAGTCAGCGGCGTAAAGCCGCGGCTACATGGGTGTGGATTGGAGTGATATGCTTTTGCGTGCGCGAAGAAAGCAGCAAAGTTGTGAGGGAACATGAGTGGGGAAATTAGACCGCGATTGGAGATTACGGACCGGCACGGGAACCGGATCGTGGAGGCGCGCGAACACCCGCCGGCAGAAGCGCTTGCGGTGCTGGAGGGGCGTGGCTTGGCAGCGAACCGGGGAACTTCGCTGAATCTGGATTGGGTGGAGAATGTGCGGGTGAATACCAGCGCGGTAGAGCGGCGAGCGGCAACGCTGGTGACGCGGCGCACAGTGAAAAAGGATTGGCAGATTGCGTGGCTGCTGCGCGCGATTACCTGCATGGACTTGACGACACTTTCGGGCGACGACACCGAGGAACGGGTGAAACGGTTGTGCGCGAAGGCGAGGCAGCCGATCCAACAAGAGTTGGTAGAGAAATTGGGGATTGCGGAGTTGCAGATTCAAGTGGGGGCAGTGTGCGTGTACCACTTATTTGTGGAGACGGCGCGGCGGGCGCTGGAAGGAACAAAGATTCCGGTGGCCGCGGTGTCGACAGGGTTTCCGGCGGGATTGAATCCGTTTGAGGAGCGATTGGCGGAGATTCGCCGGTCGGTGGATGCCGGGGCGCAGGAAATTGACGTGGTGATTACCCGCGCGCACGTGTTTGGGGCGCAGTGGCAGCGGCTGTATGACGAAATTGTGGCGTTTAAGGACGCGTGCGGAGCGGCGCACCTGAAAGTGATTTTGGGGACGGGCGATTTGATGACGCTACGGAATGTGGCGCGAGCGAGCCTGGTGGCGATGATGGCGGGGGCGGACTTCATCAAGACGTCGACAGGGAAAGAGAGCGTGAATGCGACGTTGCCGGTGGGATTGGTGATGACGCGAGCGATTCGCGAGTACGCGGAAGAGACGGGAATGGCGGTGGGGTTTAAGCCCGCGGGAGGAATACGGACGGCGAAACAGTCGCTGGAATGGTTGATGCTGATGAAGGAAGAATTGGGGAATAGTTGGCTGGATGCGAAGTTGTTCCGGCTGGGAGCGAGCAGCATGCTGGGGGATATCGAAAGGCAGCTGGAGTTTCACGCGACGGGAAGGTATTCGGCGGAGTATCGGCATCCTATGGCGTAGTGGCGAGAGAAGAGTTAAAGAGTGCAAAGGTGAAAAAGTGCATCAGCAGACGAGGGATTTCTCACGCTGCCCGCTCCGTTCGGAATGATATTTTTGGTTGGGTGGGGATGGATAGGAAGTTACCCGGAGGCGATTGATGGCAAAGGGTGCTACGGCGAAGGACGCGCAGTTGATTTTGCAGTTGTACGAATTGCGGCGCGAGGCGGAGATGCGCAAGGCCCGGAATTGGTGGATGACGCAGTTCTGGCCGAGCAACGCGGACGATTACATGAAGGTGGCCAACGCGATTGGGAGCGAGGAGAACTGCTGGCTGAGACAGGTGCAAAGTTACTGGGGAATCGCGGCATCGTTTGTGTTGGAAGGGGCACTGAACGAGGATTTGTTTCTGCGCCCGGCGTTCAGCGGGGAACTGTTCATGATCTTCACGAAGGTGCATCCGTTTCTGGGGGAGTTGCGCGAGAAAATTGGAGATCCGCGGGCGTATGCGGACATCGAGGAAGTGCTTACGCGGAGCAAGGCGGGGAGAGAACGGCTGAAGATCATGATGAAGCGAATTGAAGTTTGGAGAGAGAAAACGAAGAAGGCAGTGGCGAGTGATTAGGGCAAAGAGTGAAAGAGTGAAAGAGTGAAAGAGTGCGGAGTACATAAAGGGTAGAGAGACAAGATGAGCGTCATCGAAAAGTTTCGGACTATGGAGTACGGACCGGCGCCGGAGGATGCGAAGGAGTCGGTGCAATGGCTGGAGCGGCATAAGCGGCGGTTTGGCCATTTTATTGGCGGGTCGTGGAAGGCTCCGGCGGAAGGGAAGTATTTTGAGACGGCGGATCCGTCGACGAGCGAGAAGATCGCCGAAGTGGCGCAGGGAAGCGCTGCGGATATTCATGCGGCGGTGAAGGCGGCGCGCGGAGCGTTGAAGGGCTGGCAGGCGCTGACAGGACACCAACGCGCGAAGTATTTGTATGCGCTGGCGCGGCAGGTGCAGAAGCATTCGCGACGGCTGGCCGTGCTGGAAACGATGGACAACGGGAAGCCGATCCGGGAAAGCCGGGACATCGATATTCCGTTAGTGGCGAGGCATTTTTATTACCACGCCGGGTGGGCGCAACTGGTGGAGCGAGAGTTCCCGGGATACGAAGCGTGCGGCGTGGTAGGGCAAATCATTCCGTGGAATTTTCCGCTGTTGATGCTGGCATGGAAAATCGCGCCAGCACTGGCGGCTGGAAATACCGTGGTGCTGAAGCCGGCGGAATATACACCGCTGACGGCGCTAGCGTTCGCAGAGATTTGCAGTGAATTGGGCTTGCCGAAGGGCGTGGTGAATATTGTCACGGGGGATGGATCGACCGGCGAAGCGCTGGTGAAGCATCCGGACGTGGATAAAATCGCGTTCACGGGCTCGACGGAAGTGGGCCGGGCGATTCGGAAAGCAACGGCGGGGTCGCACAAGAAACTGTCGCTCGAACTGGGAGGCAAGTCGCCGTTCGTGATTTTTGAGGATGCGGATCTGGATGGGGCCGTAGAAGGACTGGTAGACGGAATTTGGTTCAATCAGGGGCAGGTATGCTGCGCGGGTTCGCGTTTGCTGGTGCAGGAAAGCGTGGCGGAAAAACTGACCAAGAAGCTGCAGGCGCGGATGAGCACGCTGCGAGTGGGCGCGCCGCTGGACAAGGCCATCGACATTGGAGCGATTGTGGCGCGGGTGCAACTGGAACGAATCGACCGGCTGGTGAAGCAAGGTGTTGCCGAGGGCGCGACATGCTGGCAGCCGGAGGTGGCGTTGCCAGGGCGCGGGCTGTATTACAAGCCGACGCTGCTGAGCAATGTGCATCCGACGTCCATCGTGGCGCAGCAGGAAATTTTCGGGCCGGTGCTGGCAGTGATGACGTTTCGGACGCCGAGGGAAGCGGTGGAGTTGGCGAATAACACGGCGTACGGGCTAGCGGCGAGCGTGTGGAGCGAGAGCATTAACGTGGCGCTGCAAACGGCGGCGCAGATCAAAGCGGGCGTGGTGTGGGTGAACAGCACGAATCTGTTCGACGCGTCATGCGGGTTTGGCGGGTATCGCGAGAGCGGGTACGGACGAGAGGGAGGCAAGGAGGGCTTGCGGGAGTATCTGGAGCCGACATGGTTCCGGAAAGCGCCGGCGCTGCGAAATGGCGGAGGGAAACGCAGTGAAGCGGTGGAAGTGGCGAACCCCACGGTGGATCGCACAGTGAAACTGTACATTGGCGGGAAGCAGGCGCGGCCGGATTCCGGGTATAGCGTGGAGGTGCGCGCGAAGAATGGGAAACTGCTGGGAGAGTCGCCGCTGGGGAATCGGAAGGATATTCGAAACGCGGTGGAGGCGGCGCGGAAGGCGGAGGGTTGGGCGAAGACCACGGCGCATAACCGCGCACAGGTGCTGTATTACATTGCGGAAAACCTCTCACAGCGAGCGGGGGAAATTGCAGGGCGGCTGGCGGGCGCCGTGGGAAAGAAGCAAGCGGCGCAGGAAGTAAACCAGAGCGTGGAACGGCTGTTTGCGTATGCGGGTTGGGCGGATAAGTTTGATGGCGCGGTACACAATCCACCGTTCCGGAATGTTTCGATTGCGATGAATGAACCGGTGGGGACGGTGGGCGTGATCTGCCCGGCAGAGGCGCCACTGCTGGGATTTTTGTCGCTGGTGCTGCCGCTGATCGGAGCGGGAAACGCCGTGGTGGCGGTGCCGTCGGAGCAGTACCCGTTGATTGCCGGAGATATTTATCAAGTTTTGGAGACAAGCGATTTGCCGGGCGGAGTGGTGAACCTGGTGACAGGACGCACAAACGAATTGTTGAAGGTGCTGGCGGAGCACGATGATGTCGATGCGATCTGGTGCTATGGAGATGCGGAGGCATGTGCGGCGGCGAAGGCGCTGTCGATTGGGAATCTGAAGCAGGTCTGGACGAATGAAGGACGGAAAATTGATTTCTTTGACCGGAGCCAAGGGGAAGGACCGTGGTATCTGGAGCACGCGTATCAGGTGAAGAACATTTGGGTGCCGTACGGGGAATGAGGCGACGTAGGTATGAGTTTGGGGTAGAAGAGGCGCCCGCCGCAGAGGGCGGCCGCTACAAAAGAAATAAGAAAAGGGGTGGCGGAAGCCACCCCTTTTGGTTTTTGAGGTGAGTTGTGTCCCCTAAGGGACACAACTCACGAAGTTTGCTCTAGCAACACTAGAAGGTGTTGTAGAAGGTGACGAAGAACGGGACGCTGCCGCTGCCGGTGGAAATTGTGGGCGGCGTGGGAGCAGTGAGCGCACCGGTGGAGCCGATGGTGAACAGATTGATGTCGCTCGATCCAGAACTGGCGACCGCAAGGAGCGAGCTTGAGGGATCGATGGCGATGCCCACGGGAGAGTTACCTACAGCATTACCGCCAGCGGTGATGGGCGAGGAACCCGGGACACCCGAAGAGAGGGTGAAGCCGTAGACCGCGCCGTTGCCGGAGGTTGGGCCGTAATCGAGGACGTAGAGGTAGGTCCCGTTGGGCGAGACCGCGGTGGTGAAGGGGGCGGTGGCGCCAGTGATAGTCGTTGTGGTCAACGCGGAAAGCGCACCGTTGGCCCCAAGGGTGAAGCTAGAGACGCTCGGGGTGTTGGCGAAGTTGGCCACGTAGAGATAAGTGCCGGTGGGATCCCAGGACATGAACGCTGGAGCGTTCAAGCCGTTGGTGGGCGGTTGAGTGGTGAGCGCAGTCAAAGCGCCGGTAGTGGGATTAACCTGGAAGGCAGCCAGGGTCGTCCCGGGGGCAGCAGGCGTACCACCCGGGTTGCCATAATTGGAGGCATAGAGGTAAGTGCCGGTCTGATCGATGGCGAGGCCAGCCGGAACATTGAGATTGGCGGTAAAGGGCGAGCCGGGAACCAAGGTGAGAGCGCCGGTGCTTTGATTGATGGTGTAGACGTAAATGCCGCCGGTTGTGGAAGGAGTAAGTTCATCGGCGACGAACAGGAAACGACCGTAAGGATCGACAAGTTCGTAAATGATGTCGCTGCTAGCGGTCATGGTGACTGGGGTGCCTGCGGTCAGTGAACCGTTGGCGGCAATGGCATACGGGGTCACCACGGTGCTGCCAGGAAGCGTGCTGGTGGTGAAGAGATACTGGCCGTTGGGGGCAATGACGGTTTGCCACGGGCTGCTGCCGTCGGGAGTGTTGGTACTGGCCAAAGGAGCCAAGTAGGGAGTGGCACCCGCGGTCACGGTGAAGGACTGAACGTTGGACGCCGAACCAGTGTTGTTCGAAACGTAGGCGAATTGCGAGGTGCCCTGATCGACGGTAATAGCTGCGGGGGTGGTGGTCGTCAGCCCGCCTTCGGTGGCGGAAATCATAACAGTGCTGGAACCAGTAGAAGCGAAGCCGGTGACGATGCCTGCGCCTGCCGGACCGTATTGAACGACGTTGGCTTGCGCGGGGGTGGACGAGGACCAAACGACCGTGCCTGTAACCGGCTGGGTGGTGTTGTTCGGGAGTAGCTCCATCACCGTGAGAGTGGTGGAGTTGCCGACGGCGATGTTGGCACTGGTGGGAGTGACCACCAAGGAGGTGCCGTTAGTGACGGTCAGGCTGGCGGTGCCCACGATGCCATCCAGAGTAGCAGTCACTTGGGTGGTGCCAGCGGCAACTGCATTGGCCAAGCCAGCCGTGGTGGTGCTGAAGGTAGCAACGCCAGTATTGGCAGCGGCCCAAGTGACATAAGCGGTGACGTCTTGGGAGCCACCGGAATAATTGGCCATGGCGTCAAACTGCTGCGTGCCGGTAGCGGGAATGACGGTGCTGGCTGGGGTCACGGTGATACTTGTGGGTGGCGCAACGGTGAGGGTAGTGGTGGTGGAAGTGATGCCGAGGGCAGTAGCGGTAATGGTGGTGGTGCCGGCAGTGAGACCGGTGGCCACGCCGGAAGTGCCATTGATGCTGGCGACGGCGGTATTAGAAGAACTCCAAGACACACTGATATTGGGAGTGACGGCGCCATTGCTGTAATAACCAGTGGCGGTGAAAGGTTCCTGGGCCCCGATGACAATGGTGGGACCGGAAGGACTGATGGTGATGTATCGCAAAGTGGGAGCGCAGTTGCAAGCAGCCAAAACCAAAACGCACACCAGCGAAACTACCACTAGTGCCAATTCACTAGGCCTTCTATTCATGACGCCTCCTCAGCGTTGAACCAACACAAAATTTCGAAAGTCAGAGGCAAGGCTTGCAAGACAAATGCCTTGACTGAAAGGGCGGCAGAGATGCATCAGCGGGCGAGGATTCACACCCAAACCTTAGTCGACACGACCCCAGATGCCTCTGTACGTGGGAAACGATACTTGAATCTGAAGGCTGTGGCAAAGTGCCTTTTTTGTTATCAATGACCGGGTGATAAATAGCACGAAGAGAAGGCGAAATTCCAAGCGCGGGTTTGATGAATGGGAAGTTGCTGGCGGGTGAAGAGGAGAAGGGCGGAACTCCGTTTGGAGTTCGGCCTAGTGCGGACATCGGGAATGATGCGAATATGTAGGGCCGTTGTGCACAGGTGCCGGAAATGCCGAGATTGCAGACCGCGGAAGACCAACGATTGGAAGAAGCGAGAGACCGCAAGAAACATTGGAAGCGATGGGGGCCGTATCTTTCCGAACGGCAGTGGGGCACGGTGCGCGAGGATTACAGCGCAAACGGTACCGCATGGGAGTATTTCCCTTTTGACCACGCGCACATGCGTACGTACCGGTGGGGCGAGGACGGACTGGGCGGAATCAGCGACCGTCACCAGATGATTTGCTTGGCGTTGGCGCTGTGGAATGGGCGCGACGCGATTCTGAAAGAGCGACTGTTCGGGTTGACGGGAAATCAAGGGAACCACGGAGAGGACGTCAAAGAGCAGTACTTTTATTTGGACTCCACGCCGACGCACAGCTATATGGGGATGCTGTACAAGTATCCGCAGGCGGCGTTTCCCTACCAGCAGTTAATCGAAGAAAACCAAAAACGAGGACGGGGCGAGCCGGAGTTTGAGCTGTTGGATACCGGAGTGTTTGAGCAGGACCGCTACTTCGATGTGTTCGTGGAATATGCGAAAAGCAATTCGGAAGACATATTGATGCGGGTGACGGCGCATAACCGGGGGCCGGAAGCGGCGGAGCTGCACGTGTTGCCGACGTTATGGTTTCGAAACACGTGGTCATGGGGAAAGGATTTGCGGCGTCCGGTGGTGCGCAAAAGCGGAGACCTGAACGGGGCCGCTTGTGTGGAGGTGCAACATTGGCAGTACGGAAAGCGGTGGCTGCTGGCGGAAGGCAATCCGGAGTTGCTGTTTACGGAGAATGAGACGAATTATGTGAAGTTGTTTAACTACCGGGAGCGTGTGCCGCATGTGAAAGACGCATTCCATGAGTATGTGGTGCAAGGGAAAAAGAATGCGGTGAACCCGGGGCTGACGGGCACGAAGATGGCGGCGCATGCGGTCTGGCGCCTGGGGCCGGGAGAATCGGCAACGATGAAGCTGCGGCTGACGGATTTGGACCCGCTGGGGAGCATGGATCCGGAATTGCCGTGGGTCGGAAGCAACGCCGCAGCGGGGCAGCATACGACGACAATAGGGGCGCTGGCGCCGGACAATTTCGGGGAAGGATTCGACGAGGTGTTTCGCCAACGGATCCAGGAAGCAGACGAATTTTACGAATCGCGGATACCGAAGCATCTGTCGCCGGACGCGCGGATGGTGATGCGGCAAGCGTACTCGGGAATGCTGTGGTCGAAGCAGTTCTACCACTATGACGTGGAAACGTGGCTGGAAGGCGACCCGGCGGGACCAAAGCCGCCAGAACCCCGGTTGCTAGGGCGAAACAAAGATTGGGGGCACTTATACAACGACGACGTGTTGTCGATGCCAGACAAATGGGAATACCCGTGGTATGCGGCGTGGGACCTGGCGTTCCACTGCATACCGCTGGCGATCGTCGATGCGGATTTCGCGAAGGAGCAA
Source organism: Candidatus Sulfotelmatobacter sp. (assembly GCA_035524015.1). Taxonomy (GTDB): domain Bacteria; phylum Acidobacteriota; class Terriglobia; order Acidiferrales; family UBA7541; genus Acidiferrum. Next base: position 15,671 of record DATKPS010000217.1, read on the forward strand.
TTGGTTCTGCTGCTGCGAGAGTGGTACATGCACCCGAACGGTCAACTGCCGGCATACGAATGGGCGTTTGGCGACGTGAATCCGCCGGTGCATGCGTGGGCAGCGTGGCGGGTCTACAAAATCGACCGGCGCATGCGGGGAGTGGGGGACCGAGGATTCCTGGAAAAAGTGTTTCACAAGCTGCTGCTGAACTTTACGTGGTGGGTGAATCGAAAAGACCCGGAAGGGCACAACATTTTCCAGGGAGGATTTTTGGGGCTGGACAACATCGGAGTGTTCGACAGGTCGGCGCCGCTGCCAACGGGGGGCCACCTGGAACAATCCGATGGGACGAGTTGGATGGGGATGTATTGCCTGAACATGCTGGCGATCGCGCTGGAATTGGCGAAAGAGGATTTGGCCTACGAGGACGTAGCGAGCAAATTTTTCGAACATTTCGTGCACATCGCGCACGCGATGAACGACATCGGCACAAACGGGAGGTCGTTGTGGAACGACGAGGATGGTTTTTATTACGACGTGTTGCACCTGCCGAACGGTGAAGATTATTTCATGAAGATTCGGTCGATGGTGGGGCTGATTCCGCTGTTTGCGGTGGAAACGCTGGAACCGGAAGTGGTGGAACGCTTGCCAGGATTCAAGCGACGGATGCAGTGGTTCATGGACAATCACGCGGACGTGCCGGAACACATCGAAATGACGCAGCGATCACCGCGAGGAGTGCGGAGGCTGCTGTCGTTGGCGAACCGCAAACAACTGAAGCGGATCTTGAAGCGAATGCTGGATGAAGGGGAGTTTTTGTCTGCACATGGGATCCGCGCGTTGTCGCGGTACCACCTCGACCATCCCTACGAAGTGCAGGTGGATGGACACGTGAGCCGCGTGGATTATGAGCCGGCGGAATCGTCGTCCGGGATTTTTGGAGGGAATTCGAACTGGCGCGGTCCGGTGTGGTTCCCGTTGAATTATCTGCTGATTGAATCGCTGCAGAAGTTCCATCATTACTACGGGCAGGAATTCAAGGTGGAGTGCCCGACGTACTCGGGGAAAGAGAGTGATCTTTGGCAAGTGTCCGCGGAGATTTCGAGGCGGCTGACGCGACTGTTTTTGCGGGATAAAAACGGGAAGAGGCCGTTCGCAGGGAATCACGAATTATTCAACAAGGATCCATACTGGCGTGATCTGGTTCTTTTCTACGAATATTTTAATGGGGACAACGGAGCGGGGTTAGGAGCAAGCCACCAGACGGGGTGGACGGGGTTAGTGGCGAAATTGCTGGAACAGAGTGGAGAGTGAACATGTCCCTCCTGGCGGAGGTGCAGTTCGGCCGCGAAGTATGCGGCGAACTGCCAATAGCAGAGCGGCGCGAATGGCTGGTGACCAACGGACTGGGCGGATACGCCAGCGGAACCGTAGCGGGCACGACGACCAGGAGATACCACGGGTTGCTGGTGGCCGCGCTGGAGCCGCCGGTGCGGCGGACGGTGCTGGTGAACGCGTTGGACGAAATCATCCGGTATCGTGGTTCCACGTTTTCCCTGGGGACGAATCGCTGGAAGAGCGGGTTCGTTTCGCCGAGCGGATACCTCCAAATCGAAAGCTTTCACCTGGAAGGATCGAAGCCGGTGTGGCGGTACGCGCTGGAAGACGCGTTGTTGGAAAAGCGCGTGTGGATGAAGCAGGGAGAAAACACGACTTACGTGCGGTATAGCCTGGTTCGCGGTGCGCCTGGGATCGAGATGGATGCGAAGGCGCTGGTGAATTATCGGGATTTTCATCAGACCACAAAAGGAGCAAATTGGGCGGCACGCGTGGAGGACGTGGAGAACGGTCTGCGGGTGATTGCGTTTGCGGGCGCCACGCCCCTCTATGTGAAAAGTGCCGGCGGATCGTGGGTGCCACGCGGTGAGTGGTATCGCGACTACTTTCTGCCCGTGGAACAGGAGCGCGGGCTGGACGACGACGAGGACCGCTACTACGCCGGACAATTTCATGGACACCTGCGCACGGGAGAAAGCCTGACGATTGTGCTGAGCACGGAAGAACATGCAGCGCTCGATGGGGAAGAGGCACTGACGCAGCAATCGACGCACGAAATGAAGTTGTTCCAGAACTGGCAGACGCAACACGCGAGGATGTGCGGAAATTCGGCGGAGGAAGAGCCGAGTTGGCTGTGGCAGTTGGTGCTGGCGGCGGACCAGTTCATCGTGAAGCGCGCGCTGCAGAATGAGCCGGAGGGGCGAAGCATTGTGGCGGGGTATCACTGGTTCAACGACTGGGGGCGCGACACGATGATCGCGCTGCCGGGGTTGACGCTAACAATGGGGCGGCCGGAAGTGGCGCGGAAGATTCTGCTGGCGCTGACGGGTTTCGTGGATGGCGGGATGCTGCCGAACAATTTTCCGGATGACGGGAACGCTCCGGGCTACAACACGGTGGATGCCACGCTGTGGTTGTTCGAGGCGATGCGGCAATATTGGGAGGCGACGCAGGACCTGGAATTGCTTAGCCAACTGTATCCAACGTTGGCGGGTGTCATCGACGCGCACGTGCACGGGACGCGTTACAACATCAAAGTGGATCCGGCGGACGCGCTGGTGTACGCGGGAAATGCGGAAGTGCAACTGACGTGGATGGACGCGAAGATCGGGAATTGGGTGGTGACGCCACGAACAGGCAAGGCCGTGGAGGTCAATGCGCTGTGGATTAATGCGCTGCATACGATGGCGCAATTTGCACGGGTGTTGGAGAGGCCGGCGGAAGGCTACGAGAGGCTGGAAGAAAAGGCGGCGAGAAGCTTTCAGAAATTCTGGAATGACGAGCGATCTTGCTGTTTCGACGTGATTGACACGCCTTCGGGGGAGAAGGACGCGACGCTGCGGCCGAATCAAATCTTCGCGCTGTCGTTGCCGGTGAGCCCGCTTGCGGTGGCCCAACAAGAGGGAGTGCTGGAGATTGTGGCGGCGCAGTTGCTGACATCGGTTGGGTTGCGCAGCCTAGGTCCGTTTGAGCCGGGGTACAAGGGGCAATGTAAAGGTGGACAGCGCGAACGCGATTCCGCCTATCACCAGGGGACGGTGTGGGGCTGGCTGCTAGGGCCGTTTGCGCTGGCCCATTTCCGCGTATACAAAGATGCGGCCCTGGCGCAAAGTTTTTTGGAGCCCCTGGGAAGAAGTATCTCTGGGGCGGGCTTGGGCACGCTCGGCGAGATTTATTCGGGAGACGCGCCGTTTGTGCCGTCGGGAGCGATCGCGCAGGGGTGGACCGTGGGGGAAGTGCTGCGGGCATGGCAGACGCTGAGCGCAGCGGCCAATCCGGCGGATGCGAGCGCGAGCGGGAAGTTTTCGTCGAAGAGCGGAGCGGGAGCTTAGGCAGTTTTGGAAAAGGCTTAACGCAGAGAGAGCAAAGGCGCAGAGGGCGCGGAGACCTCGCACTTACGATCGCGGTTTTTGCGAGGAAACGGATCGCGGGCCGGCCCAGAGCGAAAAGACCGTGGCAATCAGCAAGATCGCGGCGACGATGGCCAAAGACATATGCACAGGGATGTGCAGCCACGGCTCGATCACCATTTTCACACCGATAAACATCAGAACCAGCGCCAAGCCATAGCCGAGATAGCGCAAATAGCTGAGCAGGTCCGCCAAGAGAAAGTAGAGAGCGCGGAGGCCGAGGATGGCGAAAACGTTGGAGGTGTAAACGATGAAGGGGTCGCGGGTGATACCAAAGATGGCGGGAATGGAATCGACCGCGAAGGTCACGTCGGAAATTTCGATGACGAGCAGGACCAGAAAGAGCGGAGTGGCGAAAAGCTGTCCGGCTTGGCGTACGAACAGGCTGGCGCCGTGGTATTCGCGGGTGACGCGGAGATGGGTGCTGGCGAAACGGAAGATGGGATTGCGCTCATAGTGCACCTGCTGGCCATGCTTCCAGAGCATATGCAGGCCAGTGTAGACGAGGAAAAAGCCAAAGGCGGGGAGAATCCAGTGGAAGCGGGAGATGAGCGCGGCACCGGCGGCAATCATGATGCCGCGCATGACCAGGGCGCCGAGAATGCCCCACTCGAGAACGCGGTGTTGGACTTTTTCGTCGACTTGGAAGGTCCGGAAGATTACCAGAAAAACGAATAGATTATCGATGCTAAGCGCTTTTTCTATGACGTAGCCGGTGAGGTATTCGAGGCCGCGCTGCGAACCGTGCCAGTGCCAGACAAAAAAGGCGAAGGACAGAGCGAGGCCAATCCAGACGGCGCTCCAAAAGGCGGCTTCGCGCAAGGAGAGTTTGTGGGCTTTGCGATGGAAAACGCCTAAATCCAAGGCGAGAGCGAGAAGCACAAATAGATTGAACGCAACCCACAGCAGGGGTGTGCCCATGACGGCAAGGATAATACCGCAGGTTGGGAAGAGGCTCTAAGGTGTGGCCGAGGCAGCGCGTGTGTCGGTGCCGTTCAGATTGCTGAGGTCGACGCGAATGGTCTGACCCGGCTGCACGGTGAAAGGAACATCCCAAGTGAAGCGGCGGTCGCCGGAAGTGGCGTCCATGCCCAAAGAGCTGACCCAGTATTTGCCGCCCGGGATGCCGTCGACGGAGGCATGGCCATCGAGGTTGGTGACCACTTTGGTGACCAGATACTTGAGCTGGGCGGTGTCGGGTGCAAGTTGAGAAGTGCGGGAATTGTGTTTGAGGTGGAGAGTGTCCCAGGGAGTCTTGGGATTGATGTCGGTGAGCTCGAGCTCAATGCCCTGGACGGTGCTCGGGTGAGTGTCAATGAAGTGGCGGGTTTCGTCGAGCCACTCTTGCTTGAGCTTCTCATATTTTTCGGGATTGGCGGTTTTGTCGGCGTCTTTGTATTTGGGCATGGGCAAGCCCTTGGTGACGCCGCCGGAATTGTTTTTTTCGTAGGCATCGAAAAATTCGGGAATGTTCATAATGTCGTCGGTGGTGAGGGAGCGATCGATGTCGATGGAAGAGAGGTCCACTTCCTTGTGAGCTTTGAGCCATTTTTTCATGGGCGGCGAGTAGCTCTGCTTGTCGATAAATTCGTCCCAAGTGGGCAGAATTTGTTCCCCGGCGACGTCTTTGACGACGTCGGCGTAGCTGCGGGTGAGGATGTAGAGAGTGAACTGGCGAACCGGTTCGGGTTGCGCTCCGGTGGGAGTGATGTGTACGGAAAGATCGATGGAACCCGTCTTGACTTGGGCGGAGAGAAGAGCGGGAAGCAAGACGGCGGCCATCGCCAAAAGAACGCGTGGGGACTTTCGCATGGGAGTCATCGTAGCAGATTGATGAAGAGCGAGATTTGGCAGTCAAGGAGAGGTTGTCTAATACGGCTAGGGCGAGGCGGGGAAGGGCGATGGAATGAGGGTTGACGAAAGATATATCGTAAGATATATTGTAGCTATATCTTGCGCTATATCTTTAGCGGCGCGAGGAAAGGACAAGTAAGTTATGAGGTATAGAGAAGATTCAGAAAGAGAAAGCGAGCGCGGCGAGCGCCAGGAAGGCGGCAGGGAAGAACGAGAGCGCAGACCGTTCGGATATGGACATGGTCCGTGCCGCCACGAACGTGGAGACCGCGGATTTGGCATGCGCGGGCGCTGGCGCGGCGGCTTTGAGCGATTTGGAGGCCGTGGCGGATTCGAACGAGGATTCGGCGGGCGGGAACGCCTGTTCGACGCCGGCGATTTGAAGATCGTGATTTTGAAGCTGCTTTCCGAGCAGCCCAGTTACGGATACCAGTTGATGAAGACCATGGAAGAACGCCTGGCGGGCGGGTACACCCCAAGCGCCGGGGTGATCTATCCGACGCTGACGATGCTGGAAGAAGAAGGGCTGGCAGCGGGGACCGTGGAAAACAACAAGAAGGTGTACGCGGTGACGGAGGAGGGCAGGGAATACCTGCGGGCCCACGAAGCACGCGCTACAGAGTTGTTCGAACGCATCGACGAAGCCGGTAAGAACTTCGAGCGCGGGCGCGCGCCGGAATTGCTGAAAGCGTTTGAGGATTTGGGGCGCGCGGTGAGGGCGCGTTGCTCGCGAAACAACGTTACGGCGAAATTGTTACGGGACATCGCGGAGGTAATTCACAAGGCGGCCAAGGCAATTGACGAGCTGTAAGAGTTGGGGCACGACTAGAGCTTGCTTGCGCCAGGCTTTGGTTGTGCCCTGACATAAAAACGCGTGCTGTCGCGCTGGCTCTTTTGAGAGCCCGAGACAAAGATACCGCAGAGGCGCAGGGACGGCCCTCAGCGGCTGAAGCCCCGTTGATTTTGCGAGCTTTGCGGAAAAAGTCGAAAAGCAGTTTCTCGGGGGCTGAAGCCCAATTGATCTAAAGCTCCGACCCCCGGTGCCAGACACATTTTTCAGCAAGCTGTAAAATCGTGCCCTGACGAAAAACGTGGGATCTCGCACAGACTCGGAACGCCTTTGGTTCCTAGAAACAGTGGTTTTTCCGCGACGTGGAAAGCCGCTAGGGGGCCAAAGATTACAGCGGAAATCAGTAGAGTTGGAAGTGCGTTTCCACGGTGACCCACGCTGGCACGGGACGTTTGTTCGCGTCGTGCGCGGGGGAGAAACGCCAGGAACGAATGGCCGCAGCGGCTAGTTCGTCAAGACCCAAGCCAAGGCCTTGCAGGACACGAATGCGGGTGGCGCGGCCGTCGGCGCCGACTAAGACTTCGAGAAGCAATTTGCCCTGGAGTTTCGCTTTGCGGGCTTCTTCGGTGTAGCCGGGTTCAGGGCAGTAGAGACAAGTTACGGGAGAGGCGACGTTGGCGTAAGGGCCAGCGTCGTCGCCTACTCCAGCGCCCGAACCGTTGTTGTCGCCCATGCCGCCGCCTTCGCCATTCCCAAAACCGTGACCGCGACCTGGACCGGCGGAATCGGTGTCGGACTTCATCCAAGGGAGGCTGAGATTGGTAACCGTGGCCACGCTGGCTGGGGCGTTGGGATCGAGAACGGCGGGAGGAGCGGGCAGCGCCACGTTCGGATTGCGATTGAGCCGCGGCGGCGCCAGAGGCATGGAAGAAAAGAGAGCCAAGTTGCCGGAACGCGTCGGGCGCGGATCTTGCTCCCCGCCGCCGCTGGAGCGACCAAGAGAAGGATGGCCGCTGGAATCGGGTGGAGGAAGGTAGGGGAGCAGCTTGTTGGTTAGGCCATATAAAGTGGAAGTGCGAAGCGGCGGTTGAGTGGGCGCAGAGGCGATGGCGAAGAAGAGCGTAGCGATGATCACAACGTGTAAGCCGGCCGAAAAGGTTTGGGCGCCCCGGGTGCGGACGCGATGATCGATCAGGTCGAAATGGAATTGGGGACCACCGGGAAGAGCGACCATGGTGTGCTCCGCGACGACTGCACAGTGAGAGGTTAAAAGACGAAAGCGGGTTGCCTTGGCGTTGGCGAATGGATTAGCGGAATTGCGAACAACACAAGCGGCTACTCGTAGCGCAGGGCTGTGAGCGGATCGACACGGGTGGCGCGGCGTGCGGGGATGTAACTGGCGAGCAGGGACGCGAAAACGAGAAGCAGCGTGACCGCGGCAAAGGTGGACGGGTCGGTGCTGCTCACGCCGAAGAGCAGGCTGTTCAATACGCGAGTTAGGGAGTAGGCACCGGCGAGGCCGAAGAGAACGCCCATCGACGTTAAGATTACGCTTTCGCTAAAAACCAGGGCGAGGATATTCGCGGGATGCGCTCCGAGAGCCATGCGTATACCGATTTCGCGGGTGCGCCCGCTGACAGCGTAGGCCATCACACCATAGATGCCGATGGCGGAGAGAAGCAACGCAATTGCGGCAAAGCTGCCCAACAGAAAAGTGCGAAAGCGAGGTTGCGCGGTGGAGGCTTGCAGTAACTGATCCAGTGTGACGACACGAGCGACGGGTTGTGCCGGGTCGAGAGCGGCAACTTCGCGGCGGATGAGCGCGGCGAGGGCCAGCGGATCGCTCTTGGTACGAACCACCAGTGTTTGCCAAGGCATGATTTCCTGAGTGAAGGGAAGGTAGAGAGCGGGAGCGGGTTCGTCGCTCAGGCTGTTCTGCTTTATGTCGGCAACGATGCCGACAATCTGGCACTGGTCCGCGCCGAAAGCGGGCACTTGGATGAAGCGGCCGACGGGGTCTTGGTCGGGAAAATAAATGCGGGCAGTGGTTTCGTTGATGACCGTGACGTGAGACGCGTCTTTGGTGTCATATTCGGAGAAATAGCGCCCACGTCGGAGAGGAATTTTCATCACATCGAAATAATTGTTGGAGACGATGCGCGCTTCGGCCTGTGGCTGATCGAGCAGGCTGCTGTACGCGTGGCCTTCGAGCTTAAAGCCGACTGTCCAGGTGTGCCCTTGCAGGGGCAAGGCGAGCGTGGCGCCGGCGGACTCCACTCCGGGCAGTGCTTGAATGCGAGCAAGTAGCTGCTGGTAAAAACCGGTCCAATTCCGCCAATTCACTTGGCGATTTTCGTCGGTCATCGACCGGTAGACCTCGACGGTCAGCAAATGATCGGTGCGAAAACCAGGATCGACGCGCGTAAGCAGAAGCAGGCTTTTGCCCAGCAGGCCTGCGGCGAACAGCAAGATCAGTGATAGCGCAAACTCCGCGACGACCATGATCTTCGTCATACGCTTGCGCCCAGGTGCGGTGCGGGAAGTTTGCTGAAGGGAAGAATGGAGATTGTTGCGGGAAATCTGCCAGGCGGGCGCTAAGCCAAACAAGATGCCTGCGAGCACCGAGGTCAGGGCAGTGAAGAGCAGCACCGAAGGATGCAGGTGGGCGGTGGAGATTCGGGGAATATCGGCAGGCACCCAGGCTACCAAGGTTTGCAGGAGCACGAAAGCCAGAAGCACACCAAGCGATCCGCCGACGAGGGACAGGAGCAGGCTCTCGGTCAGCAACTGCGAAACGATTCTGCGGCGGGTAGCTCCGAGAGAAGTGCGAATCGCGATTTCGGTTTGCCGGGCAACAGCGCGGGAGAGAAGCAGACTGGCGAGATTGGCGCAAGCTACGAGGAGCACGAGAGCCGCCGAGCCCATGAGGATGATTAACGCGGGACGAAATTTTCCGACCAGGTCTTCCGGCAGCGGAACGAGCCTGACCCCGAAGTCGCGGTTCGAAGCGGGATATTTTTGAGCCAGGCGGCTGGCGACTACAGTCATCGCCGCTTGGGCCTGAGACACACTGACGTCGGGGTTGAGGCGGCCAATCACAGACATTTCCAGATTGCCGCGAGCCACGATTTCTTCGCGCAGGTCGGGACGAACGGGAGTGATGGCGGCCCAGAGTTCCGTTTGCGGGTCGGGAAATTGGAAACCGGGTGGCATGACGCCAAGCACTTCGTAGCTGTAGCCGTCGAGGGTGACCGAACTGCCGATGGCGCGCGGATCGGACGCGAAGGCGCGAGACCAGAGTGAGTTGCTCAGCACGATGGCCTGCTGATTTGCGGCAGCGGCGAGGGAGCGCCCGGCGAGAGGCGGGATGCCGAGCGTTTCGAAGAAATCGGGTGAGACCACGCTACCCTTGACGTGCTCCGGTTGCGAAATTCCCGCGAGGTTAAATGTCTTTTCTTCGTAGGCGGCGAGTTTGTCGAAAAGATCAGGTTGTGCGTTCCAATCAAGGAAATCTGGATAGGACGTTTTGCCCAGGAACAGGCCGGACTTCAGATCGAGAGCGCCCAGCCTCACCAGACGTTGGGAGCTCGGATAAGGGAGTGGGCGAATTAACACCGCATCTAGAATGCTGAAGACGGCGGTGTTGGCGCCGATGCCGAAAGCGAGAGTGAGGATGGCGACGGAGGTGAAGGCGGGAGATTTGCGGAGTTGGCGGAGGGCGAAGCGGGAGTCTGACAGGATGGAGTGGAGGCAGTTGGCGAGGCGTTGCTCGCGGACCTGCTCTTTGACTTGCTCGATGCCGCCGAGTTCGAGGCGGGCGGCGCGCTGGGCTTCTTCCGGGGGCATGCCAGCGCTAAGATTTTCGTCGATTAGCATTTGGAGGTGGGAGCGGACTTCGTTGTCGAGATCGGCGTCGATGGCGCGGGACGAGAAGAGGTTACGGAAGAAGGCGCGGGGTTTCTCGAGGAACGGCATAGGAGAGGATGGTAGGAGGCTACCTATAGAATGTCAA
>DATKPS010000218.1:0-10099 GCA_035524015.1 Candidatus Sulfotelmatobacter sp.
ACGTGCCAACGATCATGCCCTTTTGCGTGAGCGGAGAAGCGGCGGAAGTGAGCGCCGCGACACTCATGGTGGGGCCGCTGGGAGTCATGAGGTCGCTTGCGGCGGTCATGGCCATGGAAGGCTTGGCGAGGCCGAAGTCCATAAGCTTCGCGCCGCCTTTTGTGAGCATGACGTTGGCGGGCTTTAGATCGCGGTGAACTATTCCCTGCCGGTGGGCTTTTTCCAGGGCTTCGGAGATTTCGATACCAATGCGTTGGACCTCTTCGAGTTTCAGCGGGCCTTTGGCCAAGCGGGCGGCAAGCGTTTCGCCCTCAAGATACTCCATGACGAGATATTCGACGCCATCCTGGGAGCCGACGTCGAAGAGCGGACAGATGTTCGCGTGACTGAGGCTGGAAACGGCGCGCGCTTCGCGTTCGAATCGCTGGCGGGCTTCCACGTTTTCAGCGAGATGCTTGGGTAGGACTTTGATGGCGACTTCGCGGCCAAGGCGCGAATCGCGGGCGCGGTAGACCTCGCCCATGCCTCCGGCACCGAGCGAGGAAAGAATTTCATAAGGACCCAGCTTGGAACCAGGGGAGAGGGCGGCCATGGGGGAAGATTATATATGGGGATTGGGATAGCGAGAAAATTTCAAAACTGATAGCCGTTAGCCATAAGCCGCAAGCACGAAGGGGAGACGATTCATTGGATTGAATTTGCTTCTCCCTCGTCACCAACAAAGCCCTTTGTCATCCTGTCTATAACAATGAAGGCGGAGTCAAGAGACACTTTTCCGCGCACTTCTCGGAGAAGTGTTGTTTTCCTTGCCGAAGAGCTTTTGCTGCACGCCAACCAAGGCTCGTTCTCTCTGAATCTTGCGATGGACCGCCTGGGCGTTCCACCAACCATCTATTCGATCCGTACTGCGACCATGATTCGTTTTTCGATCTCCCCGTCTTTACAGGGAGGCAGGAGTCCCACTCAAGGCTTCGGTCTTAACCACGACCACAGGATGACTCGGGCTCTCCTGCATGCGAACCCCGGACGAGCTGCGCATAGTCCAAGTTCCTGCGCAGCATCCAGTACAACCGTACTGCCAACTTCCGCGCCATAGCCACTTTGGCAATGGCACGATTCTTTTTTTGCGCCAGCCGCTGGTATTCCCGCCGCAACTGCGGTTCGTAACGCACCGCACTCTGCGCCGCTTCCACCAGCACTCCGCGCAAAAACGAATTCCCTTGCTTGCTGATATGTCCCAAACGCTGCCCACGTTGTCCGCTCGACCACTCGCTCGGAATCAGTCCCAGGTAACTGCTTATCTGTTTGCTGCCCGCGAATCGTTCCACCGGACCGATGGTCAGCACAAATCCCAACCCGGCCAACGGCCCCACACCAGGATGGGTCATCAAGCGCCGGGCTTCCGCTCGTGTGTTGGCCTCCTGGTCCACGACCACGTCCAACTCCGCAATCGGTGCTTGCAACTGCTCGAGCAGTTGCAGCAACTCGCGCCTGCGCCGCCCCGCCCACGGCATCATCGGCAACGCTTCCAGCTGCCGGCGTCCCGCCGCGGTCCACAACTTGCGCTTGCACTGCAACCCTTGATTCAGCGCCAGAGCCTGCAACTGATTCTTCACCTGCGTGCGCAACCGCACCAGCTTCGCCCGGTGCAGCAGCATCTGCCGCAAGTCACGCTCTTCCGGCGTGGGCACCCATATCTCCGGAAAGCGCTGCTCCCGCAGCAGCCGCACGATCAACTTGGCATCGCGCCGGTCGTGCTTCTGCTTGCGGCCGTCTTCTTTGCGGATCTTCCCGGCATCGCCCATGCGCACGCAGTGCCCCAACTCCCGCAGCAACTGCTCGAACCACTGTGACTGCCCGCTCGCTTCGATGCCCACTTCCGCCGCTTCCGACAACCCCGCATAGAACTTCCTTACCTCCTCCTTCCGCTCGTGCACCAGTTGCTTCTCCTGTAACTCCCCAGTCTTCCCGTCCAACACCGCCACGCGCTGATAGCCCGGATGAAAATCACAGCCTATAATGAACCTCATCGTCGGCTCCTTCTTCCGACCCTTGGTTGGTTAGCGCTACCAAGCTTACTCGGTCCAAGGAGCCTTCGTTGTTATGGAATCAAGGAGCGCCTGTCCGCCATAGCGCGAAGCGCTTAGGCGGACGCGACGAAGGATCTCAACCCTACTCCCTTCACCCAAACCTGTTCGTCAGGGCACGCCTTCCCAGCTTGCGGAAACATGTGTCTGCCACCGGGGTCGAAGCTTTAGTTCACCCGCGGGGCTCCGACATAACCACTCTGCTTGCAATGGGCTTTAGCGCCTTAGGAACGGTTTTTCGACGTTTTCCCTAGGCTCTTCAGCCGTGCCACAACCAGCCGAGAATCCGCTCGGCTTCAGCCGCTGAAGGCGCGTAGCTCACAAACTCTTTAGCCCCGGACGAACCGCTTTCCAATTCTTTCGCAGCCGATCAAGCCACTCGTTGTGGGGCGCCTGCTTCGGCGGGTGCAGCTTCAGCATCGACCCCTTGCGCGTGCCACTCCTCGCTCAGCCGCCGCACCGTCTCTCGCATGCGCACAGCCAGCTCCGCGATGGTCTCCAGGCGCGCCTGCGCCGCTCCCGGCAACTCCAGATTCTTGCGCCGCACATCCGCCAGCAAAAGTTCCGCGTTTCCCAGGATTCCGGTCAGCGGGTTGTTCAGTTCATGCCGCAACACCGTGCCAAAATCCCATGCGTCTCCCCTGTTCCCTTCAGTTTCCCTCATGGATTTGTCCCATTTTTCCCAAGTCGCTCTTGTCTCCGATTCACCCCTTCAGCCCCGCAGTTTGCAGCTGTCCCCACAGCATCTTGCGCACCGCCAGGCAAAGCTCTTCCACGCGGAACGGCTTGGCCACATGAGGCAGCTGCACGCGTTCCAGAAATTCCTGCGTACGTTGCCCGATAGCGTCGCCGGTAACGAACAGAATCCGCTCGCGCAACGGATTTTGCGCCGCAGCGAGTTCCGCGAAGAAATCCGGCCCGTCCATTCCCGGCATGTTCATGTCGCACATCGCCAGATCGTAAGAACACCCTCGTGTGGACTCTAGGGCCTTTTGCCCATCGGCAAAGACGTTCACTTCCATGCCCTCTTCGCGCAGCACATCGGCAATCAGCGTGGACACCGTTGGCTCGTCTTCGATCACCAGCACTCGAGGAATCTTCCCCATCGCCACAAAAAGCGCTTGGCGATCTCCAACCTGCGGCTCCGCCGCGGGCGGCTCTGGTTGCTCCTCATCCCCTCGCACTTTTTCCGGCTGCTCCGCCGCACACGGCAACTCCACGACAAAACATGCGCCACTGCCGGAATTCGACTCTACGTGGATCGTGCCGCCATGTTTGCGCACAAATCCATTCACAATCGCCAGGCCCAAGCCCGTGCCTTTTCCGGGCGCTTTGGTCGTGAAAAACGGGTCGAAAATCCTGGCCTGCAGGGCCTCCGGAATTCCCGGCCCGTCGTCCCGCACTTCCAGCTTCACCCGCCCCGGCCCCGCGCGGGCCGTGCGCACCACCACCAAATTTCCTCCGCCGCTTTCCTCCTGGGCTTGCTGCGCGTTCTGCAACAGATTCAGCAGCACCTGCTGCAGTTGCCGGTAGTCACCGCGCACCCGCGGGAGCCCTTCTTCCATCTGCAACTGCACTTGCAACCCGCTCAGTTCCAGCGCCGCCTTTTGCAATTCCGTGGTGCGCTGCACCAATTCATTCAACGAGAGCCACTGCATTTCGCCAGGAGCCTCCCGCGGCAGGTCCAGCAGTTGGCGTACGATTCCGCTGGCTCGTTCGGCCTGTTGCAGAATTTGCACGGTGTCGCCGCGCAACCCGTTCTCCTGCCCCTGTTGCAGCAGGCGTTGCGCATGCCCGCAGATGGCCGTCAGCGGATTGTTCAGTTCGTGCAAAATGCGCGTGACGCTTTGTCCCAACGACGCCAGCGTTTCGGTCTGCGCCATCCTCGTCTGGAACATGCGTAGAGCCGGCAGGTTGCGATACACTTCCACGCGCCCTGTCAACTTTCCAGCTGCATCCAGAATAGGCCGCGCATACCGCTCAATCGCTAGCCGCACCGGCAGTTCCATCATCAACTCTTCCTGGGTGGCTTCCCGGCAATCTTGTGCCAGCGCCCGCCAATCCGCAGCGAATTGCTCTGGATCGCTCGCGTTTTTGGATGCGGCCCGAATCACGTCGTCCAAAGTCGCTAGCTGCGCTTCGTCTTTCTCGGCGATCCCCAACATGCGGTAAAACATGCCGTTGCGCGCCAGGATTTCGCCATTGCCGCCGTACACCGCTACGCCTTCTTCCAGCCATTCCATGGCCAGTTGCAGCACCTGCGGTCCTTCCGCGGGTGGGCGCCCGTTTTTGCTCTTTTCCACGGGTTCCAGCGCCACGGCGCAGAATCCCTGTTCGCGGCTGGGGAAGCGTCTCAGCGTGACCGATACGCCGCCACACAGTTCCGTCTTGAGCGTGTCGTCTGCGGGCCTGGAGGGGGTTTGTGCGCCTCGGTCGAACCACGTTTGCGCTTGTTCGGCGTGGCCCGTCGAAAACAGTTCGCCGAATCGCATCGGGGCGTGCGGCGGGGGCGTGAACAGTCCATTCTTGCCGCGCAAAAGTTCTTGTGCTCCTTTGCTTACCCCCACCAGCAATCCCTGACGATCCACCAACACCGCTGGTTCCTCGCTCGCTTCGATATACGCCTTCTGCCATAGCTGGTCGAGCACTCCGGTATGCACGCGTTGTTCGCTATCCAGAACCTCCAAGGCCAACGCTGCGCGCCATTCCAGGCGTTCCAAAGTATCCAATGTGGCGCGTTGCCTCGGCAGTCCTGCCAGCAGCACCCCGACGATTTGTTCTCCGCGCTCCACGGGGATCGCCACGGTCCGCGAAATGTCTCTCGCCAGCGGCTGTACGCCCGCTTCCGCCACCGCCACCTGGCAGGTCGCCACTGCCTCTCTCCAGAGTGCTTCCAGCGGCCCCCCGTTTACGCTATAGGCCCAGGCCGCCTCTCCGCTTTGCGCCCGGACCAACAGATGCTTGCGTCCGTCCCCATTTCCCGGCACCGGGGGCGCCGCGCCATTCTTCATTTCCCCAATCACCGCGAACACTGCGCCCGCTCCCCCCATCGCTTCGCCGCGTGTGCAACTTTCCGCCAGTTGCCCCAGAACCATGTTCGCAACCTGTCGTTCCGCTAGCAGCCGCCGGATGCGCGCCCAAAGCTCCAGGTCCGCTCGCCGGGCCGCCGCTAGCTTGCGCTCTTCCTCCAGTTCCAGCAGCAACCCCAGTTCGTCGGCGACTTTCTCGGCCTGCGCCCGCGGCAGGCCCTTCTTTCGGTGCTGCGTCCCCTGCATCACTAATCCGCGCAACGTGTGCCGCACCATCACCGGCGCCCACAGCACGCGCTTCAGTTCCAGTTCTGGCCCTAAAATCGGTCCGGCTTCCGGCACTTCGACGTTGTATTCGCAACTCAGTCCCGCTTTTAGGGTTTCCAGTCGCAGTGGCGCCTCGGTGGTCAGGCGCGTCCACTCCAGCACTTCCGTGCCAACCCCCGCCTCCCACACTTCGCCGCGAAAGATCGCGCCGTCTTCTCCGCCCAACGCAGCCCCCGTTTCCTCCAGCCACACTCCGACGCGTTCGGCCCCGCCTGCCGATCGTAATTCCTGGATGGCTTCAAAAATCCATTCGGCGTGACTCGCTCCCGCACGGCCAGCCTTCAGTGGCGAAGCCGTCGCGACACCCGGCCGGCCTCCGCTCGTCTCCCTGTCAACGTAACTTCGCGTGAACACTGCGCGCTCCCATTCACGCCAAGCCAATGCACCGCCCCTACCAAACTGGGGGCAGGTCTATGCCACTAAAAATAAATAGGTTAGAAGTGAGGAAGGCACCGGAACGAGAATCGTTTTGGCTTCGTTCCCAAAGTGAACCGCACCCCTGTTACTCGCCGCCCTTGTAGATTCTCTCTTGGATTCAAGCTTTTTCCGTCGCAGGGGTGCCTGCGTCTTGTCTCGCTTGTGTAGGGCCCGCCTTCTGAAGCGGGCCGTTCGTTTTTCCTTGCGGCTTGCCCGTCACTTCACTGGCCACAGAAAAAAAAATAAAAACTTTGTCATTCCAAGGGCGAGGTTCCTCAAGCGCAAAAGCAACGCGGCTTCGCAGGCTGCGGAAATACTCTGTTTTTTGGGACGCGGGCGCTTTCGGCAGCCGCACAAAGTGAGTCGGGCTTCAGCCCCCTGCGGAACTGACTTTGTGTCTGCCACCCTCTGTGAGCAAGCTTCTAAGAATCGGGCCGCTCGATCTGATATTGCTTCAGTTTCCGGTACAGCGTGGTCTTGCCGATTCCCAGCGCTCGCGCCGCCGCCTGCTTGTCCCCGCCAGTATGGTTCAGCATGCTCATGATCGCCCGCCGCTCCAGTTCCTCAAGCGGCAAGATTTCATCCTTCGCCGGCGCGCGGTCTGTCGTCGGATACTGCAGGTTGCTGGGCAGGTCGTGCACACTCACGTACGGGCCGGTGCCCAAAGCGACGGCGCGCTCCACGGCATTTTCTAATTCCCGCACATTTCCCGGCCAGTCATACGCCATCAAACGGCGCATGGCCTCTTCGGTCATTTCCCGCGGCGTGTCGCAATGACTCGAGAATTTTTCCAAGAACGCCGTCACCAAAAGAGGAATATCGCCTTTTCTTTCCCGCAGCGGCGGCAACTTAATCTGCACCACGTTCAGCCGGAAGTACAGATCCTGCCGGAACGATCCGCTCTTGACCGCTTGCTCCAGATCCCGGTTGGTCGCCGCCACGATGCGCACATTGATCGGCCTTCGTTCCGTAGACCCGACCGGTTTCACTTCTTTTTGTTGCAGGGACCGCAACAGCTTCGCCTGCAGCTCCAGCGACATTTCTCCGATCTCGTCCAGGAACAACGTCCCGCCGTTGGCCGATTCCATCAATCCCTGCTTGGCCTGCATCGCTCCCGTAAACGCGCCCCGCGTGTAGCCGAACAATTCGGACTCCACCAGCGTCGACACCAGCGCCGAGCATTCCACCGGCACGAACGGCTTGTCCCTGCGCGGCCCTAAATAATGAATACTGCGCGCCACCAG
This sequence comes from Candidatus Sulfotelmatobacter sp., assembly GCA_035524015.1. Lineage (GTDB taxonomy): Bacteria > Acidobacteriota > Terriglobia > Acidiferrales > UBA7541 > Acidiferrum. The sequence goes on from DATKPS010000218.1 coordinate 7,105, forward strand.
TTCCTTCCCCGTTCCGCTTTCCCCCAGCACCAACACCGGATGATCCCGCTGCCCCACCTTTTCGATCATTTTGTAAACCCGTTCCATGCGCGGAGACATGCCGATCAACCCGCCAAACCCTGGCCGCGTGCGCACCTGTTCGCGCAACAGCCGGTTTTCTCGCTTCAACTCCACCGCGTGCGCCACCTGCTCCAATCGCGCCCGCAATTCTTCCACGCGGAACGGCTTGGTCACGTAATCCGCGGCGCCCATGCGTGTGGCTTGCACCGCCGAATCGATGGTCCCATACTGCGTCAGCATCACCACTGCCACGTCCGGGTGCGTCACCGTCACCCGCTTCAGCAGCTCGAGCCCGCTCGTCCCCGGTAATCGCAAATCGGTCAACAGAATATCCACGGACAGCTGCTCCAACAGCTCCAGCGCTTCTTCGGCCGTGCCCACATCCCTCACGCGCATGCCCGTATCCGTGGCTACCGTGCGGCATACCTCGCGAATGTGCTCGTCGTCGTCCACCACCAATAAATGCAGTGGTGGATTCACGCTCGGATTTGTCACTCCATCCGTAAGAGCCATAAACTCGGCCGTATTCTTAATTGTCGGCTGAATCAATCGACCTGCTGGTGCATCCGCCATATCCCCCTCCCTGAAAAGCGATTTCGTGTACCCTGGAGCGAATCCCACTACGGGAAGGGGTATCCGTGGTGTCAATGCGGGAACGAACGAGTCCCACTTTAGTTCTATCTGATAATATTGTCAATACCGTAAATACACAGAACCTAGCAGGCGCACTTTGGCAGCTGTACCAAACCAGAACAGACTCGCGGCTCTCTTGCTCCCTTTATGTGCACCGCTCTCTTCGCCTATTTCAAGTCGAACCGCAGCAGCCCTTCATCTTGCGATCCCGCCAGCACTCCACCGTCCGGCAATTCCGCGAACCCGCTGAAGGTGCTTCGTTCCGCATCGTGATCAGCGCGCTGCCAACTCGCGCCTCGGTCGCGCGATACATAAAAACTTCCGCCCTCTTCACTGATCGCCCAGACGCTGCGACCACGCAGCCACTCTTCTACCGGTCCCGCGGGCAGTCCGCTTTCCATTCGCTGCCACGACGTGCCGCCATCTTTCGAAGAGAATAGGCCGAGGCTGCTGCCCAAATAAACCGGCGACTCCTTGTCGCCTCCTGCAACATCCATCCAAACGACGTCCTCCATCGGCACCGGAAGATCGCGCCACACCGCGGTTTTCCCACCATCGCTGGACCAGCCGAACTTTCCATCCATGACCACGGCGATCTTTCCACCACTAGCGTCCAACGATACCGCGCGCACCGGCTCTTTCGTTTCGAATGCCTTCACCTTCGCGCATCGCCCCGAAAACGCGCAGCGCATTACGCCCTGGTTCGTGGACAACAGTGCTTCACTCTGCGAAAACGCGCTGGCCGCGCCCGTTTTCAACGTCTGTGTCGACGCCGATTTCGTGGCCCGCCGGTTCGCCGTGGAAGTGCTTCGTCTCACCGCTTCCGGAAACACCAGCGTCCACTCCTTCCACATCTTCGTCCCGTCGGCCAATAGCCAGAACTGTCCATCCTGGAGCCGCACCATCCATCCCCAGGGACTGGAGAACACATTTTCGATTTCGTCAGTATTCCATTGGCTGCTTTTTCCGCGTCCCGCACTTTCCAAGGGCACCGCAGACCACTTTTTCCCGTAATCGGCGCTCTCTCGCAACTCTGCTTCACTCCGCTCCACGACCATTAACAAGTGGCTCGAATCTCGCCGGTCCACCACCAACTGTTTCACCGCGCTGTGTGTGAATCCGCGATTCCCTTCGCGGAACGTGACGCCCGCGTCGTCGCTAATCTCCACACCCTGATCGGTCCCCAACACCACCCGTCCTGCCCCGCCGCTTTTTCCTTCCAGCACTACCAACGCGTTAACTACCCAATCCTTCGAACTTGTCAGCGCCCAGTTTTCCCCGCCATCCCGCGTCACCCACAAGCCCGCGGTCGTTCCTGCGTACAGCGTTTTCGGCGAACCCGGGTCTTGTACGATCGTTTGCGTACGCCGCGCGGCATATGGAATGCCCTGCAACTTGGTCCACTGCCCACCCTGATTTTCGCTGCGATAAATTCCCGAACACGCGCTCATGTACACGCGTTTCGGATTGGTCGCGTCCAACCGTAGGCTCATAATGTCGGAATCATCGATGATTCCGGCAATGATCGGCTTCCAGGTTTTCCCGCCGTCCTGCGTCAGCCAGGGCAAGTGGTACGTTCCCGCGTAAATAACTTGCGGATTCCGCGGGTCAATGGCTACCGAATCGAGATTCTTCAGCTCCTGGTCGCCTTCGGGTGAAATGCGCCGCCACGTTTTGCCGCTGTCCACCGACTGGAACACCCCGCTGCGAGTGCCCGCCACTAATTGGTTCGGCTCCGACGGCGCAATCTCCAACGCCCGCACCGCCTCTTTCTCAAGCCCCAGCAGCCGCCAATTCCGGCCCCCATCCGTGCTTTCGAACACTCCGCCGCCACCGCTGGCCTGTTGATACCAGACCGAAGCGAATACGCGATTGCCGTCCCGCGGATCCACCACCAACCTCGTTACCACCGCGTCTAGTCTTTGCCCCACCCGTCCGCGCAGTTCCCAGTTCTCCGCGCCATCTTTGCTGGCGAACACATGCCCATCGGCCACGCCCAGATAAACCTCTCCGCTGGCCCCGGTTCCCAGAGACACCACCATCCCGCCTTCCGGGCCCAGCCGTTCCCACTTTTGCCCATGACTTGCACCGCTCGCGCTAAGCGCTGCCGCGAGTACCGCCAGAATCTTCCATCGCAAACCGCGGTTCCGTCCTTTCCTCGACACAACTAAAGCAAACGGGCCCTCCGAAGCTTTCCTCGGAGAGCCCGCCTGTGCTTAGGATTTTACGCCCGTCGCGAGTGCCTTCGCACCCGTCACGGACATCAGGTTTTAGTAAGTCGCGCCTTCCGGTACGAACACGA
>DATKPS010000219.1:0-4035 GCA_035524015.1 Candidatus Sulfotelmatobacter sp.
ACCTGCCGCACGCTCGGCGGCAACAGATAGGCCTGCTCCGGGTTATACTCGTAAAAATTGGGCATCGCGCAGCCTCCTGTGCGCCAGTATAACCGCACTGTCCAGCCCAGTTGCCACACAGACTCTAAAGCTCCGACCCCCAGTGCCGGCCACATTTTTCCGCAAGCTGTGAAGTCTGTGCTACAGGGTGGCGGTAAGGCGCGCTAAATTTTCTCCAAATAATGGGTGGCGGGTAATTCGCGCAGTTGCTGGGCTGCGGATTCCGCGGTGATGTCGCGCTGCGGCATGGCTAGCATTTCGTAGCCAACCATGAATTTACGGATAGTGGCCGAACGCAGCAGTGGCGGATAGTAGTGCGCGTGGAGATGGAATCCCGGATAGGCCGCATCGTCGGTAGGGCGCTGATGGAAGCCCATGGTGTAAGGGAAAGATGTTTGGAAAAGATTGTCGTAGCGAATGGCGAGCTCGCGAAGGATTTGCGCCAAGGCTTGACGCTCTGCATCATGCAGGTCCGGCAAGCTGGAGACACAACGGCGGCTGAGGAGCAGGGTTTCGTAAGGCCAGACCGCCCAGAACGGAACAACAACTACAAAGTGCTCGTTGAAACAGACGAGGCGCTCCTGCTTCTCGAGTTCAAGTTTTAGATAATCCCCCAGCAGGCTGGAGTGGTGCGTTTGGAAATAGTCGCGTTGCGTGGCCACTTCGCGCGCGAGTTCGTCGGGAACGGTTTCATTCGCCCAAATCTGGCCGTGAGGATGGGGATTGCTGCAACCCATCATGGCGCCGCGATTTTCGAAAATGTGGACAGCGCGCACGTTGGGCTGAGCAGCCAATTCGGAGAATTGCGCGCACCAGGTGTCAACGACGGCGCGGATTTCGTCGACGCTCATGCGCGCGAGAGTCAAGTCGTGGCGCGGAGAAAAACAAAGGACGCGACATTGCCCCGATTCGCTTTGCGCGTTGAGCAGTTCCCTTTCTTGGATATTTCCTGCTGGCGTATCAGAACGAAGAGCGGCGAAATCGTTTTCGAACACGAAGGTGCTGGTGTATTGCGGGTTCCCAGCGCCGCCCGCGCGGGTGTTACCGGGACAGAGATAGCAGTCCGGATCGAAGGCAAGGGATGTTTCGGCGGGTGTAGCTTCGACTTGGCCTTGCCAGGGCCGCTGGGTGCGGTGGGGCGAAACCAAAATCCACTCGCGGGTCAGCGGGTTGTAGCGCCGGTGCGGATGCGCAGCCAAGTCAAAGTGCGCCATGGATTCGTCTCTAGTCCTCCGGGTAGCCGTTGGGAAACTTCTTGTGCCACTGCCAAGCGCTGTGGAGGATCGCGTCCAGGTCCGGGAACTGCGGTTGCCAATGTAATTCTTTGCGGATTTTATCGGAGCTGGCGATCAGGACGGCGGGATCGCCTTCGCGGCGCGGGGATTCGACAATGGGGATTGCGCAGCCGGTGACGCGGCGCACTCCATCGATCACCTCGCGCACGGTGAAACCCTGGCCGTTGCCGAGGTTATAGAGGAGCTGGCCGGAACGATCGAGGGCGTCGAGCGCGAGAAGGTGGGCGGCGGCGAGATCGCTGACGTGGATGTAGTCGCGGACGCAAGTGCCGTCGGAAGTGGGATAATCGGTGCCAAAAATTTCGATGTGTTTCTGGCGGCCCAAAGCCACGTTCATCAGACGCGGAATGAGGTGCGTTTCGGGCTGGTGGGCTTCCCCGCGATCGGGCGCGGCGGCGCCGGCGGCATTGAAGTAGCGCAAGCTGGCGTAGCGAAGGCCATGAATGCGATGGAACCACTCGAGCATGCGTTCGACCAGCAGCTTCGATTCGCCGTAGGCGTTCGTGGGACGAAGCGTATCTTCTTCGCGAATGGGGGTCCTGGCGGGATTGCCGTAAAGCGCGGCCGTGGAGGAAAAGACAAAGCGATTCACGCGGGCGGCGAGCATGGCTTCCAGAACAGACAAAGCATTGGCGGTATTGTTGCGGAAAAAAGTTTCTGGCGCTTTCATGGACTCGCCGGCTTCGATGAAGGCGGCAAAATGCAAGACGCCGTCGAAGGAATGCGCGCGAAAAAGGGCGGCAAGAATTTGCTTGTCGCTAAGGTCGGCAACCACGAGTTCGGCGCCCTGCGGAATGGCTTGGCGATGGCCACGGCTTAGATTGTCGATGATGGTGACTTGGTGGCCCGCGGCCAAAAGCTGAGTGGCAACGACACTGCCGATGTATCCGGCGCCGCCGGTGACGAGGAGTTTCATCTTGGTTGGCGTCCGGTGATGTGGGATTCAGGCACGGTTCCTCCGACGTAAGGGAAATTAATCGAGCCGCTGCACGCCGTTGCCGGCGGTGCAAACGTAAATCTCAGGCCGTTGTTTGGTGGCCGCCTCGTAGCCCCGCGCGACGGTGGATTGGAATGCGTCCACATCGCCACTGCGCACGAAATTGATGGTACAGCCGCCGAATCCTCCGCCGGTCATACGCGCGCCGAAAACACCGTCGACTTTGCCGGCCAATTCCACCATGAGGTCCAGTTCACTGCAGCTTACCTGGAAATCGTCGCGCAAACTGGCGTGCGACTCGCGCAGGAGCTGGCCAAAATGCGATAAATCATGCTGCTTCAGGGCGGCGGCGGCGGCCGCCACACGCGCATTCTCGGTAATGACGTGACGGCAGCGCTTGCGAATGGTTTCCGGAAGACCGGCGCCGTACTGCGCAAACTGCGCGAGAGAGACATCGCGGAGAGCTTTCACGCCGGGGAGCAAACCGGCAAAATACTTTGCGCCCAGTTCGCATTCGCGGCGGCGCTGATTGTATTCGCCACCCGCCACGCTGTGACGCACCATGGTATTGCAAATGACCAGGCGGACTTCCGCAGGAATGGGCTCCGGAGTAAAAGTCAACGAGCGGCAATCCAAGAGCAGAGCATGATCCTTTTGTCCATGGACGGAGACAAATTGATCCATAATGCCACAGCGCGCACCGACGAATTCATTCTCCGCGCGTTGGCAGAGCAAGGCCATTTCGACGCCGTTCAATTTTCGCCCGGCTACTTGGAGAAATGCCTGGCAGACGGCTACCTCCAACGAAGCGGAAGAACTGAGCCCGGCGCCTTGCGGCACATCCCCGTGGATCAGCAGATTCGCCCCGGGCACGCGAATGTCTAGCTCGGACAGTTTCCTGGCGACGCCGAGAACGTAATCGCTCCAGTGGTGGCGGGGCACGGAAGGCAGCTGGTTCGCGTCGAATTCCATTTGTTCATCGTAATTTTGAGAAAACACGAACAACCGGTGGTCCGGACGCGGAGTGATCGCGACTGTGGTGTGAAACTGGATGGCTGCGGGAAGAACAAAACCGTCATTGTAATCGGTGTGCTCGCCGATCAGGTTGACGCGGCCGGGCGCCTGTACAAATTGCGGCGTGAGTCCGTAAAGGCTGATGAATTGTTCGGAAAGCGCATCGAGGGTAGTGGACGCTTTGTCTGCAGACACTGGGGCTGGTCAACTCCTCAGCGGAAAGTATAACTTCGAACGGGAGGTTGTCTGGGGAATTTCAGCGGGCTTGTGGCGAGATCAAAATGCCCACGGAGAGCGATGGGCTGTCAAGGCGGGACGCGGTGGGTCCGACCGTCAATTTTGGGGTCAGAAAAGGGACTTGAACCGATTAAATACAGCCGGAATGCCAATTTTGTGTTCGGAAAAGCGTGTTTTCGAGGATTAGAAAGGGCGAAAAACCGGCGACAGAGGAATCCCTGTAACCATTTGACGGCACGGGACTTATCAAAGAATACGTTTACCGAGGGTGGTAGACGCAAAACTGTAAATATTGACAGTTCCCCTAGCTGCGCTTCTGACGCATGCTCTTGGCCTCGAAGCGTGGGGTTCAGAACTCTCTGTCGGTTGTCGACAGTCCTGTGTGCCCACTTTCGAGCAGCCCGAACGGTTCGCAGGATCGTTTCGTTATTTTAACGGGGCGGAGTGCATCTAGAAATTCTTGGGCGGAGAATTTCTAGGCCGCGTTGGGTTGCTCGATAGTAGGCACACCAG
>DATKPS010000220.1:0-63550 GCA_035524015.1 Candidatus Sulfotelmatobacter sp.
GGTTTTGCCGGCGGCCCGGTCACCGACTGGCATTTCTACGACACCATCTACACCGAGCGCTATATGGGCCTGCCGGAGCAGCACGAGAACGAATACAAGGAATCGTCGCCCGTGAGCCACGTCGACGGCTTCAAAGGGAAATTGCTGATTGCGCAAGGGACGGGCGACGACAACGTGCACTACTCCAACACGCTCTCGCTCATCAACGACCTGATCAACCGCGGTGTCTACGTCGAAGTGATCGCGGCACCCGGCCGCGGCCACGGTGTCAGCGACCCGCCGGCGCGCAAAATCGTCTTCAACCGCGTCACGCAATTCTTCCTGGATAATTTGTAATTCCGATAGATCGAGCACGCCGACAAATGTGTCCGGCAGTTGCGGGAGGGCTGGGAGCCGTCGTCTTCAGACCCAGAACATTCGGAATTGTCATCCCGACGCCGGGGTTTGGCCGAAGGATCTCAAGCTCAGGTTAAATCGATATTGGTGACCGCAGCAGTAGCGCATCGGCTGAATCCTTCACTGTGTTCAGGATGACAGATCCGATAGCTCCGCTCTAATTCGCCGGGGCGAGCCTACTTCGTGTCTAAGTCCACGTCCTTGATGGGCAAATCCCAGTGCGCATCGAGGATCTCGAAGCGCCGCTGTTCTTCCTTCTTATAGGTTTCCTGGTCCGGGAACATCTGCTTCAGCAGCGCCGAAGAATCGTAGCCGTCGTTGGCCACTGCGGCATTCTTGAACACAATCGTGACGCGATAATCCCAGCGGCCATCTTCGGTGGTGTGATACACGGGCGCGACTGCGGAGACCTTCAGCATCCGCCCCATCTCCACTTCTTTCTTTAGCAGTGGGTAATGATTTTTCTTGAAGAGCGCGATGAATTCGTCCGCATGGCCCCATTTCGCTTTGTAGTAGTACTCGATCACGTACGGCTTATCGGTGAGCGGGCCGCTTTGCGCGCGCGCGTGCCCAATCACACCAAACGCGAGGATCACCGCGGCGATCAACAATCCCACTAAGAGTACGGTGCGAAACCACGACGGTTGGTGCATAGCATTCTCCCTGACTTTTTGCGGATAGCCCGAATTGTAGCGCGAATTGCGTTTCCCGCCGTAGCAATCTCATCACGCTTCCACCGTACCGGAAGGCTTCCTACTTCTAGTACGCCGCGCGGGTCAACCGGTCACGAATCGCCGTCCACTCGCGCGTTTCCGGCGGCAGTTCCACAGCAATCCAATCGAGTCCGCGCCGGTCCAACTCGTGAAGCACCCCATAAAGCTGCGCCGCGTACGCTTCCGGTTGCTGGGGCATGCGAATGGTCTCGGCTGCGTGCCCTTCCTGCTGCAGCCATAAATATGCACCCCGCCCTCGTTCCGGCAAATGCGCGCGTTTCACCAGCAGTACCCGCGTGCGCGGGCTGTAATGCTTCTTGTGCAGGCCGGGCGAACGATGCGCGGGCTCCGCAGACTCATTACTTGTTACCGCGTCTTCCACGAAAGCCATGCCCGGACGCAGCACCTCCAAACCGTCCTTGGTCACCGCTACTACGGTCGACTCCAATCCCACTTCGCAGGGTCCACCATCCAACAGAAAAGGTGTTTCGGCGCCGAATGCTTCGCGCACATGCGCGGCTGTCGTAGGCGAAAGGTGGGTGAAACGATTCGCGCTGGGAGCTGCGATAGGCACACCCGCCGCGCGCAACAGTTCCAGCGCCATAGGATGACGTGGCATGCGCAATCCTACGGTGGACAGCCCGGCGGTCACTTCCTCTGGAATCGCCGCTTTCTTCGGCACCACCAGGGTTAGCGGACCCGGCCAATATTCCCGGGCCAGCTCGTCGGCTTCTTCGCTCCACTCCGCGGCCAATTCGCGGGCCTGCTCAATGCTGGCCACGTGCACGATCAACGGGCTGGTCATCGGCCGCCCTTTGAGCGCATAGATCTTCTTCACCGCCGCGGCGTCCAGCGCATTCGCGCCCAAACCGTAGACCGTCTCGGTGGGAAACACCACCAGCCCGCCCGACTGGAGAATCTCCGCCGCTTTTTGAATTTCCTGCTGGGTCGCCATAGCTTTTACCGATTGTCGCAGATTTGTCACCCAGGAACGATTCGGGGTAGTCTAGGAATCTCAGTACTAGACCCAAGAAAAAGGAAACACTACAGTTTCCGCGCGCGTATCATGCCCTGGGGGGAGTTGTGCCTATCAAGTATTTCGTTTCAATGTTTGCCCTTTTCCTGCTGCTGGGGTCCGCCACCATGGCGGCCAACAAATCCGAAGTGGTGTTCGAGGGCAAGCCTCACATGGAATTCAATTGTCCAGCCAACGTGCCTTTGCACCTGCACCTGCGCTCGGGCGAAATTCTGATCCTTGGCACCGACGACAACAAAATCACGGTGGACCTGGCCGGAAGGAATGTCGACAAGATTCAGGACGTGAAGGCCAGCCTCGCGCTCACCGACAATAGCGCGGAGCTGCATCTCACTGGCGGCCCGAAAAATGAGCTGCAAATCATCATTCACGTGCCGAAAAATTCCGACCTTACCGCGCGCATTTTCGCCGGTCAGGTGGATGTTCAGGACGTCATCGGGAACAAGGATTTTGAGCTTCACGCCGGCCAATTAACCATCACCGTGGATAAGCCGGAAGATTATGGCCACGTAGACATTTCCGTGAACGCCGGGGAACTGGATGCGGAAGTGTTCGGCGATTCCAAGGGCGGCTTGTTCCGGTCCTTCTCGCACGATTCCAACGGCAAGTACAGTCTGCGGGCGCACGTCGGGACCGGCCAACTCAGCGTGCGCTGAGTTGACAATCCGCTCATCGTCCCTCACTGCCCATTCTTGGGAAGGTACTGCGCGGGAATGGGATTTTCCGGAGTCTCGCCGGTCCAATACACGTCGACCACCCACCAACGGGTGCCATCGTTGAATAGCTGAATGCTGTTGATGCCGCGCTCGAAAGGCTTGCCATCGGGCATTTGCCGCGATTCGTAGGTGCTGAAGATGTGGGTGATGCTTCCGAACGTCTCCACTTGGCGCGCAATCTCGCGTTCGTAGAACGCATGTTCCTTGAAGTATTTTCCGGCGCCATCGACATAGTCTTGCACGCTCATCACTTTGTAGCTCAGCGGCGCGTCTTTGGCCGCGTCCTTCTTTTTGAACGTAGCGATCAGCTGAGCTTCCGGAATAAACAGGGAGCGGAAGCGATTCCAATCGCGGTCCCCTGCGGGTCCACTGATCGAGTCGTAAAGCGCGGCTACAATGGCATCTCGAGTAGCAACATCCACTGGGCGCGCCACAACGGATGCGGCCGAAGCCGCCGGCTTGTCCGTCTGCCCGAAGGTCATGCCGGGGATCACTAACAGAATCGCAAACAATAATCTCCGTCTCAAAGCGCGCTCCTTTTTTGGGCAAAGGTAGGTCGCGCGGACATGCTTCGCGCGCCAGTGCCATAACCCGGCGAAGCATCGTACACCAGGCGTTTCCGCGCTGTCTTAGAAATGTTTTGGCGATGCAGAGGAAACTCGCCGCGCGGCTGCAGGTAACCCCGGGTGGTCAGGAATTTGCGGGGAACCAAAAGGCAGGCGCAGCCATTTGGAAATCGAGGTAATGGTTGCCCGCGAACGTGCCGTGGGACTCGCGTTTTTCGGAAGTGGACGGCGGAGCCAGACCGCGCACTGGTCCAGCCACTGCTGCGCATCAACGGCGAGCGATTTCCCCACGGCGCGCCAATACGCCATAAATTCGGCGAACACCGTAGGCTTGGCAAGCGCAGGTTTCGGCGTAGGCATTTTCTTCGGGGCGGCTGGGCGGCTCGCCGGCACACGGGAGGACCGGACCGCCGCAGCAGGCTCCGCTCCCATCGCAGCCTTCGGCAACTGCGCCACCGGATATTTTCTGGGCGGCAGCCCAACGATTGGCGCGACCGCTTCCGCAACGATTTCCGGCGCAGGCGCAAGGGCACTGGCCGTGGGTTCCGGTGCCGGCTTTGGCGCCAAGGGTTTGGGCCAATCCTCCTTCGAGCGCCCGATAGCCGCACTCAGTTTCGGGAAGGGAATTAGGCGGCAAAAGGTGTCGGAGCGAAACGCGTCGGCTTCTTCCTTGGTTTGCGTGACCAATTCAAACTGCTGTGCCACATGCAGAATATCGCCGTTGGTGACGGAATCGCGGCGATCCGCGTAGGTTGCCAGCAGCGCATGCTCGCACAGCAGGTGAATCACGCGCGGAATGCCTTCGGAATAGCGGTAGATTTCGTCCACCGTTTCTTGCGGGAAGACCATCGCTCCCCCCGCGCCCGCACCGCTCAACCGCGCGCGAATGTATCCCGCGGTTTCTTCCGGCGTTAGCGGCCGCAGCTTGCAATGGCAGGTGATGCGCTGCCGCATTTGCGCCAGCTTGCGCCACTTCAGCTTTTCTTCCAACTGCGGCTGTCCCGCCAACACCAACTGCACCAACTTGACTCCCGATTCCTCCAGATTCAGCAGCATGCGCAATTCGTCGAGTCCTCGGCTGGTCAGTCCTTGCGCTTCGTCCACGAGGATCACCGGGCAATCGCCCAGCCGGTGCCGGGCCACCAGCCATTCCTTGAGCGCGACCAGTAGATCGCTCTTGTGCTGCGAATCGCAGGCCACACCAAAATCGCGCAGGATCAGCCGCAGCAAATCCATCGACGGCACCAGCGTATGAAACAGGTACGCGCTGGAATACTTCTGCTTTTGCAGCCATTCCAACAAGTAGTGCAGGATGGTGGTTTTGCCGGTTCCCGGTTTTCCCGTAAGAACCATTAGCCCTTGCCGGGCTTCAATGCCAAACACCAGTTGCGACAGCGCTTCATCATGAACCGGGGTGGAGTAAAACGTTTTGGGATTGGGCGAGACCTGGAACGGATTTCGCTGTAATCCGAAATGTCCAAAGAACTCTTCGTACATGGGTACCCAGCCGCTAATCAGCGATTTACGTACATTGAGCGGAGCGCTGATTCTATGTGAAGGTAGCCAGCTGCCGCAATCGAAAGATGCGTGTAAGAGAGTACTAAGGTGGTTCTACGTGTACTAGGTCAGCTAGGAGTGTTCAGTCGATGCCCTGAATACGTAGACTCACCAATTGGTCGATACTCAGGTTTTGCATGCCGCGCGACTTCAGTCCGGAAATATATTCGGGTGTGACGCCATGAATTCGCATGGCGATCAACTGATCTGGATCGGGATGTTTGTAGCCGAGCGCCTGGACCTTCGCGATAAATTCCGGCGACACGCCGTGAATGCGAAATGCGATGAGCTTCTCGATCGCCACATGATCGTATCCTTCCTTCTGCAGCTGCTGGATGAACTCCGGCGTAGCGCCGTGGATACGCATGGCGATCAAATCGTCATCGGTAGGCTGATAACCGGATTTGCGCAGAAAACGCACCATTTCGGGGGTGACCCCGTGAATGCGAAAGGCCACCAGCTTGTCGCAATCGCTGGCGTCGATTCCGGCGTCGCGAAGTTCATGGATGAATTGCGAATTTACTTTGAAAATGCGGAAGGCGATCAGTTTATCGGTGTCCAACCCCTGCAGATGCTCTCCCTTCATCTCCTTCGCGAAATTCAGGCTCACGTCCAGCACCGCCAGGGAGAACTGCTTCTCCGGATCGATGCCGGTGAATCCCAATGAATTCATCTCCGAGACGTATTTGGAATCGGCTAAAAAATGGAAGGTACCCGCGCCTTCCCCGTTCTCCAGATAGCCTTCGCAATCAAAGCGTCCGGCGTCGCGGTTGATGGTGAACTTCACTTCCTGCTTGCCCGCTTTCGCCGTGTCCAGGCCTACAAACACGCTGAGTGGCCAGTCCGAGGAATGCGTGGAGGAATTGCCATGCTGGTGATGAATCAGCGTGAACTCCACCTTGCCGGGCTCATCGCTGTGTTCCATGGTCCACGTGCCGCGGAAATCTTCAGCCGCGCGGACCGCCCATCCCGCCAGAAGCGTGCACACCACCAGAATGTAGGCCGTGAGGCCCTCACGACGGTTCATGTTGTTCCTCCTGATTTACTTTTCGGCGTCGAACACGCCAGCGTGTTTCAGCGCAATCAATTTATCCAGAGTCAGATTGTTGAAGCCGTGGCTTTTTGCCTTGGCGATAAATTCCGGGGTGATCCCCTGGACTTTTGCGCCAATGGCTTCGCCCGCATCCGGCTTGAACCCTTCCGCTTGCAGTTCCTTCAGATACTCCGGCGTTACTCCCTGCACTTTCATACCGATGAGTTCACCGGAATCGAACTTCAGGCCCAGTTGTTGCATTTCTTTCACGTACTCCGGGGTCACCCCTTGCACTTTCATGCCGATGATGTCGCCGGAATCGACGTTCAGCCCCAGCGCGCGCATTTCCTTGACGTACTCGGAGGTCACGCCTTGTACTTTCATCCCAATAATGTCGCCGGAGTCAGCCTTCAGCCCCAAGCTTCCCATTTCTTTCACATATTCTGGCGTTACGCCCTGGACCTTCATGCCGATCACATCATTGGCGTCCAGATTTTCTCCGGTCGCCGCGCTCATTTCCTTGATGTACTCCGGGGTGACGCCTTGCACTTTCAGCCCGATGAGCTGGTCGACGTCGACCTTGCCGTCTTTCGAGGTGATGTACGGCTTCATCGCGCGCGCGTAATCCCCGGTCACGCCTTGCACCTTCAACGCGATCAGTTCATCGACAGACAAGTTGGTCAAGCCTGCCGAGCTCAACGAGTCGATGTAACTCTGCGCCTTTTGCGGAGCCGCGTTCGCTTCGGATTCCTGTTGGGGCTGGGGATTGGGACTGGGGGTTGGAGTGGCGAAGACGGCGAGGCGGGACGCATGCAGCACGGTGGAAGTGACGGCCCTCGATACCGTTGCCGATACCACATCCTTGGTGAGGTTGGTTGCCTGCGCAGCAATGGCTGCATTCGCGTTGACCGTTACGGGACTCGAGGATTGCGCGCGCACCTGATGCACGCTACCCAACAGCGCGCCTCCTGCCAGAAGCGCCGCGGAAAGGCAGAGCACGCCCGCGGATAAATTGGCGCCGCGAATCGATTCCGCTTTGGTGTTGGCACCGAGCAAACGCGCCACACGCTGCACAAGCGGGCTGCGGTTTGCAGCCATGGCCAGTTGCGGAGCTGCGGTGGTTTCTGCCATGCGCGCCAGCGCATGTGCGTAGGCGACCGGACTGCCGCACAGCCTGACGGCCTCGTCGTCGCAGCAGTGCTCGCGTTCGGCGCGAACGCGTTTTCCGAGCCACCATACGGCCGGATGGTAGAAAAGCAGGGTTTCTACGCACACTTGGAACAGATTGACGAACGCGTCGTAACGGCGAATGTGCGCCAGTTCATGCGCGATCACCGCTTCCAGCTGCGCTTCGGTCAAGCCGCTCAACGCGCTAACCGGGAGAAGTACGACCGGGCGGATCCAGCCCGCCACAGCAGGCGCATCAAGATGCAAGCTCTCGCAATAGCGGACGACCCGCGTCAGCCCCATGCGCTGCCGCAACGATTCGCAAATTTGAAGCAAGTCATCGGTGACCGGGAGGGTTTCTTTCCGGCGCAAACGTTCGACCAGCAGGATGCCGCCGGCAGAGCGCAGGCTCAGCAGAACGACGCCCGCGAACCACACTTCCACCAGCCACAGGAAATAGGGCGGAGCGCTGGGCTGGTGTTGCGCGCGGTTCTGTGTGAAATGTGCGATCGTGGCCGGCGCAGCAGCCGATGTGGGCTCTGTTGCAGAATGCTGGGCGGTCACCGGCGCCTCGGCCACGGCCTGCTCTTGCGCGCGGAAGAACACAATGGTGGCTGCCGGAGCGGCGAGCATCAGCGCTAACGTCGCGACACCCACGGCATACCGGGAAGCAGCGGTGCGGCACAGCGCCATCGCCATATAAGCCAGCGCTGCCAGCGCCGTCCCCTGCCACAGAAAATGCAACAACGCCAGCGCCAGCAGCCGCAATGTCGCCGGAGAAAGCCACGGAGTAAGGAGCGTCATCGTATTTTCCTTTCGTGTTCGTTGAGCAGTCGCCGCATTTCTTCAATCTCTTCCTTGTTGGCCTTGCGACCGGAAAGCGCATGCATCATCAGTTCGCTGGCGGAGCCATCGAACACGCGCTGGAGCACGTCTTGCGCCAGGTCGCGCTTGGTCTTCTCTGCCGGTTGCTCCGCCTCGTACACGTGTGCCCGTTGTTCTTCGTTGCGGCGCAGGGTGCCCTTGGCGGTCATAATTTGCATTAACTTTAAGACGCTGGTGTAGCCAATTGGTCTTTTGTCGTGGAGCGCCTGGTGCACCTCGCGAACGGTGGAGGGCCCGCGCTCCCAGAGAACATGGAGAATTTCCAGCTCGGAAGAGGTGGGTTTGCGATGAGTGAAAGTAGCCATGGGGCGAGGCTACTACGAAGGAGTTCGTAGTGTCAACGAAAATCTTCGTAGTTTCGTAGGCTTGGTGGAGGCGGCAGCAGGGCTGCCGCTGCGCGTGCGCTAGCAGAGTTGAAATTGCGAACCGGTGGGAGCTGGGCTCCCGCACTCCAGACGCCAAAAGGTGTGCTACAGGGTGAGTCTGGCGCTATTGGCGGACTAAATCGCGGGCAGTGGGTTTCAAATGGATGGCATCGAGACTGGCGGCGTCCCAGCCTCCGCCCAAGGCCTTCACTAGCAGGACCGCGGTGACCAGCCTTTGGCCCTGGATGATAGCCGCTTCTTGTTCGTTGCTTAGCAGATTCTGCTGGGCGGTCACCACATCCAAATAGTTGACCAGGCCGCCGACGTAGCGCGAGGTGGCAATGTCCACCTGCTTCCTCGCGGAATTCACCGCATCCGCCTGCGATTGGCGCGCGGCCGCCAGCACTTCCAGGCCGGTGATGTTGTCCTGCACTTCGCGAAATGCGTTCAGAACCGTGTCGCGATAGTTGGCCACGGTGGCGTCGTAATTCGCCTGCTGATATTGCACCTGGGCGTGCAACGCGCCGCCGGAAAAAATGTCTTGAGCCACATTTGCGCCGAGGGCCCAGAAACCGCTCTCGGCATTCACCAGCCGCGAAATGTATTGTGAGTTCCATCCACCCTGCCCATAGAGCTGCAGTGACGGATAATACGCAGCCTTCGCAATGCCGATCTGCGCATTCGCAATGGCCATTTGCCGTTCCGACTCGGCAATGTCCGGACGGCGCTCCAGCAGATCCGAGGGAATCGCGGAGTCAATACCGGGTGGCTCGGCAGTAAGTTCGCGGGATACCAAATGGAAATCCGGCGCCGGCTTGCCGACCAATACCGCAATGGCGTCTTCGAACTGCTTGCGGGTCTGTTGCAGAAGGGTCGCCTGCGTGCGCGTGGTGTTCAGCAACGTTTCTTCCTGGGCCACATCGAGCCCCGACGCAACGCCGCCCGAGTGCCGCGATTCGACGAGTTGCAAGCCGCGTGTCAGCGTTTCCACGGTGCGATTGGTGATGCCTATTTCGCTGTCCAACTCGCGCACCGTGAAATAATCCGCAGCCAGCTCCGCGGTCAGCACCAGGCGCACATTTTCCAAATCCGCGGCATTCGCTTGATAAGCGGCCTGCGACGCTTCAATGGTACGGCGCCGCTGCCCGAACAAGTCCACCTCATAGCTTACGGTGAAGGGAATGTAGTAGTTGCCCTGAGTCACGGAACCAGCAATTGGGCTCGACGTGCCGGTTGGCCTGTTTGCGGAGTAACGCTCGACGCTGACGGAGGGGTCAACGCCCACGGTGGGGAAAAGCGTGGCGTTTTGCACCGCGGCTGAGGCACGCGCCTGATTGAAATGCGCCACCGCCACCTGCAGGGTCTGGCTCGAAGCGAGCAGCTCGCTTTCCAGGCTGTCCAACTCGTCGTCGTGAAACAGGGTCCACCAGCTCGTTTTTGGTACGGAATCTTTCGGCTGCGCTTGCCGCCACGGTGCGGAGATTTGGTAGCTCGCCGGAACGGGCGCCGCCGGCCGCTTGTAGTTTGGCCCCACGGTGCAGCCCGCGCTGAACAAAGCGACCAGCAAGCCGATACGCATCGTGTTTCGGCGCTTAATTACCAGGGGACCGACGTTCATCAGGGTTTCTTCCCGGGTGCGCTCGCCGGGCTGGACGGCCCAGGCTGCGCGTTGGCAGGTGCACCTGTTGGTGTGGGCGGTGTAGCGGCATTGCTGGGTGAGGCCGCTGGTGCCAGCGGATTCGCAACTTGCTTCACGTGTACTTCCTCACCGTTTTCGATGGAATCCGGCGGATTCAGCACGATCCAGTCGTCGGGTTTTAATCCCGTGAGCACTTCGAGGGAAGTGCCATAGTCGCGACCGATGGTGAGGGCCTGCAGGCGCACGCGGTTGTTCTCGACCACCACGGCGCGCAGACCTTCGGAGCGGAACAGCAGCGCGTTTACCGGCACCTGCAGTCGTTCGTTTTGCACGTGAACCTGCAAATGCACCTGCGCGTACCCGCCGGGAAGTAACTGGCCGGATTTGTTCGGCACGTCTACTTCGGTCAACAGCGTTCGCGAGGCCAGATCGATGGCTTCCGCAGTGCGCACCACCTCCCCTTGAAATTTCTGCCCGGGGTATTGCGCCAGCTCGATGTAAGCGCCCAAGCCCTTATGAATCGCAGGAGCGTACGCTTCCGGCACATTCACGTACAGGCGGATGGGATCGGTCTGCGCCAGATAAAATAATTGCTGCGAAGTTCCGCCATTGCCGGCGTTGATCAGCGTGCCGATATCCACGTTTCGTTGCGTGATCACTCCGCTGAACGGCGCATACACTTTCTGGAACGATTTCAATTCCTGCAGCCGCCGCACATTGGCTTGCGCGGATTGCACAATGGCGCGCTTCGCTGCCAGGTCGCCGGCTGCGTTGTCCACTTCCTGCTTGGAGACGCCGTCGGTCTTCAGCAAATCGCTGTAGCGCGTATCGGTGATTTGCGACAAATGCTCGTTGGCCTGCGCGGTGACCAGGTCGGCCTTGGCCTGATCCAGTTGCTGGTCCACTTCCGGCGTGTCGATGTCTGCCAGCAACTCGCCGTTCTTCACGCGGCTCCCGATGTCGTGATACCACATCCGCAGGTATCCGTTGGTGCGCGCATAAATTGGCGATTCCACATAAGCTTGTAGCGTCCCAGGCAGCACCAGATCTTCCGAAGTTCCCTGTGACGCGGGGTGAATCACGGCCACGCTGGGCACCGCCAACGCTTCCGTATCTTTTGCCAGCGCCTGGAACTGCGTGCGCCGCTGCAACATCACCACCGCGCCCAGCACCACCAGCGCGACCACGACGATGAAAAACACGAAGAACAGCGACCCTTTCTTCGTCGGCTTTCCGCCCGTTCCGTATTCGCCTGCTTGCGAACCCTCGTTCATGTTGAGCTGCCTCACCCCGCCGTAATCCTTATGTTAACGCTACCCCGCCTTGTAGCGCGCGTTGCCGCTTGCGTTCGGTCCTGCCGTGAATGATCGAAAAGACGCAGGGCACAAAGAACAAAGTGGCCACCGTAGCAAACAGCAATCCGCCGATTACCGCGCGGCCCAGTGGCGCGTTCTGTTCGCCGCCTTCGCCCATACCGATGGCCATGGGCACCATGCCGATGATCATCGCCAGCGCGGTCATAATCACCGGACGAATACGCACGAAGCCGGCGTCCAGCGCCGCGTCGACCGCAGTTTTTCCTTCGTTCAACTGTTCCCGCGCGAACGAAACCATCAGAATGCTATTCGCGGTCGCCACGCCCATGCACATAATTGCTCCGGTGAGCGACGGTACGTTTAACGTGGTGCGCGTGAACAAGAGCATCCAGCAGATTCCTGCCAGAGCGCCAGGCAACGCGGTGATGATGATGAAGGGATCGAGCCACGACTGGAAATTCACCACGATCAGCAGGTATGCCAGCACAATCGCGCCGATCAGTCCGACGCCGAGTCCCAGGAAGGAAGTGGTCATGGTTTGCACCTGGCCACGGATGACGATGCGGCTGCCGCGAGGCAGTTCCTTGCGGATGGCGTCGACACGCTTGGTGACTTCGTCCGCCACCGATCCCAAATCCCGGCCGGAAACCGAGGCGTACACATTGATCATCGGCTGCACGTTGTAGTGCGAGATAGAGGCGGGACGCGCCACCGTGGAAGTGGTGACCAGGTTCCCGAGAATCTGCGGCTGGACGTTGGAGCCTCTCCCGGTGACCGGAGTGTTCTGCAATTCCTGGTAATTGTCGACGCGGTATTGCGGCGTCTGGACCGCCACGTTGTAGCTGACGCCGTTCCTGGGATCGAGCCAGAAATTCGGAGCGGTCTGGAAGCTGGAAGAGAGGGAAATGAGCACGTTTTGCGCCACGTCCACCGCTTGCATACCTACGTATTGCGCGCGGGTGCGGTTAATGTCCAGGTATAACGTGGGCGAATCGAAGGCTTGTTGCACGTGCACGTCTACGGCGCCCGGTATGCGGCGAATTTCGTCCTCCAGTTTCAACCCCGCTTGATAGTTGCCGGCTTGATCCTGGCCCACAATTTGAACGTCGATGGGCGCGGGTGTACCGAAGTTCAGAATTTGCGTGACGATGTCGGCGGGCTGAAAGAAGAACTGCACGCCCGGGAATTCCCGCGGTAATATGTGGCGAAGTTCGTTGATGTAGTAGCTGGTGGGCCGGCCACGCTCTTGATTCAACTGCACGAGGATCTCGCCGTCGGCGGTGCCAATGACTCCGGAATTGCTGTAGGTGAGGTTAATCGTGGAATACGGCAAGCCGATGTTATCCAACACGGTCACCAGGTCTTTTTCCGGGATCGTTTGCCGGATGACATGGTTGATCTGATCCGCGAGCTTGGCGGTTTCTTCAATGCGCAATCCGGTGCGCGCGCGCATATGCAGTCGGATTTGGCCCGCGTCTACGGAGGGAAAGAAGTCGCGGCCCAGAATCAGCGTTAATCCCGCCGAGGCCACGCAAAACGCCAGGAAGCAGACGGCGAACAGCGGCGCATGCTCTAAGGTGGTTGTGAGCGCCCCGCGGTACCCCGCGCGGAAACGCTCGAAGGCGTGTTCGAACCCTTGCTGATAGCGGCGGAAGAAGCCCATCTTCTCGCCTGCGTGCTCGTCGGCGTGATACTCATCCTCGGAGCTCAACAGATACATCGCCATCGTCGGCACAATGGTTCGCGACCAGCCGTACGACGCCAACATCGCGAAGATCACCGCTTCCGCCAGCGGTACGAACAAGTACTTGGCCACGCCCGACAGGAAGAACATCGGAATGAACACAATGCAGATGCACAAGGTGGAGACGAAGGCGGGCACGGCAATCTGCTGCGCGCCATCCAGAATCGCCTGAACGGTTTCCTTGCCCATGGCCAGATTGCGATTGATGTTCTCGATTTCTACGGTGGCGTCGTCCACCAGGATGCCCACGGCAAGCGCCAGTCCGCCGAGGGTCATGATGTTAATGGTTTCGCCCAGCGCGCTCAGGCACAGAATGCTGACGAGGATGGAAAGGGGAATGGAGATGGCGATAATCAGGGTGCTTTTCCAGTTGCCCAGGAAGAGCAAGATCATTACCGCGGTAAGGCACGCTGCGATCAACGCCTCCCGCACCACGCCTTGGATCGCCGCGCGGACGAACAAGGATTGATCGAAGAGCGTGGTGACCTTGAGCCCTTCCGGCTCGGCCGGTTCCATATCCTTGAGCACTTGTTTGACGCGATCCACGATCGTCAGAGTCGAAGCGTTGCCGGTCTTATAAATGCTCATCAGCACGCCGCGTTGCCCATTGGCCAGCACCACGTTGGTTTGCGGCGAGAATCCATCGCGCACATGGGCTACTTCGCGCAGATAGATGGTCGAGCCATTGACCGTTTTCACCGGCAGATTGTTCAGTTCCGCTACGGTTTTCGGGCTGGCGTTCATCTCGACGTTGTATTCGAGCGGACCCATCTTCGTCGTGCCCGTGGGCAGAATCAGGTTCTGCTGGTTCACGGCGTTCACGATGTCTACGGGCGAGAGTCCTTTGGACTGCAGGGCTTGCGGATCCAGGTCCACGGAGATCAGTCGCACCTTTCCTCCGTAGGGGTAAGGCGTGGCAGCGCCCTGCACGATGGCCAATTGCGTGCGAATGAAGTTGTTGCCGTAATCGAAGATCGCTTGTTCGCTCAGGCGGTCGCTGGTCAAGCCGATCTGCAACACCGGCACGGTCGATGCCGAATAAATGATCACCAGCGGCGGCGTGGTGCCCGGAGGCAAGCTACGCAAAAAAGTTTGCGAGATGGCGGCCACCTGCGCCAGCGCCGTTGGAATGTTGGCGTTCGGCTGGAAGTAAATCTTGATGATCGCTTTGCCGTTCAGCGATTGCGATTCGATGTGTTCGACATCGTTGACCAGGGTAGTGATGCCGCGCTCCACGTTGCTGGTGATGCGCTGCTCCATTTCCTGCGGCTGCAGACCATCGTAAGTCCAGTCCAGCGCGATCACCGGAATGTTAATGACCGGGAAAATGTCGGTGGGCGTGCGCGGGACCACAACGAACGTGAGCAGGACTACGACCAGTGCCAGCACGACGAACGTGTATGGCCTGGAGAGGGCTAATCGGACAATCCACATAACAGGCGAAACTTACCTTGTTTTCCGGATAGCAATGGGGCCAAACAGAACTTCTCCGTGCCCCCTTTTCTTCCGTTTGTCGCTTCTTGTATTAGACTACGAATCGCTGGTTTATAGGTACAGCGCCGCAGTGCAAGGTTCACTATTTCTATTGCTTATGGGCCGACAGCCAAAATGGATTCTTTTGCGCCGCTGGCGTCGGTAAAACGGCAAATCGTGGTCCTACTTCCTCGCCTCATGATATAAGGCTCTGAACTGGCGGACCCTATGAACACACCAGCCACGAGCCCGGCTCCGGAAGAATTGTTGCATCTGGCGCAAGCCCGCTTTGCGCCACTGCGCGACGCGGAACGAAAGCTGCTTGCCGCGGCGCCCGTGGGCGAAACAGCCTGGTGCGGGCCGAGCCCAAAGGATTTCGATCCCGGCAACAATCCGGCCAAGGCAGATGGCTGGGGACCGGAACGCAGCATTCGCGCGGCGTTGATTCGCTGGTTGTGTATCGACCGCGACGCCCGCAACTACGTCGATCCTCGCGGAATTCAGGCGCACGGCGCCCGCATCGAGGGTTCGCTCGACCTTTCGTTTGTCAGCGTGCACTTTCCCCTGGCGCTTCGCTGTTGTAGCTTGAAGGAAGAAACCAGGTTACGCTTTCTGCGCATTCCCACGATCAGTTTTGCCGGCAGTTTGCTGCGCTCCATCAACGCCGAATGCGCCGAAGTGGCCGGCACGATTTCGCTGAGCAACGGTTTCAGTTGTGAAGGCGAAGTGCAGTTGCTGGGCGCGCGTATCGGCAGCAATCTGGATTGCGGCGCGGGACGTTTTCGCAATCCGGCGGGAAAAGCGCTGCGCGCCGACCGCATCCGCATCCATGGCAGCCTGTTTTTGCGCAACGGCTTCCTGGCCGAAGGCGAAGTACGGCTGCTGGGGGCGGAAATTGGCGGCAATTTCGAATGCAACGACGGCTCCTTCTCGAATCCCTCGGGCAGCGCTATCAGCGGCGATCGCATGAACGTGCAAGGAAGCGTGTTCCTACGGGATGGGTTTTCCGCTGAGGGCGAGGTGCGCTTGTTGGGAGCGCAAATCAGCGGCAACCTGGAATGCAATGGCGGCAGGTTCAAAAATCCGGGAGGCTCTGCGCTGGTGGCCGACCGCGTCAACGTGAAAGGCAATGTTCTGCTGCTCAATGGTTTTGTTGCGGAAGGGGGAGTGGACCTGCCAGGGGCGCAAATTGGCAACAACTTTTCTTGTGATGGCGGGATTTTCCGGAATCCGGGGGCTACGGCGCTGAACGCCGACAGCGTGAATGTGCGCGGATTCGTTTTCATGCGCGGCGGTTTTGCGGCGGACGGCGAAGTGAATCTGCTGAGCGCGCAAATCGGGGACAACCTGGAGTGCGATGATGGCAGTTTCAAAAATCCCACAGGCAAAGCGCTGAACGCCGACCGTGTCTGCGTGCAAGGCGATGTGCTGCTGCGTGACGGTTTTTCCGCCGAAGGCGAAGTGAGTTTCGCCAACTCCATTACCAAAGGTACCCTGGTGTGGACCGGCGTGCGCAATGCCGCCCGCCTCGCGCTGAATCTGAGCAATGCTGCGGCTGGCGCCATTTCCGACGACAAATCCTGCTGGCCTGCTCCCGGGAAACTGAATCTGGATGGGTTTGTTTACGAGCACATCGCCTCTGGCCTGACAGATACGAAGAATCGGCTGGCCTGGCTGGCGTTGCAGCAGCCCTTCACCCCGCAACCGTACCGGCAGCTGGCGAAGGTGATGCGCAATGCCGGTGTGGATCGAGGCGCGCGGCGTGTTTTGTTTGTTTTGGAGGATCACCTGTGGTGCGAGGAACCTACCGTTTCCTCCGCGCTGCTCCGCGCTCCGCTCAGTTTGGTGGTGGGCTATGGCTACTATCCGCTGCGCGCGTTGGTGGGTCTGGTGATTCTGGTCCTGGTGGGTTGGGGGATATACGCTGCTGCGGGTTCGGCGCGGGCAATGGTTCCCATGGACGAAAAGGCCTACGACCTTTTCAAAACGACGGGCGCCACGCCGGAGCACTATCAGCCGCTGGGGCCCTTGGTGTACTCGCTGGAAAATTCGTTGCCGCTGGTCAAGTTGGGGCAAACCGATCGTTGGCAGCCGGACCCATCGCCCGGGGCAAATGTTTCGCGCGCGACCGGGGCCGCCGCTCAGGATGGTTGGCGAACGGCTCGGCTCACATCACGCCTGCTGTTCGCGTTCCAGCGGCTGCAAGTGCTTCTGGGCTGGATTCTCGCCACTCTGTTCGTAGCGGGCGTAACCGGTATCGTACAAAAAGACTAAAGCACTACGATCGCGGCGCCCCACTCTTTGCCATTTTCTATTTTCGAATTTCTTATTTCCGTCATTTGTGGGTCATCACAAAAACGCCATCCCAATCGGACACGGGTTCCGCCGCCAGATAGTCTTCGCAGCGCTTCAGGTAGACCAGCGTAGGTCCATCCTGCGGCCAGCGATCCAGACTCTTCTGAAAGGCTACGAGCGCTGCCGCCCATTTTCGCTCTTTGTAAAGTGTTCGCGCGTCCGCAAATTCTGACAGTCGCGCATGAGCGTCCGCCAGCGATGCCTCGTCCAAATCCGCAACGCGGGCAAACAATTCGTAAATCGTTACCGGCTGCAATTTTCCCTTCACGCGAATCAGATCGAGTTCCCGAAACAAAAACCCCGCTTCTTTCGCCGCTTCATAGGTCGATTCGTTCGCAATAATGTGCGTGCCGTATTCTTTATTCAGTCCTTCCAGGCGCGAAGACAGGTTCACAGTATCGCCGAGCGCGGTGTAGCCGTAGCGCAGCGACGAACCCATATTGCCCACGCTGGCCGCGCCGGAGTTCAAACCGATGCCGATATCCAGCGCTGGCTTGCCCTCTGCCGCCCATTTCTTTTGCAACTCGCCGACGCGCCTCATCATTTCCAGCGCCGCCGCGCATGCCTGCGCCGGATGCCGCCCATCTTCAAACGGCGCGCCCCAGAAGGCCATCACCGCGTCGCCAATATATTTGTCCAGCGTACCGTTGGTGGCGAAGACGATGCGCGTCATATCAAACAAATAGCTGTTCAGGAACAGCGCCAGATCCTGCGCGTCGAGCTTTTCGGAAATGGTGGTGAAACCGCGAATGTCGCTGAACATCACGGTAATGTCGGTCTTGCGTGGTTCCACCAATTGCGGATTCAGCAGCAATCGCCGGATTACTTCGGGGCTTAGATAATGTCCAAAGGCGCTGCGCACCTTGCGCTTTTCTTTTTCCTCCACTAGCGCCCGATACAAGGACACCGACATCACGTTGGCCACCAAGGTTCCGGCGGGCAGCGTGAAATTCAGCCACCAGCCATGCAGAAACGCCAGGTACACCAGGGCGGCAAAGGGAATCAGTAGCCCCAGCCCAAACCAGATCCAGCGCGGCGACGCCAACGCGAGAGCAAATCCCAGTGGCAGCCCCAGCACCAGAATCAGCGCAAGATCCAGCACAATCTGGTGCGCGCCTCGTACCAGAAAATCATGATTGAGCATGTTGTCGATGACGTTGGCGTGCACTTCCATGCCGGGATAGTCGATGCCGCCATAGGGAGGTGTGCGCAAATCGCCGATGCCCGTGGCGGAAGCGCCTACCAGCACGATTTTATTTTTGAAGGTCCCCGCAACGAATTTGTGCTGCACTACATCAGCCAGCGAATAGTAGGGATATGTGCCGCGGGGGCCGCGATAGTTGATCATCATGCGTCCAAGATAGTCCGGATGGACGGTCAGTTGGTCGCCGAGATGTAGCGCCGCAATTCCCGCCGGGCCGTAATTCACGGTGACCTGGTCGGTCTTGAGGCCCAGATATAAGCGCAGCGTCTGCACTTCCAACGAACCGTACAAATCAATGTCGTCGGGATTGTTGGATCGGCCAAACGGCAGCACTAGTAGCGAACGGCGTAGCACGCCATCGGCGTCGGACGAAATATTAAAGAAGCCAATCGCGGTGCGTTCGTCATTCTCCGGGGGTGCCAGCGCGGGAATGTTCGCCACTGTCGCGGTATATAACGTGCTTTCCGCCTGATACTCGTTCAGCAGCGTCGCGAAATCAGCTTTCCCGCTGGCGGGATTCAGGGGCACGCGGTTCAGCGAATACCACTGCACCATCTCCGCGTAGTTGTCCAGCACGGCCGGATCGATGCCCCGCACTTCCTGTGGCTCCAAGAAAAAATTCCCCAGAACGACGGGCCCGAAACGCCGCAACGCCGCGGCAAATTGCGCGTCGGAATCAAACTGCTCCGCCAGTTCTCCGACTTGCCTTTCGAGTTTTGGGTCGGGCGGATGTCCGGCGGCCTTGTCCTGCTCCAATTTGGCAAGGAGCGCGCGAACCGGCGCGGCGGTCAAGTCCGGCTTGTCAAAGGTAATGTCGAACGCCGCAACCTTGGCTCCGTCTTCCCGAAGGGCATCCAGCATTTGTCCGAAATACTTGCGGGAAAACGGCCACTTCCCGAGCACTTCCTGAGAGCGCTGGTCGATGGCCACAATCACGATGCGCGCATCGGGAACGCTGTACTTCGCCGGCCGGTAGCGAAAACGCGTATCCAGCGTGCTGTATTCGGAGCGCTTCAGGAAGTCGAACAGCGGAGTGCTGCGGTCGCCCAGAAAGGTGAAGAAATAAATACCCAGCGCCGTCAGGGTGATGATCAGGCTGATCAGGAAGGAAGCGCGATGCTGCCACCATTCGGAGAGCAAACCGCGCAGGCGAAACCATCCGCCTCGTGCCAAGCCTCCATTGGGGACGGCGGCCATGAAAACGTGGGGCTATTCCCGAACGACAAAGTTCATGCGCAGACCGCCAACCTCGATCAGGTCGCCATCGTTCAGCCGCACGGGCCCTTGGATGGGCGCGCCATTGACGGAAGGGATCTTGGCGCCAGTGCCCAGGTAATATCCGTCGTCGCGCTGGTTGATTTGCGCGGCCACTTGCGGTTTGAACCACCCGCGCAGGCGAATGGTGGCCATGGGCGATTTGCCGATGACGGTGAGCTTGTTCGTCAGTACATATTCTTTTTGATCGACGCGGCCGCTTAGGATGACCAGAGTGGGCATCTTCATGCGGCCCGAAGCGAATTGCGAGCGCTCGCCCATGGCGGCGGCCTGCTGCAGCATGTCGCGGCGCGCTTTGGTGTCGAGCACCATGGTTTCGTTGATCTTTGGGGCCGCGGCTTTGCGCCCGGTGTCCCAAGGAATCGCGGTGTCGGCGGTAGCGTCCACCTTGATGCTGTGCTTGCCGATCCAGATATTGTCGCCGTCGTGAAGCATAGCGCGTTCCACGCGGAGATCGTTGACAAACGTGCCGTTCAAGCTGTCCAGATCCTCGACCACCAGGCGGTTTCCTTCGAAGTAGACGCGCGCATGGTAGGTGGACACCGCCAAGTTGTCGATCGGAATATCGTTATCCGGGGAACGTCCAATCGAGACCGGCCGGTTGCCAATAGGAACCTCTTTCACTACTTTGTTCTCGAACATCAGGCTGAGCTTAGCCATGCCACAGTCCTCCGTGGGAGCTTTACTCCTTCTTACCCGGGTCCCGGCGCAGCCAAGAGAACCATCCCTTCGATTCGTCCTGGATGCGCACTACAATCACGGTTACGTTGTCCAATCCACCCCGCTCGTTCGCCAAATCCACCAATTTCTGCGCGGCTGCCGCGGGATCCGTTTCCGCCTGCAGCTTGCCCGCGATCTCCGGCTCCGTGACCATGCGCGTCAGCCCGTCGGAGCAGAACAGCAGCAGGTCGCGCGGCATCACCTCGACTTCGTCGACTTCCACATCCACTTCCGGATTCGCCCCGAGCGCTCGCAACAGCACGCTTTGCATGTCGCTTTCTTCCGCCTGCTGCGGCGTCAAAATTCCCCGCCGTACTTGTTCGGCCACCAGCGAGTGGTCGTTGGTCAATTGCTGGAGTGAGCCGGCGCGCAACAAATACGCCCGGCTGTCTCCCACGTGAGCGATGCTCAGCTTGGTGCCGTTGAGCCATCCCGTGGTCAGCGTCGCGCCCATGCCGCGCTGCTCCGCATGCTTCTGGGCCGACTGGTAAATATTGAAATTGGCCTGGAACACCGCGTTCTGTAGCTTTTTCGTCTGGGGAGCCCAGTTATCGCTGGCGGCCCCATGGAGGGTGACGCCGGAATCCTCCTTGGAGGCCTCGGGATTGCTGCAATACTTCTCCACGGTGTCTACCGCCATGGCGCTGGCTACTTCGCCGTGAGCTTCGCCGCCCATGCCATCCGACAAAATAAACAAATTCAATGGTTCCACGATGCGGAATGAGTCCTCGTTATTGGTGCGCACACGCCCTACGTCGGTCACACCTCCGCTAACGATCTGCACGACGTCTCCTTCCAAGCTTTTCGTGAGCACACGCCCATCCCCTGGCGCGGAACCTGGTTCCGACCTCTTCTGTTCCACGCTAGCAGAGCCTTGTGCCCGGTGAAAGGCTGTGCGCTCAAGTGATTAACCTTTCCTCGGCCAGACTGGCCGAATGGCCAGTCCGCAAGCATATACGATTAGCCGGCAATCCCCCAGTGCTGCCTACTCTTTGCAATCGTTTTGTCTCCTTCGTGTTGCAGGCTCGCGTCTTTCGCCGCAGGCCCCGCCCTTCTGCCCAGCCGCAATCTCCACTACAATTCTTTGGTGCGCTCTTTCGCCCGGCTTCTCACCTATGCCTGCCTCGCGGTGACTTTCCTGCTAGCTGCCGGCCCGCGTGTGGCGGCCCAGCAAGCCCCGGCCGCTTCCGGCGCGCGCATTCTTCTGCTGCCTCACAAGTTGGTCAGCGGCGAACGGGCGACACTGGCTGTGCTGGATATCGGCGGCCGACTTACTCCCGGCGTCACCATCAACTTTTCCAACGGCGACAAGGTCACCACGGATGCCACCGGGCGCGCCCTTTTCGTGGCTCCGCTGAACCTGACGCACATCTCTGCCAGCATCCAGGGACGGAGCGGACGCGTCACCAGCACCATTCTGGCTGCCGAGGATGTGCCCTCGGCCACCGAGGCGGTCACGGAAGCGCCGCGCATTGCTTCGCTGTCGGACCGCTTCGAGTTGTATGGTCACGGCTTTTGCGGCGATGCGGACGCGAATCACGTGACCATTGCCGGATTGCCCGGTCTGGTGCTGGCCTCGTCGCCCGGGTCGCTCAGTGTGTTGCCACCCACGGATATGGACCCGGGGCCCGCCGAAGTGAACGTCAGTTGCGGCCAAAAATCGACCGACGCATTTACGATCACTTTTGTGAGCTTGGAATTGGAAGCCAGTAACGCGCCCCTGGCGCCCGGAGAACACCGCACGTTAATGGTGCGTGTTCGCGGCACCACGGCCAAGGTAGGCGTGGAAGCGCACAACCTCGGTCCCGAGGTAGCCGAGTTGACCGGCGGCGCCAGCGTGAAAGCCACCTCGAGGGGCGGCGCCGATAATATCGCCACTTTCGAACTGGTCGGAAAAAAACACGGCGGCTTTACCGTGTCCATTCGCCTGCTCTCGCCCTTTTCCGCGCCAAAACGAGAACGCTAAGTTCTCTGTCGCCGGCCGATCGCCGTGGGATGTTTGGGCTGGTATAGACCGATGGAGCCACCGCCGGGAAGCTGTATCTTGGTGATCGTGCCCCAACGTTGTTCCTCGGGAGCCGAGCAGTGGACTCCTTTTTTCGCCAAGGAATCAATCTCTTGCTGTAGATTGTCGCAAAGCAAATACAACTCGTGAGGTCCGTTCTCGTCGGCAGGATGAAAGGCTGCTTCCGCGGGAGGCATAGAGAAAATCAGCCAACCATGTCCGGCGTCGACCGACCGGAATCCCAGCGTATCCCGAAAGAAGGCACGGTCCGCTTCGGCGTCTTTGCTGTAAATCACCACGTGAGCGCCTGAAATCATGTGCTCTTGCCCTCCCGTTTTGTCGAGACTCGCTTTTGATGCTGTCCAGATAGTAGGAGTAACGCGCGACTTTACGCCGATTTTTTCGCGGCGGCTGGATTCGCGGGCGGCAGTGACAATGTGCCTTGCCGCTCATCCATGATTTCGTTGACTTGGCCGGTCGCCAGAAGATTGTCCAAGGAGCCGGAGGCTTTGTCTAGCCGCTTGTCTGCTTCGGTGTAGGCTTGCTGCGCGTTCTTCAGGTGGGTACCAAGCGTGTCGAAGCTCTTGCCGAAGATTTCCAGTTGCTTGCGCATTCCGTCGAGGTTCGCCATCAGCATCCGCGCATTCTGCTCGATCTGCATGCCCTTCAGTCCCATGGCGATCACGCTCAAGTGCGCGTAGAGTGTGTTCGGCGACACGGCCATAATCTTCTTCGAACGGCAGTAGGCATCCAGCGCCGTTCCCTTGGCGTCCACACAACGCAGCAATTCGTAATAGACCGATTCGCTGGGCACGAACATGAGCGCCAGTTCCAAGGTGTCTTCGTCGGGCACGATGTACTTCTTGGCAATGGAATCGGCGTGCAACTTTACCGCGCTGATGAACTCCTTTCTGGCCTGGTCGCCTTCGGTCTCCAGCCGCTGAAATGCGTCCAAGGGAAACTTAGAGTCGATGGCCATGAGTTTGCGGTCGCGCATGTGCACGACCACGTCCGCGGTTTCGCCGCTGCGGAAACGGTATTGCTTCGAGTACTGCGTGGGCGGCAAACAATCCTCCAGCAGGCGTTCCAGCGTAGTTTCCCCAAAACTGCCGCGCGATTTTGTTCCGCCCAGCACGCTCTCCAGGCGTGCCGCGGCCTCGTGCATCATGTGGCCGGATTCCTGCACCGCGCCCAGTTGCTTTTGGATTTGGGTAATCTGATCGCGGGTGTTCTTCAACTCGTTGCTCATCGCGGACTGGGCTTGCGATGTGATTTGCGAAGTAATCTCCGCCGAATCTTTTGCGCCTTGCTGCACCGCCGCGGTCACCGCCTCCAGGCGCGCCGCCACAGTGTTGGCGATGGTTTCCATCTTTCCTGCGGACTGCGCCTGCGTGGTGGAAAGCGTCAGCAGGTCGCGGCGCAGTTCGTTCATCTGCGTTTCCAGCGCTTCATTTTTCTTCTGGTCCTGGGTGTTTTGCACCAACACCCACACCACCAAGCCAATCAGAATCAGCCCAAGTACTGCGCCCAAAATCCAGACCGGGTTCATTGCTTCTCCCTTGCCGCTGCGGGAAACGGTCTTCCCACTTTACCGCGAGCGAAGGCGAAAGTATAGCGAAGGCCGCCGAGCTCCTAAGGCCTTCCTTTCAAAGGGGCCCGCTGACTCAGCGAGAGGTTTCTCACCCATCATTGGGATCAAATCCAAACTCACGCTCCCTCTGCGGAGGTAGTATAGGGGTGCAAAGGTGTGACCGGCTACGCAAATTGGGGCGACTCCAAGGTGATTTCGTGAAGTGGAACCGGATATTTGGCCTACTTTTATTTCTACTGCTTTCCACCAGTGTGGTTCACGCGCAAATTCCGCCGGGCATGGACACCCCCAACCCGTACAACGGAGGGATTAACCCAGGGATCGAAAACCTTTACGTGTATGCCTCGGTAGAGGTCGAAATCAAGGGACCGAAGGGCGCGCCGTTGGAGGAGGCCGCGGTGGTTTCGCTGATCCGGCAAAACGGCCAGGTGTTCAAGACGATCACCGCGCAAAAGGGCAAAGTGCTGTTCGCCGACGTTCCAAAGAGCGCGCTTACCGTGGAAGTGGTCGCGCCGGGCTATCAGACCCTAAAAAAGCCCTTTGAAATGGGCGATAAAACACAGGTCAAAGTGCAGGTGGAACTCCAGCCGATGACCGATCGGGAAGAGGCTGCCGCCGATCGCGGCATCTCGGCGCTGAATCCGAAAGCGCAAAAGGACATCGGCAAGGCGCTGGAGGCCTTGCGCGCCAACCGGCCCGGGGATGCGCGCAATCACTTGCAAGAGGCGCAGCGCGATGCTCCGAATAGCGCCGAAGTCGAATATTTGTTTGGTGTGTACGCTTCGCAGATGGGGGATCAATCCACGGCCCAATCGCATTGGGCGCGCGCGTTGGAGCTGAATCCCAATCACCTCAGCTCCTTGTTGGCCCTCAGCCAAAGCCTGCTGCACCAGCATAAAGGTGCAGCCGCGGCGCCGTATCTCACCCGCGCGTTGGAGATCGAACCTTCTTCCTGGCGCGCGCACATGCTCATGGCGCAGTCGGACCTGTTCCAGGGACAGAAGGATCAAGCGATCAAGGAAGCGGAGCGCGCGCTCGAACTAGGCCATGAGCAAGCCGCCGGTATTGAACCGCTGCTGGCACATGCTCTGTACGAAAATGGCGAGAAGGATCGCGCCATCAAGTTGCTCACCGATTATGTTGCCGGTCATCCTTCTGACGCGAATTCCGCGAAACTGCTGGAGCGCTTGAAAAATCCTACCACTACGACACACACCACTGTAACCACCACAACCACCACGACGGATGTGCCGAACGTTGCGGATGAAGCGATGACCATGCCCTCGAACTGGCTGCCGCCGGGTGTGGATGACAAGATTCCTCCGGTGGAAACGGGAGCGACGTGCAACCTCGACGACGTTGTGCAAAAGGCTGGGCAGCAAATTCAGAAGTTAACCCACGATGTCGATCGCTTTACGGCTACCGAATCGCTCACCAACGAATCCATCAATCGCTACGGGATTGCGTCTTCTCCGGATAAGCGCCAGTTCGATTATATGGTGTCGATTCAGGAAGTGCGCCAAGGCTATCTGGGCGTAACGGAATATCGCAACGGTGGGGGCGCGCAGGACCAGTTCCCCGACGGCCTGGTCACCAACGGACTGCCCGCTCTGGTGCTCATCTTCCATCCGTATTACGCGCCGAACTACGAGATGACTTGCGAAGGCCTGGCGCGTACGAACGCCGGCTTGGCGTGGCAAGTGCACTTTCGCCAGATTCCCGGCAAGCCCAATGAAATAAAGACGTATCAGATCGGAATCACCGGCCCGTCGTACGGCGTGGCGCTGAAAGGGCGCGCATGGATTTCCGCGGACAATTTCCAGATTGTGCGCATGGAAACCGATATTGTGAAGCCCATGCCGGAAATTAAACTGCTCGCCGAGCACACCACCATCGAGTACGGTCCGGTGGCCTTCCAGAAGGACAATGTCAGTTTGTGGTTGCCGCAAAGCGCCGAAGTGTATTTGGCGTGGCGTGGCCGCCAAGTGCATCGGCGTCACAGCTTCAGCAACTATCTGTTGTTCGCGGTGGACGACAAGGAACGCATCGATGCCCCCAAGAATGTCGAGCCATCGGCGAGCGCCGAGCCCAGCGGCACGGCCCCGCCGCAACCCAAAAACTGAAACTACGCTTTTCCAAGTGGTTTCTGGGCAACGTAAAGAAGCCGCAACAGGCGCTTTTCGCTGGTGAGTTCGTTAACGGTGGACAGGAATTTCTGCAGGCCCTCGAAATTCGCTGGTCCTTCGATCGCGCGCAATGCTTCGGCGCGTTTTCCTCGCGCATCGTGCCAACGTTTCGCAATTTGCCCCGCGACTTCGCTGGTATCTTTCGTGACCGCGTTGCGGAATCCCGCTTGTTCCAGCAGGCGCTCGTTTTCTCCCGGAGGGCTGAAGACGTAGTAACCAATCGAGCTGCGCGTCGCCAGTTCCTGGTGCGTCACCATTCCTCCGATGACCAGCGCGTCGCTGAACAGAAAGCGCGCGCCCGGCTTCAGCACACGGAAGAGTTCGCCCAGTAGCGCTTCACGATCCGGAATATGGCAGAGAACATCGTTGGAGAACGCCGCATCGAATTCGCCATCGGCAAAGGGAAGCGCTTGCGAAGCATCGGCGATTCGAAACTGCGCGCGTTGCGAAAGCTGCAAGGAAGCGGCAAGCTGGCTGGCGTTGGCGATTCCTGGGGCGTTGACGTCGAGCCCCACGATGCGACAGCCAGTGGTTGCCGCGACTTGTAACGCATAACGGCCCGAGCCGCAACCGATTTCGAGCGCATGAGAATTCGCGTCGAGCTGCAGGGCGCGCGGAATTTCCTGGGACTCTTGCGTGGTGGCCCAGCCGGTTTGCCCGAGATCCTCGCCATAGGTCTCCACGCGAATCTGGCGATAGATCTCGTCTCCGTAATGCGCATAGGCGTTGTCGTACAGGTCCACGGTTTCGGGCATAGAGCCTCATTTCTACGCGTATGCAGTAAAAAAGGGAAGAAACTTTTGATGAGCTACGCACCGTTTGGAACCTTGAAGGAATTTTTCCGGAAGGAAAGCGGCGGGCCTGTTTTACCCTTGAGATTCGAAGCAAAACCCGTGGTCCTGGAGGAAGTTGTGTGGAGGAAACGAGCGGTCGCCGCCGGATGCGCATTCGTGTTTGCGGTGATGATTGTGGCGGCGCGGCCCGATGGGATTTCGGACGACGAAGGGCGGGTGATGGCTCTGGAAAACGCCTGGAATCACGCGTTGGAAGCCAAAGACACCAGCGCGCTGGACATGCTGTTTGCCGACACGCTGGTGGCCGTCGACATCGATGGCAGCCTTTCCAATAAGCGGGAATATTTGGCGAGCAAGGCGCCGGACTTTCAGCCCGGTCAAGCGGTGAATGAACTGATGAAGGTGCACATGTATGGCGAGACGGCCATCGCGGAAGGGATATTCCGGATCAAAGGCACCGAGAAGGGCAAGCCCTACGTCCACCGCGAGCGCACCATCGATACGTGGATAAAGACGGATGGCACTTGGAAGTGCGTCTCGGCGGTGGCGGTGGAGATCCCCGCAAAGTCCGCAGCGAACTGAAATCCAAGAATAGAATGCGAAAAGCGACGGGCCTAGAGTTCGCGCAAGAGTCGCGGACAATTCGCGACAACCGCATCGACCCTGTCATCCTGAGCACAGCGAAGGATCTCAGTCGATCCACATTGCGTTTGCCACGGACACGAGCAAGAACTGTGGGTTGAGATCCTTCGCCCCCAGACGACGCGGGCTCAGGATGACAGTTTCAGTCAAGGGTCATGCAGCGAGAAGTGCGAGCGAGCCGCTGCAAACCAGGATCAGGGGTGTGCTAGCGTGTGTCGCTTTGTTTGGCGGCAACGAATTCGAAGTTGCGGAGAATGACTTCCTGGTTGCTGGCCGGCGTGGCGTGAAAGCACCAGAGATTCATCGCCAGGGGCAAAGGAACCTGCGGGATGCGCGCGGCGTAATCGGGAGGGGCGAAGGTGATGGTTTGCAGAACATTGGCAGTAGTGCCGATGGGTTGCAAGCCGCTCATGATCGTGCCGACGATGCGCGTAGAGGACCACTCGAAGCGCGCCGTCGTCAGCGTGGACCCTTTGGGATCGTAGGTAAAGTTGTCTTCCATCGGTCCGAGAGATTTATTCCCGGTGGAAGGATAAAAGGTGAAGTCGGCGTTACAACCATGGCAGGTCTTATTCCACTGCGAAAACTCGATGTCGATTTCGTTTTCCGCGTCGACGCCAATATGCGCTCTGGCGCCGTAATTGAACAAGCCGAGAACCGTAGTGGGATCCATTTTGTCGACGGCGCCCTCGACCTGCCACTGATAAGTACCAAAGCCGAGATTCTCGGTGGTAAAGACTTCCGCGGCGGTGTAGTTCCCGTCGCGATCGGTGATGCGCAGATGCAAATAACCGTGGGCATCGACAGAAACGTTCCCCGGATCGCCCTTGACCACGCCGGCCATGCCGCCGTTTGTCAGAACCCAATCCCGGCCCATCCAATGCAGCGTGTTTGAGGAAGCACGGACCGTGTGGCCGGTGAGTGAGACGAGCGCAGCGGCGCCCGCAAGCAGTAAGACAAACAGAAGACGTAATCCTTTGTGGGTTTGCATGGGAATTTTTATATCACAGCGGCCTACTGTGTGGCGTATCGCGCGTCACAGCAGAGAGCACTGCGCTGCAGGTGGACGCTTGTGGTCGGGCTCAGTCCGGAGAAGTGGCGGCAGGCCGCCGCACTCTAAAAAGAAAAGGCCTCGTTGGGCGAGGCCTTTTTGTTGCGTTGAGAATGCCGCGATGGGCGGGTCAGTCTACCAGAAGAACTTCAGGGCGAACTGGAACTGCCGCGCGTCGGCCGCAGCCGATGGCTGGCCGGCCTGGCAAGTCGTACCCACCAGGGGATCGCACAACTGATTCACCGCGATGATGTTGGTGTGGTTCGTCAGGTTGAACACATCAGCGATGAGCTGAACGCTGTAACGTTCCCCAAAATTGATGGTCTTGGCCACGCGCGCATCGAACTGGAAGAACATGGGCATGCGGAAGCGGTCGCGACCGAGTGTGCCGACGCAGCCGAGCGGCGGCGTAATGCCAGGAACGCTAAAAGGTTGCATGGAGTTGGTCCAACAGGTAGTGGGTAGGCCAAAGGAAAAGCCCGAGATGTAAGGGGAAGTGGTGCCACCGCCAAGATTGGGGCGAGCTTCCGAGGAACTGAGCTCGAGGCGCGTATCCTCACCCGAGATCACGTTAAAGGGCAGGCCGGAAGAGACTTCGATCAGTGGAGCAAAAGTCCAGTTGCTGAGGAAGGTCTGCATGAAGCTCTGGCCCGAGCTGTGCGGCGAAGACTGGAACACGCCGCTGGTGACCCACCGCTGCGGCTGATCGTTCACGGAGTTGCCTTTCTCATATTGCGGGAAGCGGCTGTCCTGCGGCTCCAAGGTGGACTGCAGGTCGGTGCCGTCGTCGATGTTATGCGACCACGTGTAGCTCGACAGCAGTTGGAAATGCTTCGAGAAGTTCTTCTGAAGATTGATGGTCAACGCGTTGTAGGTCGAGAAAGCGTCGGAAACTTGCGTGTCCACGCTGTTGTAAGGCACCGGTACCCCAAAGCCGGCCGGGAAACCAGCGGCTGTAGCGAGCGCCACTTGGGTGCCGTAGCCGCCGGGAACAAGGCCAGCAAACGACGGGTTTGGGCCGGAGGGACGGAAGTAGTTGAAGAACGCGGGGGTGCCCACGAACTTCCCGTTAAAGGACGAGAGTGCCGTAGGACAGCCGCCCAAGACACCGAGAATGCCAGGGGCGTTCGTGGCGCTGACTGACAGTCCGCAGGTCGTGGAGGTCGGGGCGATATTGGTAGTAGGAACGGCCACCGCGAGCGGACTGGTGAAATCGAGGCCGGCGGCTTCGGCATTGGCCAGATTGTTGGTCAGCAATACCGGATTGGTGGAATTGACGTCGATGGGACGATACAGATGGACGCCGCGAGACCATTGGTAACCGGCACTCAATTTCCAGGTGCCGCCCAGGACGCGTTCCACGGTTAAGTTGGCCTGCTCGGCATAGGCGTCGCGGAAATTGTCTTTAACCGGCAAAGTGAAGGGCAGAATGGCCAGGGGGAAGCCGGCGGTTAGGTAATTTTGATTAGCGAAAAGTGAGCCGGGAGCCGTGGGATTGAAGCGTTGCTGGTTAGGCTCGTAGTACATGCTGGGCAAAGCGTTCAACACGCCTTGGAAGATGGAAGACGCGTTCAAGTTCAAGGGCGTGTCCAGTCCGTTGCCGCACGCGGCGGTGACTAGTCCGCAGGCGGAAGGGGTGCCACCAGCAGCCAGTAGCTGCACGGAGCGGCCGCCGTCCGCGGTGACGGAGTCAAACGCGATGGCCAGCAGCGGGTGATCGTAGAAAAGGCCGAAGCCGGCGCGCACCACGGTCTTGCCGTCGCCCCAAGGATCCCAGGCGAGGCCGAAGCGTGGCGCGATGTCTTTGTACTGGCGCGGAATGCCTTCCTGCACGCCGAGAGCCTGCTCCGCCGCCGCGTTGATCTGTGTGGCTGGAGCGAAGAGCGGAGTAATGTCGGGATCGTAGCGCAAACCGTAATTGAGGGTGAGCTTGGAAGTGACCCGCCAGGAATCCTGAGCGAAGAAGCCGATGGGGATATCGTCGAAAGGCTCGTTGGAAGTGCCGATACCCTGAATGTAATCCGTGGGAATTCCAAAGCCATAGGCCTGAAGCGTGGTGGCGCCGGGGAGCGCCAGGGTGCTGCCTGTGGGCAGAGTGACGCTGTTGGGCAGGCCGAAGGTGCTGGTGGGCAATCCGCCGAAATCAACCACGCCGCCGAAGTCCAGTTCGAAGATTTGCTGTTTGGCAGAACGCAGCTGAAGGAGCGTGAAATCGGTGCCGACTTTGAAAGTGTGTTTGCCGTGGGTGATCGTGCCGGCATCGGCGAATTGGAAGCGGCGCTCGATGCGGTCGACGGTGGAATAGGGCTCGCGGCCGAAATAAGCGTAGCCGGGAATATTTACGCCGACGTCACTGCCGCCTTCCGAAGGCGAATAGCCGAAATGGAGGCCGCGGCGCGCGAATTGGAAGGTAAATTCGTTGTAAGCGGAGTTGTTGATGATGGTGTCGTGTTCAAAGGTGGTATCGATGTCGCGATAGTGGCTTTCGCCCACGCGGGAAGCGGCGTTTTGCCCCAACACTTGGTTCTGCGAAGTGGATTGCAAGCCGGTCACTTCCGAAGGGGAAAACCCAACACGCAAGAAGGAATTGTTGTTGCTATTCCAATGTTGGTCGATGCGCGCAGAGTACAGACCGGTCTTTTCCATCACCGGGAAATTGCCGCGGATACTGTTGAGTGCGACGAAAGACCCGGGCAGAGGCGCAATGCCTTCGCCGAAGACGGAACAGGTCATCAAGTTCACAGTCTGCCCGGCGGGACAGGACACCGGAATGGGAAACTGCGCGCCCGGCCCTGGATTCAACAAGCCGCCGGTGAGGCCGGGGGCCACGGCACCGTAGTCGAGGCGGTTCAGCGCCACGCTGGAGGCGGAGCCCATGAGCACGCCGTATTCCACACCCAATTGCTGGTATTGCGGAACGCCCGAGGTCAGCAAACTGTTCACCGCACTGGCCTGCGCCGTGGTCAACTGCACCGGGAGGGGGCCAGAAGTCGTAGGCAACGTTACGGGCACGAGGCCGAAGTTGTCTTCGCCGATGCTGGAGAAACCGGTCTCTTCGCGTTGCGTGTATTCATAAGAGAAAAAGTAGAAGGTCTTGTCTTTAACAATCGGGCCGCCGATGGTCAAGCCAGTCTGCACGCGGGTGTACGCCTGCTTGATGGGGTCGAGATTTCCGGTGGTGGGATCCACGTCAAAAGAGAAGGGATTGCGCGCCTGAAATGCGCGATTGCGCAGATAGCCAAAGGCATCGCCGTGAATGTCGTTCGTGCCGCTCTTGGTGACAATGTTCACCACGCCGCCGGTGGCGTTGCCGTATTCGGCGTTGTAGTTGCTCAAAATCATCTGGAATTCCTGCACCGCTTCCTGAGACACAGTGGAACGGATGCCGTCGATGGAGGCGTCGACGAAATTGGCGCCGTCCACGCTGACCACATTGCCGCGGCCGCGCGCGCCGCTGATGCTGAGGCCGCTGGTAGGAGCGGGTCCGATGGTGGGGGCATTATCGCGATTGACCTGGGAATTGATCAGGGTGAAGTTGACGTAGTTGCGGCCGTTGATGGGCAGGTTGTCGATCTGTTGTTGTTCCACGGTTTGCGCGCTTTCCGTGCGGGTGGTCTCAATGGGAGCGGATTCCGTGGTGACGGTAACCGTCTGGGATTGCGTGCTGAGGGAGAGTGTGGCATTGAAAATCGTTTCGGTGCCGACGCGCACTTCCACAGAAGGATTCTCAAAACGCGCGAAGTTGCTGCCGCCCTCCACGCGAACCTGATAGACGCCGGGCACGAGGCCGACGATGGTATAGTGCCCGTTCTCATCGGCGTTCGCCGTGCGTGATGCGCCGGTCACGGAATTGGTGACGGTGACCTTGGCGCCGCGCACCGCCAGCCCCTGCTGGTCGGTAATCGCTCCAGACAGCGTGGCCGTATTCACCTGAGCTTGCGTGGAAATTGCCGCAACAAAAATCCCAACACACAGCAAGACGAACGCAAACAACGATTGCCTGCGTTGCATACCCCTTCCTCCTTAAGGCATCCGAAACTCCAACCGCTACCCCTAGCGATAAGAGCGTCCTCGACAGAGATGACCTGAGTTTCAATAAGAATGAGTTATAGCTTGTACTGCAAAGCCCCAGCGTTTGCAACTCTAAACTGGAGGCTCGTGTGTAAAACAGACGTTTGGTATGCGGCGTGTCCAAGGCGTTATCAGGATCGTGGCACAGGCACTCCTGCCTGTGCTCTTGGGTTTGCCCTGTGGTTTGGAGTTGGCCTTCAGCCTTGCTCAGAAAGCTGTTCGCCTACTACGGACTTGCTTGACGGCTGGCGTTCTTTCCAGGCTTTCAGCAACGTGGCCGCGGCAATCAGAATCGCGGTGGCCAGATTGGTGAACGCGACGGCCTGGACATGCAGGATGATCCCGTAAGCCAGCCACAGGAGCACGCCAAAAAGATAAAAGCAAAGCATGGCGTAGGAAAGATCGCGGCCCCCTTGCCGGTAGATTTTGATGAGCTGGGGGACGAAGGCAAACGTGGTGCAAAAGCCGGCGATGGCGCCCAGGCCCTCGACCCAAAGTGGGGGAGTCATGCTGATTGTTCTCCTGAGAATGAGTTATCTGCCCATTTTAACAAGCGCGTCGGCACGCGCTGAATTTAACGTTTGGATGTGACGCATTTGTGAGCGCAATGCGACAGAGGCGTAGTGTGTTGGCAAACAGTAATGAGCTGGGGGAAGGGACCGGGTTAGGGAAAGCCGCGATTACACCGACATGTGCTTTTGCACCAGCTTGCGGAGGCGTTCGCGATCTTCGTCTTTCATGTGCACGATTTCGACGCCGTTGCCATCGGGTCCGACGTTGCGAACGATGGCGGTAAGGTGGATCTTGCGCAAGCCGGAGCGAATTTCCAGTTGGATGGAATCGCCAGGATTCAAGCGATGGTCCGATTCCAGATAGGCGCCGCCGAGGCTGATGGTTTTCACCCGGGCCATGGTCATTTGCGAGCCAGTGATTTGTGCGCGCAGAGGCGACTCCAGAGGAATGCGAGCATAACGCCGCGGCACGATAAAGTTGCCGAGCGGCGGAGCCGGAGGCTCGTACGAAGCGCGAGCGCGCGCGGAGCCGGGACCCTCTTCCATCAGCGCCAGCGCATCTTCGGCGGCCGCGCGGATTCCGCCGGGTTCCGTGTACGTCAGGCCCTCGCGTTTTCCGGCGATCTGGCGCAAGAGCTCGACGGATTCGACAGCGCGCAGTCGACCGAGCGCTTCAATGGCCTTGATCCGCACAAATTGATCGCGCAGCGTTTCGTGTTCGCCAGCGGCAATTTCCATCAGCAGCGGCACCGCGGTTTCTTCCTGGCCCAAGCCGATCTGGTCGATCATCATGGGCACGACCAGCGGATGCGCATCCTGCAGAATCGCAGAGAAGACGAAGGCGGTGCTTTGCGCCGATTGCGAGTTGGTGGGACGCGAAAGCTCACTCACCGCGAGATCCTGCAAATTCCACTCCCAGCTTCCCAGCGCGCGGGTGATGCCGCGAAGCAGTCGATCCGGATCGGCCGAGGCCAGCAGGCGGATGGCGGCGCTGACGCGCTGGCGGCGTGCTTCGAACAAACGGGTCTCCAAAAGCGTGAGCGCCGGAACACCAATCGCGCGCAGCAGCCGGGCCATGGCGGGCATCATTTCCGTAGCCCGCGGCTCAGTCAACAAAAGCGTCAGGCGATCCAGCAAGCGCTCGGGGTCGCGCTGCAGCAAACGCGGAAGCGGTGGTTCCAGCGGACGATTGGCCAGCGCCGCGTCCACCAGCAGCATCCAGCGGTCGTTGGCGACCAAACGATGCGCCAAAGCGTTCAAGTGTTCGTGCTCGGCATCGCTGGGAAGCTTCTCCAGGGCCAGCAGAATATTTTCGAAACTGGCGAAGTCCCCGCGGGCCACGGCGGTGCGGCCCAGCGTTTCCAGAAACGCCGCCAGCAGCGCTGTGGTTTCCGGCGCTTGCTCTTTGGTGAGAGCCACAAGGGTAAGCTTGGATAATTCTTCGGGCAGCTGGTTCGGCCACAGGCGCTCGAGCAGCGGCGAAAGCTCACTGAGGCCGGCGGCGACCACCCGACGCACGGCCTGGTCTGCGTTTTCCAGCCGGCGCGCGTAATTCAGCAGGATCGTGCGAGCTTCGCGGCGCGGAGCATCGGCAGCGGCGTCCACCAATTGCTGGAGCATCTGGCGTACTACCCCGATGGGCACACACCAAATATCGCTCCCGCGCAACACCGTGGATTTTTCGCGGGGAGCCAGCTCCATCCAGAAGCGCTCGATCAGCTGCTCGCGCTGTCCATCATTGGCCCAGGAAGAAGCCAGCGAGGAGAAGTGCTGCGAAGAATGCGGGCCCCGGTACTCGCCAGCAGCTACTAGTTCCTCCGCTAACCGATTCAGCAGAGGACGGACACCCGCCGGGGTCAGATTGCAATCGATAAATTCCGTGGTGAGCAGTTCGAGAACCAGGGACTGCGACAGCCGCTTGAGATAAAGCTGCGGTGCTTCGCCTTCTTGCGGCGCGTAATGCGTCATCGCGCTGAGCATGGTGCGCACGGTGTCGCGGCTGGCGCTTTCCATGGATGCGTGAATGGCCCGCGCCGCATCTTCGGCGGAGAGACCGCGCGCGACTTCCATCGGGGGAGTCAGCCTGCCAATGAGGCGCAGCGTTTCCGTGATTTCGGTGATTTGTGGCGCATGAATGGGCGCATCGCCCGACTCCTCCGGCGCATTGCCGCCATAAGCGACCAGGGCGGCAATCAGGCTGGCTAAAACGGAATCGACTTTGCGCTCACTAAAGGTGTTGATCTGGATCCCAGTCACGCGTTGCTCCCGGAGACGAGCGGGCCAGCCCCCTGCTCCGAGGCGTTTAGCCGCTTCCTCCGATCTTAGCAAGGTGTCGGTGATGAGATGTGTGAGCGTGTCTAATTCGCCCACATGAAATTTCACGCCGAAGAAGAGGGAATGGATGCCGGCGCGCTGCAGATCGGTGGCCAACGCGTGAAATTCACCGCGCGAGTCCGGCAGGTGCCCTTCGTTCAGCTTGGGCACCACGATCCCGCCACGTTCGACGCGTACTTCCAGGCCGTTCAGAGCCACGGCGGAGGCGCGCAGGCCGTCGTAGGCCTGATCAAGGCAATCGAGCACGCGCGGGTGCGTTGGATCGTACAGCCGCAGCGCGCGCAGCAGCAGGTTAAAGGTGCGCAGCGTCTGCGAAACCTCAGCAAACCGGGGGTCGTCATGAGACACGCGTTCGTAAACCGCGGGCGGAGCGGACGAGACGGCGGTATTGGTGCGCCTCTTTCCGGCGGTACGATCATCTCGAAGGGCTGAGGCAGTGGAGGTCAAGAGCGTATCCCGAGTCACGACAAGAGATTACCGGAAAAGCCAAATCGCCCTGAGGTGAAGGACGAACCAAAGAGGGAGACAGCCCTCCGATTGGTGGCCAATCTGGCACGTTAAGGATGGAAGAGGAAGTGGGGAAAACATATAGTACCGATAGGCCATGGTGTGTAACAACTGAGCACAATTAAGCGCCTATGGAATGAAGTACATCGACCCCTTACGCTTTTATTTCGCTGGCCTTGCCCTGGCGAGCGGGCTGCCGAGGCTTGACCGCTGACCGGTCAGGAATTTTTGGACTTTCGCCGCCGGTTCAGCGGTGTCAAGAGAATCGTGATTCCATAGAGCTGACCGCTGCCGGATGGCCGGGCCACGGACTGCGAAAGTCGTTCCATGGATTCAAGAATCTCGGGGAGATCCTTCTTTTTCAGCCAGCCTGTCTTCCGGGCGGCCCACAGTTCGCGATATTCGCCAGAGACGACCACGGCCCTGCTGCGGATCGCTCTCCGAAAATCCCGGATACCCAGTCGCAGCATAGACGCCGCAACCGCCGCCAGAGCTTTTTCATCCTTACGTCTTGCCAAGTCGTAGTCGATTCGCAAATCGCGCGCCACCGCCCGAAAGAGCGCTTCCGGCCGGCGTCCGGCTTTGCGATTGCCAACGTTCTGTACTAATCCTGCGCGCACCAGGATGCGCAGATGATAATAGAGCGCATCCGATGGCCGGCCCAGGGTCGCGGCGAGTTCCGCAACGGAGACGGTTCCCATCTGCGCCAGGACATCGAGGATTTCCTGACGAGACGCAGAAGTAAGTGCGGTGAGTTGTTTCTTAGAAGCTACAACGTGAAGCGAATTGGATTTCGCCATGCGACCCTGCCGCGTTCCTTCCAAGGTGTGTCCATCATAATGCATGCATGTACCGGCGCTTCTACCGTGCGGCCGAAAGACTTAGCACTTCGTCTTTTCCTGGCAGTGCATGTGTACGAGGGATGGATGGGTGCTTATTCAGCTCATACGTTTCTCCCGACCCGAAGTCGGTGAATCGATCGAAAACAAATGGCACGCCCTCAGCCTGTAGCGCCGAGTCGCGATCTGTGACTTGAAGATGTAGATGGGGCGCGCTAGCTTGGCCGCTGTTTCCGACGCGTGCGATGACGTTCCCGCGGCGCACCTGCTGATGCAGGGCAACGGTAATGCTGCCCTTTTGCAGATGAGCGTAGGTCACATAGCGATTCGGCGCGATGCAAAGGACGATGTAGTTGCCCAGAATGTTGTCGAGGGTGACTGGTTGAGGAAGCTGATGGGGCGTGTTGTCCAGCATGCCGTCAGCGATCTGAGTGACCTCGCCGTCGGCAACCGCCAGGAGCTCTTGGCCGTAGGCCCAATAATCCTCGTTTCTTGCCGTTCCCTGGTGGGAGTCCCCGTTCGGTCCGACCTTGACCCAATCCGAGGCGAACCTCTCCGGAAGGTGCACATGGCCATCGATCGCCAACAAAGCCCGGCGATGGGGGGAATCATTCGCAGGTCCGTCGCCGGCGACCCATACTCCTTCGCGGAAAGGTGAACTGAGAACAGGCACGGCATCGGCAGACACATCGACTGGAAAAGCTTCGAGCGTCGCGGTGGGTTGGGTTGATCCCGCCGGTTGCGCATCTCCGGAAACAAAGACCAAACGGTGCTTCAAACGCTGCGGTGTTGGCGCGTCTGGTGGCAAGGCAACCCACATAAAAAGTATGGCCCGCGAGCCCGGCTCAATTCTCTGAGGTTGCTTGGCAGATGCAGTTGCGCCCAGATTCAGCATCATTGGCGCGAGGGCATCGCCCGACAGCGATTCGAACGCCTGCG
Organism: Candidatus Sulfotelmatobacter sp.; assembly: GCA_035524015.1. Classification (GTDB taxonomy): domain Bacteria; phylum Acidobacteriota; class Terriglobia; order Acidiferrales; family UBA7541; genus Acidiferrum. The sequence goes on from DATKPS010000220.1 coordinate 37,632, forward strand.
CTGCGCCGTTGTCGCCGAAAACCTCCAACTTCGACAGCGTCAGAGGCACTTTGTCAAAGTTTGTGATGTGCAATTCATACGCCAACACCACATGTTCATCGATGCTCACAGGAATGGGCGGCCAGGGACATGCGACCTCCACCCGCGGTCCGCGCTCTCTTGGAAATGCTTGGTGTAAAGCCCCCAAAACCACCATCGACATCAGAAAAAACCAGACGGTGCGAAAGCGCCATTTCATATTAATTTTTTTTGCGTTCCCCTTGCACCGAGCGTTTCGTTTCATTGGTTTGAATATTGAAATACTTACATAATTTTCAATAATGATCAAGCGGACGGAACAACCTCAATCCGTAAGCGTGTCAGAAGAACTACAAGCTCGACTGTGGTTTTGGTGTGCCGGCCGGAGTGCTGATTAGTGTGCGTGCAAAGTTTCGTTGACGAACACCGTGCCGCCTTCACTGGCTTCCACACCGCGTTTGGCGATCTGGTAACCCTTCAATTTCAAGGCGATGATGTGCGGCCCGGTAGGGATTTGCACGCGCGCGGGGGTGATGTCGCCTGAGGGCGCTCCGTCGATGTAGATCTCCGCGCCCTCCGGAGTGGAGTGCACTTGCGCCCAGGCCACACGCGTTTGCGACTTCTCCTTCAACTGCGCGTTGATGGTGGTTTGCGCGTTGTCCTTTACCACAATGTGACCGGCGTAGGCCTGGTAGCCCGGAAGCCGCAGAACCAAATCATATTGCCCTTGCGCAAGGGGAAGGGTCGCCGGAGTCTGACCGGATTGCTTGGCTCCATTGATGAAGATGTCGGCGCCCGCCGGTTGGCTGGTAACCAGCAGCCCTTGAGCAATTGCCTCCAGGTGAAGTTTCTGGTCGAGTACCTGACCGGACTTCAGCTCGAGCGCCGTTTGCAGTGGCGAGTAGCCATCTTTGGTGACTTGCAGACTGTAACGCGTGGGAAACAGATTGTTGAAGCTGCAGGGTGTCTGGCAGTCAAAGAGTTGGCGTCCCGCTGGCCCGAAAAGCGTGGCAGAAGCGCCGATCACATCGGTGACCACGTGAATCGCGCTCTTGCCGGCGACGGGCACCGGATGCGCGCCATTGTCGCCAGGCTCCGCTCCTGCGACCGGAGCGTCGTCATATTGAATGTCGTCGAGTATGTGAACATTGGCCGGAGCGTTGCGCAAAAGCCTGAGCAGTGCGGTGTGCTCGACAGGACGCAGCTTTCCGGCGAGGATCAGATTGCTGCCGGAAGCAGTCACCCTGACCCGGCCGGTCAGATCTTTATCGGCGATGGCTTGCTCAATCTGCCCTTTGTATTCGGCGGCAGCAGGCGAGACGGATGGTTCAGATTTTTTCGGTGGTGCGGGAACGGGAGCGGGCTTCTCCGCGGGTGGCTGGGCAGGGACGGCCGTGCTATCGGTGGAATCTTTCAACGTATCTTTGGGAACATCGCTGGCCGGAGCCGGATCGGGTGTAGTGGCGGAAGCGGGAGAAGCGTTGGCCGGGGCCGTGGTTGCCGCAGGATCGGGCTTCGCAGGAGGCACGGTCGCGGGAGCAGGCGCGGCTTGCATGGCGTGTTCGTTGTTGCGCTCGCGGGCGGCCTGGAATTCCGGACGAAGACGAACGACGCCGTAAGCGATGACCGCAAGGAGCAAAATAGCCGCCAACACCGTGGCAAAAGTGCCCGACTTTTTCTCTGGCACTTCTTGCAATGGAGGAAGAGGTCCGGTGCGGCGAACGGTGGGCGTTTGCGATGGCGTTCCTGCGCGCTGCTGCAGCGAACGAGCAGCGGCGGCCGTGGCCGGGTCCTCCATGTATTGCGTGCGAATCGGCGTGGTGGGCGTAGAAAAGGGTTGACCTACGCCCTGACCGCGCGGGGAGACCAGCGTGGCATCGGGATTCCGCTCGTGACCACCCAGCGCGCGGTAATTGCGCAACTCTTCCAGCATCTCGCGGCAAGACTGGTAGCGAGCGTCCGGCTCCTTAGCCAGCGCGCGCAGGACAATCTCGTTCAAGCCGGGATGGATCGAAGGATTCAGCTGCCGAGGCGGAATGGGCTCTTCGTTGACGATTTTGTAGATGACCGTGGTAATGCTCTGCCCGGGAAACGGTTTTTCTCCGGTGAGCATTTCGTACAAAACTACGCCTAAAGAGAAAATGTCCGTGCGGCCGTCGATGGGGCGGCCCTTCACTTGTTCCGGCGACATGTAGCTGGGCGTGCCCATGACGTGGGTGGTTTGCTGCACGGTGCCGAACTGGAGAATTTTGGCCGTACCGAAGTCGGTGACCTTGACGGTGTCGTCCGCGGTCAACATCAAGTTGGCGGGCTTGATGTCGCGATGGACGATGTTGCGCTCGTGAGCGAATTGCAGGGCGCTGCACGTTTGTTCCAGGATGCGTAGCACGCGTGGCACCGGGAACGATTCGCCGCTATCCAGAGTCGCTTGTAGCGATTTGCCGGAAACCAGTTCCATGGTGATGTAGTACAGGCCGTCTTCTTCGCCTGCGTCGTATACCACAACAATATTCGGGTGCGTCAGCAGCCCGGCGGCGCGCGCTTCGGTCTGGAAACGGGAGAGCAGTTCCGGACGCGAGAGACCGGTGCCTTCCGCGGTCAGGCGAATGGTCTTCACCGCCACGTTGCGCCCGATCACCGGATCGATGGCCAAGTAAACCACACCCATGGCGCCACGGCCGAGTTCGCTGAGGATCTCGTACCGTCCCGCTTTGGTCATCGTCGTCATGCGAGTTGCGCCACGAACGGGTGGCCTATCCTTATCAACACGAGTTTGCCGGAAAGGGTTGTGTGGAGCGCGGTCGCGAGCGATCCACAAGACAAATAGTCTTGGCCCCCAACCGCAACGCCCAGCGCGCTGAGGTTTTGCCGGACACACACCCTCGCCACTAAAGACAGTAGCGGGGGCGGTTTTAGTGGGTCAACGCTACCGCAGTACTAGTGTGCCGCAGGGATACGCTGGCCGTTGGGACAGGCGAAACGAGCGAGCCTAGCTCGAGTACAGCGCTTCTCATCGCCACTGCCAAGTTATGATATCTTCGGGTTAACTCGAGGTCACTAATGGTCGGTCGAACAGCGCTTCTTATTTTGGTATCAGTGTTTCCCGCGTCCGTGGCGTTCGGACAGATCGTTTTGAAAGATCCGCCCTGTATGGCGGGGAAGACGTCATCGGTGGATTTAACCGACTTGAAAAGAAAAGCGGAAGATGGCCAGGCAAAGGCACAGTGGCAGTTCGGACTGGTGTTCTTTCTCGGATGCCACGGAGTGCCGGCCGATCATGAGCAGGCAGCGATATGGTGGAGATTAGCCGTGGGACAGAATGAGCCCGACGCGATGGTCGACCTGGGACAGTTGCTCCTGTATGGAGATGGCGTGGCTCGGGATGTTAATGAAGCGATGCGATTGTTCCAAAAGGCGGGCGAACTAGGGGAATCGCGCGGTTACTACCAACTCGCACAGATGTATGCCGTCGGAGATGGAGTGAAACAGGACTTGTCTGAGGAAGCGAAGTGGTATCGCAAGCTGGCGGAACAAGGCGTCCCGGATGCGATGTGGATGATCGGCAAATATTACGACGAAGGGCACGGCGTGCCAGAGGATGAGGAGCAAGCGAAGTACTGGTGGCGAAAAGCAGCGTCGGCCGGACATCAAATGGCGGCAATATCGCTGGCGCAACTGGAGGCGCAGGGCGGCGGAGAAGATGCCGCCCAGGCCGCGAAAGAGTTACAAGCGAAAGCAAAGAAAGGTGATGGCGAGGCCGCATTTGATTTGGCGGAGCTATATCTCAGCGGAAACGGCGTGCCGCGTAGCGCTACAGGGGCGACGCATTGGTTTGAAGTGGCGGCGGAACACGATTACGGACGAATTGAGGTTGCAAACCGATTGTGGAAAGGAAGAGGCATACCAGCCGATCCAGAAAGAGCATTTTACTGGTATCAAAAAGTTGGCTGTGAATTAGCTGGTTATCAACTTGGCAGAATGTATCAGCTCGGACAGGGAACGGCGCAGGACTACGCGAAGGCCGCGGATTGTTATCGAGCGGGAATGGAACGAGCGACCTATGCACGATTGGGACTGGCCGACCTGATGGAAGCGGGACAAGGTGTACCCAAAGACGACGCGAAAGCATTGGATTTGTACCGGGAAGCGGCGGAGCGAGAAATTGGGGGAGTGGCATTTGAGATTGCGATGGACTTCGATCTAGGGCGAGAACTGCCGAACGACCTGGCACAGGCTGCGCAGTGGTGGAAAATTTCAGCAAGTTATCACAATGGCGGAGCGGCACTAAACCTTGCTAAGAAGTACGCATCCGGCACGGGCGTTCCTCGGTCAGCAATCGGAGCGTATGTCTGGACCGCTCTGGGAGCGGACGTATTTTATTACGCCAAATCCGCTAATGAACAGATTCGCCACCAACTCCCGCAAGATATCGTGAAGCAGGGGAACGAGATCGAAGAGGGGTACCGGGACAGAAAGAAGCAATTTGGAGCCTTCTACGATGACTCGAACCCCGTGCTGAAAATGTCAGAGGCAGAAATGAAGGTTGCAGCGTCACAGGGAAATATCGACGCATTATTCTCTTTGGCCTACCGGTTGTCCACAGGCCAGGGACTGACAGCTGACGTGCCCGAGTCCATTCAAATCTATCGACAAGTTGTCTTTCAGGCGCGAGGCGATCTGTATACGAATCTAGCGAGGGAGTATGAATTCGGCATCGTTCGCACGAAAGATATGAAGGTGGCGATGGACCTCTATCGAAGAGCTGCGGAAGCCGGTTCGGCTGAAGCCCAGTATCGGCTGGGCTTGGCATATCAAATGGGCGACGGCGTTGATAAAGACTCAATGGAGTCGTTGAAGTGGTTTCTAGTTGCGGCCGACAGCAACACCTCGGCGAAAGCAAAGGCGGAGGAACTGGAAGGAACGTTGAGCGCGCTGCAAGTCGACGCGGCTTCGCGGAACGCGTCCGAGATACGGATGGTATACGCGCGGTGAGGAGCGGCCTATTGCATAGGGGTGACGATGAGTGAGGTTGGGGTTGTTTTAGTTTCGGGGACCATGCGATCCAGTTGTGAGTAGCGTGTCGGCGCGGCGAGGCCGTCTGTTAAGAGGAAGCCCTGGAGTGCGAACGAGGTGGTCCATACGATCTCGAGGGTTTGCACGTATTCCGTGGCCAATTCGAAATTTTTGCGGCGGGCGTCGAGCAGGCGTGGATAGGCCGCGAGCATTTGGCCGTATTTCTCGGTCATGAGCGTGTTGGCCTGTTTCGCCAGCGGGAGGATTTGGTCGCGATACTGTGTGGCGACGACTTTCGCGGTGGCGTATTGGTCGAGCAGCGAGGCAGCCCGTTCGCGAAGGAGCAACTGGACGCGCTGCTTTTCAAGTTGAGCACGGTCGAGGGCGGCCTGGGCTTCCGCGATGTTGCCTTGATTGCGATTGAAAATGGGAACTTGCACGGAAAGTTCGGCGAGCCCTTCCCAGCCAATCGCATGAGGGGGCAGGGAGCCGAGCGGTTCATTGTTGTACTCGAGGCCGCCCAATACGTTGATGTCGGGAATGACCTGACTTTGCGCGCGGGTGACTTCCGCGTTGGCGCGAGCAGCCGAGGCCTCGGCGATGCGTGTAGCCGGGCTGAGATTGGCGATGGTTTCCAAAATCTGTTGCTCATTGATCTCCGGCCAGCCGTGTTCCAGGTCACCGGCGAGGGTAGCTTGCGGAAGATCGGGCTGGCCAAGGACCGCAGCGAGCCTGCGCCATTGCTCGCGCAAAACATTTTCCTGTTCAAGCGCAGCGAGATGCAGGCGCTGCACTTCAATCTGTGTTTGCAGTTGCTCGGATTCGTCGAATTGTCCGGTGCGCACCAGATCGTCCTCCGACTGCTGAACCATTTGCCCAATCTGGCTTAAGTCGCGGCGGAATTCGAGCAGTTCTTGCGCAGCGAGCACGCGATAAAACGCAATCTTTACGGAAGTTTCGACGCGCGTCTTCTGCTCTTCGGCTTCAAGGTCGGCTACACGCTCTTCTTGTTCGAATACCGCGCGAGCCTTACCCAACTTGCCTCCAGTGACCACCGATTGCTCCACGAAGAAGCCTTGCTTCCCGCCGTTGATGGAACCGCCGCGAATTTCGTCGCCGGTGTAGCCGATGGAAGGGTTAGGATACAGCCGAGCTTGTTGCGTGCGTGCTTTGGCCGCGCGCAGTTCGGCTTCGGCTTGGCGTAGCGTGGGATTAGAGGCGGCAGCGAGGCGCTGTGCGTCATCGACGGTGAAGAGTTTGTCACGCGATTGCTCCTGGGCTCGCCCGAACCGCGGATAAACAGGCTCGACCATTTGCATCTGTTCTTGCGGATGCATGTGCATCGACTCTTGTGATGCCGGAGTCGGCTCCTGAGGGAAAGCGGGAATAGCCCCAAGTAGCGCTAGCATGAGCATCGTTTGCAATTTTCCAAACATCATCGGAAATCTCCTAGGCTTCGGCGCTGTGTGGTCTTCGAAACGAAACCGCAGAGGCCACACGTGACAACAAGCGTTTACTTACGATTTGCCTTCGCGGATGAGCCGCTGGATTTGGTTGTATTGGTCTTCGGGAAGAACGCGGACCATGGTCATCATGCCCATCATTCCGGCCGACCAGTTGGCTGGCAGGCCGTGCGTCTCTGGTTTGGCGACGAGGTCGTCCATAGCCATTTCCATAAAGGCGTCCTGAGGAAAACCGGGAACCGAGCTGGCATTGCCGGCGACCGGGGAGTGCTGCATGTGCTCCGCGCCAATGCTCTGCGAAAGAGTCATCATTTGGCTCATGGCGCGCGCCTCGGTCGTGTCTGCCGTCTGAATCGGCCGGTTGCCCATCAGGTCCATCATGCTGTTCATCATGTGGTGCGGCAGGTGGCAATGAATCATCCACGCGCCGGAATATTTGGCTTCGAACTCCACCACTTTGGCTTGTGCCACGCCGACCAGCACGGTGTTGGTGGGATACCAAGTGGATTCCGGAGCGCGGCCGCCTTCCGTGCCAGTAATCACGAATTGGTTGCCGTGAAGATGGATAGGGTGATGATCCATGCCCAGATTCACAAAACGCAGGCGCACGCGGCTACCCAGGCGAACGACGAGCGGAGTCGTCATCGGTGCGCAAACGCCATTCATAGTGAGCCAGTTGAATTCCATGTTGGCGGTATTGGGAACCGAATTGTTGGGCAGCACCGCCCACTCTTGCAGCACGATGCCGAAATCGTGATCGACGTATGGTGTGTGGGAGGTCTGCGGGTGCGCGATGAACATCCCGAGCAGGCCAATCATTTCCTGCATGGCGCTGTGGGCGTGGTAGAAGAAGGTGCCTTCCTGATGCACCGTGAATTCGTAAGTGAAAGTTTCTCCCGGTGCGATGGGTTTCTGGCTGATAAAAGGGACGCCGTCCTGTTCAATAGGCACTTCCAGGCCGTGCCAGTGCATGGAGGTGCTTTCGGGCAAAGCGTTTTCCACGTGAATGCGCACGCGGTCGCCTTGTGTGACCTGGATCGTGGGACCGGGAGATGTGCCGTTGTAACCCCAGGCGTCGATAGTTTTGAAGGGCGCGATTTTTTGTTTCAGCGGCGCGGCCTTTAAGCGAAAAACTTTGGTCGTGCCGTCGAACTCAAACGGGCAATCGGGAACGTCGGGGGTTCGCATGGGGGCGGGCGGTTTTAGCGGGGCGTTCCCTGCGGTCCGGCGGCGCGAAGCGGATTCGGTGGGAACGGACGCGCCGGACGCTAGCCTCGTGTTCCAGCCGAACAGACCTGCGCCGAAAATCATGGCGTCTTGAAAGAAATTTCTGCGTGACGTGCCCATAAAAAGCCTCCAGAAAAACAGGAAAGTGGTTGGAGCGATAGTTAACGGGGTTCAAGTGCTGCATTCGCGGATACAGGAAGAGCAGGCGATTGCAAATACAGCAGGTAGCACAGCGAGCGCACAGGTTGAAACCTGTGCTACAGGAATCAGATGCGCAACGGTTTAGGCGAGGACGGATTCAAACTGGGCGTAAACGCCCGGCAGGGGCGCGGACCGGAGACGCCCGAAGCGATCAAACACGGCGAGAACGCCTTCAGATCCGCTAGAAGAAGGAAGGACCCAGAAGCGAGCGGGGAAAGCGACGAAGAATTTTCGGAACGGGGAGTGGTGAAGATAAGTTCGGCAGTGGCGCAACGTTTCGTTGAGGCAGGTACAAATGCGATTGACGAAGTGCTCGGTCCGCTGGCGTGGTGGCAGCCGTCAGGGGACGCGCCGGACGAACCCAGGCCACAAAACGGCACGGCGCAACGCGCGGCACACAACGGTACGAGCGCCAGACACAGAATTAGAGCGGCCGCAAGAAGCGCGGGAACTGACCAGCGCAGCTGCTCTCTGACGTTCCAGACCATTCCAACAAATTACGGTTTGCCTGAACGCGCGTCAAGCGCTCTTTCCATAAGTATGAGTTTGCTTGGACATATGGAATTTTAGCGAAACCGGAATCGCCGGCCGTCCATCTACGTAAAAGGGGGCGGGAAAGGCTTTCAGGGCTCATGTTACCAACGAAAAATCGGCATCTGTCGGATCGTTTGATCAGGACCATCGAGAATAATGCGGAGGAGTTGGCGCAGGGTGCGGTAAAGAAAATGCATACGAGCCCGCGGACCGATGCATATCACCGGTTGTCGCAGCGCGAGGTTTACAACCGCTGTTACGAGATTTACCATAATCTGGGATTGTGGCTTTGGGAAGAGTCCGACCACGCGATTCATGCACGCTACAGCGAATTGGGGGCGCGGCGCTTTGAAGAGGGAATTCCTCTGGCGCAAGTGTTGTGGGCGCTCATTTTTATCAAGGAGCGGCTGCTGGAACACCTGGGAGATTGCGCGATGGTGGATTCCGCCATGGATTTGTATCAGCAACAGGAGGTCGTGCGGTTAATCAGTCACTTTTTTGACCGCGCCATTTGCTATACCGGGGAAGGCTATGAGCACAAAGCTCATGCAAGCAAGCCTGCCACCGAGCCTCAGGCAGCGCATAAGGGATGGAAAGCCAGCGGTTCCCACCGAGACGCTCACCATACGCCGTGAGCCGACCATAGTTTGCAGTTGAAGTGGGCCAACTCCGCGATCACGGTCGCGAACTCAGTACCCGTGTGTGTCCGTATCACCGGCGGAAATTTTTCCCGCGAAAGTGCGATAGACGTAAGTGAAGTAACCAGCAGCAAGCAGCATGCCGATAACCCACCAGGCTAATCCGATTTTCAGTCCGTAATCGGCGGCTTTCGCGTTCGCCACCGTCAGCGAATAGGTGGGATTGCGCGCGGGAAGAACCATGGGGTAGACGCCGAACACCACGCTGGTGAGCATGCCGAGCAGATACGCACAGGAGGCAAAGAAGGCATTGCGCTCGTTCTCACGACGCAATTCGAAGATGATGCCAGCCAATCCCGCCACCGCAATGGCCGGAAAGAGAAAGCCGATGGGCCAGGTTTTGAAGTTGGCGATGACTTGCGGCTGAACCGCGAAAGTAATCATGGTCAGAATGCCGGTAAGGATTAGCGCGCCCCACCAGGTCCACGCGGCAACCCGCCCGGATCGTTCGTGAACCGGGCCGGTGGTTTTGAATTGCACCCACAAAGCGCCGTGCATCATTAAGGCCAGCAAAGCGGTCACCCCAACAAGAATGGTGTACCAATCCAAAATGCCGGTATGATCGCCCAGCTGGAAATTGGTCCACAACGGTTCGAAGAAATAACCGGTTTCGTCGAGTGGCACGCCACGAACTACGTTCCCAAGAGCCGCGCCGAAGAAAATAGCGAGCAAGAGGCTGGAGGCCGAAAACACGAAATCCCAGAAGGGAATCCAGATGGGGCTGTGAATGTGATTGCGGAACTCTACGCTGGTGCCGCGCAGAATCAGCAGCCACAGCACCATCATCAGTGGAAGATAGAATCCGCTGAAGCCACTGGCATACAAAAGTGGAAAAGCAAAATAAAGTGTGCCGCCGGCAGCCAGCAGCCAAACTTCATTGCCATCCCACACCGGACCGATCGTGGCGATCACTTGTCGACGTTCTTCGTTGGTGTGTGCCACGAGGAAATGAATGGCGCCCGCGCCCAGATCGAACCCATCCAGCAGGACGTATACGGCGACCATCACTGCGACCAGCCAAAACCAGAGTATTCCCATGATCGCTCCTCAATCTGCGTGCGCCGGCACCGGTGATTCCGCGCCGGGCAAAGTTTCGGATTCGGGGCCTTGCTCGATTTCGCGATAAATCAAAAAGAGCCACAGGATGGCGAGCAGCGTGTACATGCCCATGAAGCCCAGCAGCGTGAACCAGGCGTTGCCGGCAGCCACCCGCGGCGAATAGCCGTGCACCGTGCGCATCACGCCGTAAATCAGCCAGGGTTGGCGGCCCAGTTCGGCGGTCATCCATCCGGCCGTGTTGGCAATGTAAGGGAGCGGGGCGGACAGCATCAGCAACCAGAGCATCCAGCGCGACTCGTACAATTTGCCGCTCCAGAGAAGAATCGCGGCGAGCCCCATCACGGCGATGAAGATGGTGCCCAGGCCGACCATCACGTGGTAGCTGTAATAAAGAAGTTCGATGGTGTCCGGCCAATCCGACTCTGGAAACGAATCCAGTCCGCGCACATGGGCCTTCCATTCGCGATAGGTCAGAAAGCTCAGCATTGAAGGAATTTCCAGCGGATTATCGAGTTTGCGGCGCTGCAGATCAGGCTGGCCAAGAACGGCGAGCGGCGCCCCATCCTGCGATTCGAACAAGCCTTCCATCGCCGCCAGCGTGACCGGTTGATGGTCGGCCACAAGCTTCCCCTGAATATCGCCGGTGGGAAACAGTTGCAGAACTGCGGCAATCACCCCGACCGCCACGCCAATGCGCACGAAGGTTCTGCCGTAGAACAGTTCGCGCTTCGACAAAACGTAGAAGGCGCCCACCGCGGCCATCACAAAACAACCGGTTTGCACCGCCCCGAGCATGTTGTGCGCGTATTGCGCCAGAGCCCAGGGATTCAGGATCAGACCCCAGAAACTCGAGAGCGCGATTTCCCCGTTCGACAGAATGCGGTAACCGGTGGGATGTTGCATCCAGGCATCGGTGGCGACGATGAGGTATCCGGAAAGCCACGAGCCGATGAATACGAGAACCGCGGCGACCCAGTGTCCCAAGCGGCCCAGCCGTTTTTCGCCAAAGAGAAATAGCCCCAGGAACGTGGATTCCAGGAAGAAGGAAAAGATGCCTTCCATCGCCAACGGCTGGCCAATCACTCCGCCGGCCGCTTTAGAGAATTCCGCCCAGTTGGTGCCGAACTGAAATTCCATGGGAATCCCGGTCACCACGCCGATGGCGAAGTTGATGCCGAAAATCTTGCCCCAAAAACGAGCAGCGCGGTTGTAGTGCTCGTCGTTGCTACGGATGGCCATGGTTTTCAAGACCACGATCAGCAGCGCCAGGCCCATGGTCAACTGGGGAAAGAGGTAATGGAAAGTCACCGTAAACGCAAAGTGCAGGCGATGAATATCCAAAGCAGATCCCATGCAGACACCTCCGGCGTGTAACCTAGGTTCGAGGGAACCGCTGGCGCGAATGCCGCGTGGACAGCAGGGAGCGAGTTACGATTCTCGCACTTTTCCTCAGCGATCGGAAACGTTTTGCAGAGTCAGCCGCAACACGAGTCAGTATTTGTTGTGGAAGATGGCGCGGTTGATGTCCGGCCAGAATTCTTTAAATTCGAAGGAAATGAAGTCTTGGAGGAGCTGGCTGCCCCAACGTTGATAGGTTTTGACCCAGGTATTTCCCGCTGGATAGTAAAGATTGCTGATGCCCGCCGCGGCTCCGGCACCGGCGATTTCGGAAATGTTGAAGGTATTGTTGCCAGCGTCATTTCTAGTGATGACCACGCGGCTCAGGGCATAGCCCGAGCGCTTGAAGAAGCCACCGCGGCCGAGGGTGTAGTACCGCGGGTCTTCTTTGGTGATCGCCGGTACGAAGGCCTCCACCATGTAATTTTCGATGGTGTTGTCGGCGACGGTGTGCGCGTAGTAGATGCCGTAGCCGGAAGCGCCTTGGCCAAACGATGGCTCCGACTTCTCCGCGAAGGAAATTCCCGCGACGATCCCGTTATAGATGAACGCCGAGTAATCGAAACTATCCTGCGTCGCCAGCCAGAATTTCTCCTTGAAAGATAGCGGCGGCAGATGGGTATCCGCGCTGACCGAACGGAAATTCGGAATGATCCAGAGAATGCGCTTGGTCTGTACACCGGTCTGATCGTCGGTTTTTGGCTTGGGTGACTCGATCGTCGAGCCGTTCGTCGACGGATCGGCCTTGGGTTCCTGAGGCGTGGCGGAGGTAGAAGGGCTCTGAGGAGCCTGCGGAGGCAGTGGCGCAGCGGCCAGGAGATCTTGGGAAGCCGGTGGAAGGTCGTCGAGTATCAGTGGTTGCTGCGCCGGCAGGCGCGATGGGTGCAGGAGATACAGCGCAAGAGCGGCAAGGAACGCAATTCGGCTAAATTTCAAAACTTTCCCCCAAGTAGGATTGTACTCGAACGACCTAGCAAAACGCTTGCAGGCTAACCCCAGCAGTCCAACCTTTTTGGATTCCTGAAGGCGCCCGGTGGATGCATCGCGGGTTTCCGGTTTTTTTTTGCGCGCTCCTGGGGGGGATTCCCACGCGCCAGCCGGTTAGTTCCCGCGGTTTTGCCCGCCACTTTGTGCAGCAAAGTGAACTGCTTTTTGATTGACTGACGCAGCACCTGGACCTACTATCGTGCGACCTGTGGAAGCGCGAAATCTGCCCGATCGATTCGCGAGGTACCTCCCCTGGGTTTTACTTATAGGGACATCGCAACTGCCGGAGTGATGAGGTTGTTATGATCCTGCAACTACAAAAAAGCCAGCCCGCCGCGGACGTCTGCCTGCTCGAGTTCAGTGGAAAGCTGATGATGGGCAACGATAGCCGTCAGGTGGAATGGAGCGTTGCGGAGCTGCTCAAACAGGGCGTCAAGAAGATTGTCTTCGACCTGAGCAGGCTGGACTCGATCGACAGCACTGGTGTGGGCATCATCGTCATGTGTGAAGGGCGGGTGCGAAATGCCGGGGGAGAAGTGCGCATTGCCGGACCGGCCGGGTTGGTGCACGATACCCTGGTGATGACCCATGTGGATCGCTTGATGCGATTTTTCCCCACGGCGGGCGAGGCCGCGAGCGATTTTAGCGTCGCCTGAGCCGGAAAGAATTATTGGAACGAGGCGACCGCGTCCTTGGACTCGTCAAACGTAGTGAACAGGTTCAGCAGGCCCACCATTTTCAAAGTCTGCACCGTAAACTTCGAAGGCTTCAGGAGGCGAATGGCCCCGCCGCCCTGTTTGGCCATGGTCAGGTGGCGGACCAGCATGCCAATGCCGCTGGAATCGATGGTGGGCACTTCTTCCAGATCCAGGACGATGCGATTTTGGCCTTGGGTGAGCAGTTCGTTCATGGCCGCGTTGAAACGATCGAGCGGAGGACCCATGGACAGGCGCCCTTTCAGTTTGACCAGCTTCACCCCATCCACAGTCTTGGTCTCAATGTCCAAGGCACACACTCCCTAGAGGAAAGCCCCCGCCGGTGAAGAAGTTCCTTTCGTTGACACCCCGAAAGGCCTTTGCTACAGTTCGCCGCACAAGTTAGTTAATCTTAGCGCAAAAAGCAAGAAACACCGTCCAGCGCAAGGGTCAGGTCCCCAATCCGGACGGACAGAAAGTCAGCCCCTTGGCAAGTTCAGAGCAGGAATCCGTACTCGATCTTTTTCCATTATCCAGCCAGTTGCTTGCGGAGCAAGAAGTGTCGCCGCGGGCGCGGACATTGGCAAACTTTGTCGCGGGGCTGCTTCCGGATTGTGCCGTAAGTGTGTACACCCTGGGATCGAACGGGCAGGGCAATTATTGGCAGCCGCGCGCCATGGTTGGCGAAGCCGCCATCCACCAGGCAACCATCACGGCCGATTCCGGGGTCCTGGGCACTTTACTGGTGGATGCCTTCCCTTCGCTGCGCGTCGCGCCGGATTTAAAACGCGAAGATTATCCGCACATTGATACTCGCAAGACGCTGCTTTCGCTGGCCTGCATTCCCCTGGTCCATCAAGACAACCTGGTTGGCGCTATCGAGATTCTGGCGTTCGCAGAAGCAAACACCGAGGACGACGTGAAAACACTGCTCCCGGCGACGGAGGTGGCTGCCGCCGCCCTCTCGACAGCCCAGGCCTACGAGGACGAGCGCCACGGCACACTCACTTCCATCACCCGTTTGACGCAACTCTACGACCTGGAAAAAGTGTTTTCCTCCACGCTGGAGATGGAAGAACTGCTGCCGCTGATCGGCTCAAAATTTTCAGAAGTTCTAGCCTGCCAAGCTGTGAATATTTGGCTGCTTCAGCCAGATGAATCCGTGGAATTGATGCACCAGGCGGGCGCAGACCCGACCAGCTTCAAGGGGCAGGTGCTAAAGCCGAATGAAGGCATCGTAGGGACAATTTCCGATAATGGCGAAAGTGTATGCATTGAGGATCCGGGAGATGAGCGCCTCATGCAACGGAATCAGGCCATGCCGGAATCGCCCGTCGTGTCGCTGATCGCCGCGCCGATTCTCGATAAAGGGGCACTGGTGGGTGTGGTGGAGGCGATCAACAAGCTGGATGGGACCCCGTTTGACGAAGACGATCTGTTTACTCTGAGCAGTTTGACCGAGACCGCATCCACGGCGCTGCACAATGCCAGCCTGTTGATGGCGGAACGCAAAGTGGAAATTCTGGAAACGCTCAACACCGTCAGCCACGAAATCACGTCCACGCTGAACCTGGAGCGGATGCTGCAGACCATCGTGAACGCGCCACAGGCGGTTATACCCTACGAACGCGCGGCCATTCTGCTGGAGCAGAACGGCCGGTTCAAGTTAAGCGCGGTGACCGGTCTGACTCAGGTGAACGCGGATGCGGCGGACGTCGCGCCGCTCAACGATATTCTGCAATGGGCCGCGCTATCGGAAGAAGTCGTGCACGTGGGTCAGCGGGCCGATGAAATCGACAGCGACCGCGAAGAGACGCGCGCGAAATTCCGGAAGTATTTTGCGGAATCGGGAATGCGTGGCCTCTATGCGCGCCCGCTGAACGACGACACCGGACGCGTCGGCCTGTTAGCCATGGAGAGCAGCGACCCGGATTTTCTGGGGCCGGCGCATATCGAAATTCTGGAAGTGCTGGCCGGTCAGGCCACCGTGGCGCTGCGCAACGCGCAGATGTACAAGGAAGTGCCGTTCATCTCCGTGCTCGAGCCGGTGCTGGTGCGCAAGCGCAAGTTCATGGCCATGGAGAAGCGCAAGCGCCGGATGTACGTCGGGCTTGGCGTGGCTGCGGTGATTTTTCTGGTCGCCTGCCCCTTGCCGCTGCGAGTGGATGGCGATGCTGTCGTTGCCCCCGGGCGTCGTGCTTTGATTCAGCCTGAATTTGACGGAGTCGTGGGCAAAGTGTTTGTCCGCGAGGGCCAAGCGGTCCAGAAGGGACAAGAGCTGGCCGAAATGGAAGCATGGAACGTACGTTCGGCCCTGGCTGAAGCGCAAGCAAAGTACGAATCCTCGATGCTGCAGATGAACCGCGCTCTGGCCAACAACGATGGTACTGAAGCCGGTGTTCATCGCGTCCAAGCCGACTTTTGGAAGGCCGAAGTCGACCGCGATCGCCAACTGCTCGATAGGGCGCAGCTTCGCTCTCCCATCGACGGAATTGTTGCCACGCCACACGTTGAAAACTTTGCCGGACGCAAACTGCAACAGGGAGACACGTTTGCCGAAGTCGTCAACACCTTGCAGGCCGTTATCGATGTAGGGATCGACGACACGGATGCCGGGCTCATGAAACCGGGACAGAAAGCTGTGGTGAAGCTCAACAGCTATCCGACCAGAACTTTTCGCGGAAATGTAGCCATTGTCAGTCCGAAGGCGGAGCTACAGCACGAGACTCCGGTGTTCTTTGCGCGAGTGGACGTGCCGAATACCGACGGAGCCATTCGCTCCGGGATGGAAGGACGAGGAAAAGTGCGAGTCGGCTGGTATCCGGCGGGGTACGTATTGTTCCGGCGGATGTTTCTATGGATGTACGCGAAGGCGTGGTACTGGCTGGGATGGTGAAGATGTGGAGGGGAAGTATGAGAAGTGCAATGGCGGCGGTAGCGTTAGGTGCGGCGCTCGCATGTGTAAGTTGCGGCGAAAGCAAGCCCATGGTTACGGGAGTCACCAACGCCGCGTCTGCGCCCGCACCGGCACCAACGCCAATCAAAGCAGCGCCACCCGTGGAGGCCGATCCCGGTCTGGTCGTAACCGGACCGATCATCGTGGAACATCAGGTGGACGTTACCGCGCAGCGCGATGGCGTGCTGCAGAAGATCCTGGTGGATGCACCGGCGCGCGTGAAAGTGGGTACCGTGCTGGCGCAGCTGGACGACCGGCAGATCACCGCGAATCTAGAGGCCGCGCGGGCAAAATCGCGCAGCATTGCCGACGATTTGAACAACTGGAAGGCCGAAGCCGGAGTGTTGGAAGCGGATTACGTGCGCGCGCAACATTTGTGGGATCTGGGACTGATTTCCCAGGAGCAATTGCAGCACGCGCAGTATAAGGCGGAGTCCGATCAGTGGGACATCAAGCGCGTACAGGAGACATTGAATACCTCACACGAGGAAGAACGGTCGCTGGAGCTCGAATTGGCGAAAACGAAAATCGTCGCACCGTTCAATGGAGTGATCGCGCGGCGATATGTGCGCGAAGGGCAGGAAGTGAACAAGGGCGAGCGGCTGTTCTGGGTCACGGAGGAGGCGCCATTGCTGATGCGGTTTACTCTCCCGGAAAAATATTTCGGTCATGTGAGCGCAGGGCAAGTTTTCGCGGTAACCACGCCGGATGTGCCCGGGGAACAGCATGCCGCGCGGGTGAAGGAAATCAGCCCGGTCGTCGATCCCTCCAGCGGAACCTTCGAAGTGCTGGTGGAGTTGACCGGGAAGCCGGGCTCCTTACGGCCCGGCATGACCGCGAATTTGAAGATCAAAAGCAGTCAATAGCTGTGCCATGAATCTCACCCGCGTCTTAAATAACGCTTTGCCGGACATCCCGGCACGCAAGCTGGCGGAGACCTATCCGCGGATGGACCCGGGCATGACCTTCCGGGAACACATTGAGGGCGGAAAAACGGTCGTTCGAGTTTATGTTCCATGCGCTGGCGGAATGTGTACGTTTGATAAGAACTCATGGGAACTTGCGCAGCTTTTTAACGGGCAGCGAAGCTATGAGGAGATCGCCGAAATATACTCGCAAGAAAAAGGGATTCAATATGACACAGAATGCGTAAGGGAATTTGCAGCCAGCATGGATGCCAGCAATTTCTGGTACAAGACGCCCCAGGAAAAAAACATTCAGTTGATGCAGATGAGCCGTGAGGAACGGCAAAAAAAGCTGAAGAAGAAAAACATCTGGTCTGATCTTGCGGACGTGGATTTTCCCGCATTTAACCCAGACCGGTTTATCACCCGGCTGTATGAGAAGACGCGGTTCATCTATACGTGGTGGTTTACGGCATTATGTCTGGCCGCGTTGCTGATCGCCGGGGCGATTACGGTCGCCCATTGGTCTCAGATCTGGCAGGATTCCTTGGATTTTTATCTATGGAAAAGAACGTGGACGGATGTCTTCTACATGTACACGGTAGGCATGGCGATCGTGTGCATCCACGAGCTCGCACATGCACATGCCTGCAAACATAGCGGGGCCCGTGTCCCGGCGATGGGATTTGCACTCGTCTACCTCCTGCCAGCGTTTTATACGGACACATCGGAAGGGTTTGTCCAGGGAACGGTTCACCAGCGACTGACCATGACGTTCGCTGGCGTATGGTCGGAATTGCTGCTGTATGCCTTGGCATGCCCGATCTGGTGGGTTTCGCGCCCTGGGACAGTGGTACATAACGTCGCGTATTTCGTGGTGATCCTCTGCGGTTTTATGAACATAACGGCGAATTTGAATCCATTGATTCGGCTCGATGGCTACTTCATGTTGTGCGACATAGTAGGGATTAGCGATTTGAAAGAGGATTCGACGGCCTTTACGTCTGCTTGGGTGAAGAAGCACATTTGGCGCTTGCCCGTGGATGTCCCTTATGTTCCTAAGCAAAGGAGAATTCCCTTTGTGGTTTATGCGCTTACTTCCGGAGCATACAGCTACACGGTGCTCTACATTCTGGCGCGTTTCGTGGGAAATTTCGTCAGGAATTTCAGTCCCGAATGGGGGTTTATTCCCGAAATTGGAGTTGCGCTACTGATTTTCCGTTCGCGAATCCGCTTATTGGTGAACTTTATGAAATTTCTTTACTTGGATAAAAAGGACCGCGTCCTAGCCTGGTTTACGCCAAAACACATGGCGATCGCCGGTGGCATCTTGATACTGTTTTTCGGGCTGCCCATCTGGAAAGACTCGGTTCCGGGCAGATTTGTACTGGAACCAATGAACCAGGCCGTGGTGCGAGCCCGCGTGCCGGGCACAGTCTCGCAGATTTTTGTGCAGGAGGGAGAGCGAGTCTCGGTGGGCACTCCACTGGCTAGCTTGAGCAACCTTCCCGTGCAATCCGGTCTTGAGGATGCCAGGGCCAGTGTTGTCCTGACCTCCACGCAAGCCAAACAGGCGGCGCTGAAATATAGCGATTACGGGAATGCATTGCTGGAGAAAGAACGGTCGGCAAAGCAGTATGGACAGGTCTCTGACATGAATGCCGCGCTGGAATTGCATGCACCCATTGCCGGAACGGTAGTAACACCCAGAGTCCAAGACCAATTGGGCACATATTTGAAAGCAGGAAGCGAACTCCTGGAAGTTGCTGACCTTACTCAAATGCGCGCAAGAATCTATCTCTCAGAATATGACCTTTATAAGATTCGGGTTGGGGAAACCGCAAAGCTGCAGTTTGACGGTGTACTGCGGCGAAGGGAGGGGCAAGTTGCCCTTGTTTCTAGCCGGCCGACTGAGCCGCCTCCATGGGCAGCGGAAGAGGCTGGCAAGGAAGCTCAGTCCGTTGGGCTACAACTGTACTATTTTGTGGATATTCTCGTGAAGAATCCTGGAGACGAATTGAAACCGGGAATGAGCGGGATTGGCAGAGTGTATGGGAATAGGAGAAGCATCGGAAGGATGGCTTTGGAAGTAGTGGAGAACGTTTGGGACCGCAAAGTTTGGTAGCAGGACGGTCGCAAAATAAAAGAAGGCTGCCTGAAGGCAGCCTTCTAAAGTGTTTGAGATAAGACAAATTATTACATCTTTTTCTTCAACACCGTCTTAACGGCAGAAGTCTTCACAGCAGAAGTCTTCACGGCAGAAGTCTTCACAGCCGGGGTGCTCATTTTGTGCGCAGCTTCGGGCATGGAACTAATCACGTTCGCCTTCTTGGTGGTCTTGAGGGTGCTGATGAGGCTCTTCTTTTGGATGGACATTGTTCTCCTCGGATTTCTCTTTGAAATTTGGTTTCCGCAGACGCCTGTCCATGGAGCAGGATTAGTGCCAAACCCTACTAAGAGCACTGTAGCGCTACGGCCTTACTGAAAATGCGCTACTTAGTACCAAAGTACTGCTGCTGTCCTCGCGTACCTGGCCGGTTGAATTTTTCACCGTAGTCAAAAATTAACCTCTCATTGGTTAGTTTTTAACCACTTTCGCGCCACGTCCGGCGCTCTACTCGATCTGGTATTTGCGGCACAGGTACTTCATCCGCTGCGGGTCGACGTGCAGCAGCGCCGCCGCGGCCGTCTTCCGGCCAGAAGTGCGCCGCAGTGCGGCTGTCAGGTAGGCCATCTCGATCTTTTGCATCTCCGCGTCGAAATCCACGCCGGACTCCGGGATCAAGATAGCTTCCTGGCTGGCGGCGCTGTGCTGGAGCATGTGCTGGGGAAGATGCTCGGGGGTAATTTCCGCCGCATTCACCATAACCACCAGCCGCTGGACGATGTTCTCGAGCTCCCGCACATTCCCAGGCCAGCTGTAATCTTCGAAAATCGACAGGACGTCGGGGTGCAGTGACTTCAGCGGCTTCTTGGACGAAGCACAGTAGATGCGCAGGAAATGATCGGCCAAAATAGCGATGTCGCCGTCGCGCTCGCGCAGCGGCGGCACGAAGATGGGCACCACGTTGATGCGGAAATACAGGTCCTCGCGGAAGCGGCCTTTGCGCACGCAGTCTTCCAGGTCGTCGTTGGTGGCCGAGAGCAGGCGAAAATCGATCTTCTTGGCAGAGCGGCCCCCGAGGCGCTGTACCGCCCGCTCCTGCAACACGCGCAGCAGTTTGCTCTGCAGGCTGGGATGCAGTGTGGTGATCTCGTCCAGGAAGACGGTGCCCGTGTGAGCGACTTCAAACAGGCCCGGCTTGGCGCCATCCGCTCCAGTGAACGCGCCCTTCTCGTAGCCGAACAACTCCGACTCCATGAGCGATTCGGGCAGCGCCGAGCAGTTCAGCGCCACGAAGGGTTTGTCTGCGCGCTCGCTACACTGCACGATGGCATTGGCGATCAGTTCCTTGCCCACGCCGCTTTCGCCCCGCAGCACCACGCTGGCGCCGGTGCGCGCCACCGCTTCAATCGCCTGCTGCACCTTTTCCATGGCCGGGCTGGAACCAATCAGGCCGCAGAACGCCGTGCCTCTTTCTACTTGCTGGATCACCCGGCGGCCTTCCAGTTCGAGTGCGCGTTTCTCGATGGCCCGCAGCAGAACGATCTTCAGCTCATCGTAGTTGATCGGAAACAAGAAAAATTCGTCGACGCCCGCCTGGCTGGCTTTCCAGGGAAGAGACCGGCTATTTGTTTTCGTGAAGGCCACCAGCACGACGTCCTCGCGAAGTTTGCGAATTTCCTCCAGCACTTCCAGGCCGTCGATGGGACCGTCGCCGATACAGTCCAGATTAAAGAGAACAGCGTGCAGCTCCGAGAGTTCCAGCACCGCCTTGATTTCGTGCTCGGTGGTAGCGACGAAAGTGCGAAATTCGCTGCCCACATTTTTGCGAATTTCCGCGAAAGGCTCCGTGCTGTCTGTAATCAGAGCTAGGCAGTAGCGCTCTACCGAGCTGGCGGGTTCGGGCAAAGGTCGGGCTCCGAAAATTGAGTGGGGATTATAGAGGAGGACTACAGCGAGGGAAAGACGAAAGTGAACCTCAACGAGTGTCTTTCTCGGCAAGATTGGGGTCCAGACGCGCATGCCTCCGGCAAATGGCGACGGACCCCAACGAAGAATGTGCTAGAAACGCAACGTGGAAAGATACTGGTAGCCCGCTTTCAGGACGCCCCAATCATCTTTGGGCATGTCGTCTTCGAGGAAGTAGTGCTGGATGCCGGCCTGGTCAGAGTAGGACAGGATGCGTTTCCAATCGATGATGCCGGAACCCGGAGCGGTCATGGACGTTTTCTCGAGCTCACTGGGGTCAAACGTCGCAATCTGATCCGGCGCCAAGTGTGGCAGCGTCTTGAAATCCTTCACGTGGACGAGCGGGAAGCGCCCGGGATATTTGGTGAAATAGGACACGGGATCCTTGCCGGCAACGCTGATCCAGCCAAGGTCCATCTCCATTTTGACCAGGTCCGGATCGCAGGCCGTGAGCAGGTAATCGTAAGCCAATTTGCCGCCGAGCGCGGCGTCGGGCCCGAACTCCCACCAGTGGTTGTGGTAGGCAAACTGGATGCCCGCCTTTTTACTGGCAGCGCCGGCCTTGTTGAAGGTATCGATGACGTTCTTCCAACCCGCCGCCGATTTGCGCTCCTTCTCGTCGATCCACGGACAAACGATGAACGAGTGACCGACGATGCGTGCGGCTTCGATGGTTTCCGGCCAGTGGTTCTGCACCACGTCGTAGCTGACATGGCAAGAAGGCGCGGTCAGGCCGTTCTTGTCCACAATCGCGCGGACGTCCTTGGGGGAATGGTGGAAATAGCCGGCGAATTCGACTTCTTTGTAGCCGACACCGGCAACCTTGGCGATAGTGCCCGCGAAATCGGTCTTCATGAGGTCGCGGACGGTGTAGAGCTGAACGCCGACTCGTTCGATCGAGTGAGCGGCGGCGAACGCGGAGGAAGGGAGCGAAGCAAGCACACCAGTTGCAATGGATGATTCAATAAATGTGCGGCGATTCATGCTGCGATTGTACATGGAACGCTACGGTGAAAACAGGGCGTTAACTTTATTGGAGTTGCCAGAGTTGCGCCGGGGCACCTGCACCAGGTACCCCGCGCATCTGGGCGGAAAAACTAGAACTGAAAGCGCAGGCCGAATTGCATACGGCGAGCGGCATGGGCACTGTTTAGATGCAAAAAGCCTGAAGAAGCAAGACAAGTGGGATCACCGGCATTGAAACTCGCTCCCGTGCAGTCCATGGTGCTGTCAATCCCATTGTATTGCGTGTGGTTGAAGAGATTGAAGGTCTCCCAACGGAATTCGAAGGCGTACCTTTCCTTGAAGGGGAAGCTCTTGAAGAGGCCGAAGTCGAAATTCACACGGCCCGGAAGATAGAGAGTGTTGCGGCCTACATCACCATAAGTCAGGCCAACCGGCAGGGAGTAGGCGGCGGGATTGTAGTACAGCGGGCCGAACACACCCCCGGCTGCTGCCGCAGACTTTTGCGCTGCGCTGACGGAATTGGGATTGCCCACGATGTCGGGCCGGGAGCCGGTGCCCACCCCGTTGCCAAGTCCGGCCGAATCGCCGTAGGTGGTGCCGTTGGTCACATTTACCGGCGTGCCGGTTTGAATCGTTGTGATGCCGGAGAGCGACCACGCTCCGAGCATTGTGTGCGTCAGGCCGGGCTGTTTGAAGAAAGGCATCGCCCAGACGTAACTGACTACGAAGTTTTGGCGCATGTCAAAGCTGGAACTGGCGCGCGAGCCTTCCACATTGTAGGAGTCCACGAACGCGGTGTCGTAGCGATCCGACGAGTCGTCGATCGAGTGGCTGTAAGTGTACGCCGCGCTAAAGGTGAGCTGGCCGACGGAGCGAGTCGCGGAAATTTGCAGCGCGTTGTAGATGGAGTTGGCGCTGGTCTCCACGCTCTGGATGGTGCCGTAGCCGTAGTAGGGTCGCACCAGGTTGGCGTTGTTCTGACACGCCACGAAAAGGTTATTCAACGCGGCCGTCGGAACGGGTGTGCCGTTGCCGAGTGTCGCCGAGATAGGCACACCGGCCGAGTTGGTCACGATATTGTTGCAGTCTGCACCTGTGGGATCGAGAGGTGCGCCTGTGGCGAGGAAGGGATTGTCTGCCGCGGGAACGGTGTGGAGTTGGTTGATATCGCGTTCCTGCGTCAGGTGGGTACCCTTGCTGCCAACGTAGGCCACAGAAAGAATCACTTGCGCGGGAAGCTCGCGCTGTACGCCCAAATTCCACTGCTGCACATAAGGCCACGCGATTTGCCCGGGAATGGAGATGGGGCTGACTGGAAACGCCAGACCGCCGCCAGCTCCGATATTTTCATAGCCAACCACATTGTTTTGCGAGGAGTTCTGCGAATTAGGCGCGGCGCCTTGTTGCAGCACTTCGGCGTTGGCTTCGTTACCGTTCATGTGTTCGAAAAAGATGCCATAGCCGCCCCGAATCGCGGTCTTGCCATCCCCAAAGGGATCATACGCAAAGCCGACCCGCGGGCCCGGATTTACCAGTTTGTTTTTAGTGCAGCCCAGCACCCCGCCGGAAACGCCAGGATAGCTGCTGGTGGGCTTACCGCATTGGATGTATCCATTGTATTGATAGCCGATGAGTTGGCCGCTGCTGTTGGTTTCCAGCGCCCCGGTGTTGGGATCGATGACCGGAGCTAGGGCCGGATTCCAGGCCGACGGAGAGAAGCCGAACTCTTGGTCAAACTTCTCCTGGTAACGGCCGAAGAAGCTCCAGCGAAGGCCGAGGTTGAGGGTGAGTTTCTTGGTAATGCGCCAGTCGTCCTGGAAGTAAGGTTCGGCAATTTTGTAGCGGTCGTAGTAGTACAGAGAGTTTTGCACCTGGGAGTAGTTGGAAACGTTGCCCGTGAGCAGGTCGGCAAAACCATTGCCCGTGCTGATCGGGGCACCATTACTGAAGCTGAGGATTCCCTGAACGTAGACGGAGTTTTGCTGGTTCTTTTGCGCGGCGACGAAATAGGCGCCGAATTGCAACGTGTGATTGCCCCAGATTTTCGTCATGTTATCACGATAGGTGTAGGTGGGGTTGGCGTTCTTCCACGGAAAATAGCCGGTGTCAGAGGAAAAGCCGCCGCCGTACGCTACGTTGTTGCCTACGCTGAAAGAGGGAAGCAGCCCGCCAAAATTGTTGTCGAACAGAGAGCCCATGGTGAAACCCTGCGGAACCGTAATGTCTACGCCAGAGGCGGGAAGCGCCGTGAGATTAATATGATCGGCCGTGTAGCTGGCCACAAATTCATTCATCAACGTGGGTTTGATGTTGGCGTTCAAGCGCGCCACAAAGCTGGTGCCCGGGCCGACGAAATTCGTTTGCACGTTGGGATAGCTTGCCCCGTTGCCCCACAGCGGAGTGGGATTGACGGTGCTCCAACTGTCATGGATGTAACGGAAGGTCAGCCGGTAATTGTCGGTGATGTTGTGATCGACGCGAATCAGCTCTTCCTGCCAGTCCGTCGGTTCGGAGACGGTCTCAAAAAATGCCGGGTAGCCGTTATACGTTCCGTTGGGCGAAGGAATCAGCGTTAACAAGGATGTCGCGTTGGGATCAATCGGGACATTGTTGCCGGGAAACGCCATGCCGCCGGAACCGACTTGCGTTGGGCAATCCGGATAGGTCACGGCGTTCACTGGAGTCGTGGGCGAGTAGGCCGGGCAAAGGTCACTGAAATTACCGGAGCGTTCCGCAGTCGAAGGCACGTTCTGGTTGTAGGAGTAAGGAACCTTTTCGCGGCGCCACTCTTGCGACCAGAAGAAGAACGTTTTGTTCTTATTTTCGTTGTAGACGTGGGGAATCCAAACTGGGCCGCCGATGGTGTAGCCCCAATCGTGTTTGTGGTAAGGAGCTTTCGGCTCGTCGGCGTAGCCTTGTGCCCAGTCTTTCGCGTTGAACAATTGGTTGCGGCCGTAATAGAACAAACTGCCGTGGAAAGAACTACCGCCGGACTTGGTTTCCACTTCCACCGTCCCAGAGCCGTTCTTGCCGTATTGCGCGCCATAGTTGGAGGTGAGCACTTTGAACTCGGCGATGGCTTCGAGGTTGGGATAGACGTTCAGCGTGCCGTTGGAGCCATTGTCCATATTGTCGCCGCCGTCGAGTTCCCAGTTGTTATACTCGACGCGGCCGCCGTTGATCGCGTAGGCGATGCTGCCGTTCACACCAACTACCCCTTCATCTTGGCCGGTTTGGCTTACCACGCCCGGCGCAAGATTTACCAGTTGCGAAAAATTGCGGCCGTTTAGTTCCAGTTGGTCGACTTGTTTGCCGGAAATAGTGGTAGCCAATTCCGAAGAAGTCGTTTCTACCTGGGCGACGCTTTCTCCGGTGACCACCACTTCTTGCGTGACCGAGCCGACGCTCAGACTAACGTCAATACGCGCCTTTTCCGCCACGCTGAGGACAATCTTCGCGGCCACAAATTTCTGGAATCCGTCTGCGGTGACCGTGAGGTTGTAGGTGTCGCCGGGCAGACCGGAAATGACGTATGCTCCCACGTCATTCGTTACTGTATTGCGGGTCAAGGCCCCACCTATGTTGGTCACGGTGACGTGGGCGCCCACTACGGCGGCGCCAGACTTGTCCATGACGGTTCCGCTGATGTAGCCGGTGTCCTGAGCAGAAACAAAGAGTGGGAAGAGCAGCAAAAGGGCAAGAGCGCTGAACGTAAACAGGACTCGAG